>JBIOWI010000391.1:0-21920 GCA_044868325.1 Hyphomicrobiaceae bacterium
GCCACCTCCATCCCAGTGGCTCCGCTACAGAATCCGATTTGCGCCCCGTGTCAGCTACCAAGCAGTGCGGTACTTTGAATCACCCTGCGGTGTCAGACCCTCTGGGCCTGACACCTTTTCACCTCCCCGCATGGGAGCCATGGTGGCAGACCCGGAGGGTCTGACACCTATCACTGGCGAGAGCGGACGAGGGTGAACTCGCCCTTCTCGATGCGGGGGCCGAGCTCGCCGATGAGGTTCACCACGGCGCCCTCGCCGAAGGCGCTCACCAGGTCGGTGAGGGCGGCATAGAGGGCAGCGTAGGCCATCATCTCCGGCGGGATGCCGTTCTCGGCCGCCTCCTCCCAGGCATTCAGTATGTAGTTGAGCGCTTTGAGACTGTCGTCGCTGTTCTCGGCGAGCGCCAGCATGATCTCCCTCCATCCCTCCGCATCCGCCTGCCCCCAGGCGGGATGCGCACCCCCAATGCGGGATCAGGCCCTTCGCCTCGAAGGGGTCAGACCCCTCGCCTCCAACGCCCGAGCAAAGCACGAGGCAGAACGCGAGGGGTCTGACCCCTTCTGTGCAGAGGATCCGACCCCGAGCGCGACCGTAGCATGCCCCCCGCTGGCAGCCATCGCAGCCACGGTTAAGGATTAACCGAGACGCCGCTGCGAGCGTGGCTCGCTTGCATCACTCATCAGGGCGCCGTCTTGGCAAGCGACTCCGCGATCTCCGCGCCCTCGGCGAGGAAGCGGGCGATGGCGGTCTGGGCGGATTGGGAGCAGACGTTGTAGGTGCGGCTGTAGCTGCGGTAGCCGTTGTTGAAGCTGCGCGTGAGCTTGGCCCGGCGGAGCGCCGAGGAGCCCTCGGTGTCCATCAGCTCCCGCATCTGGTCGCGCCATTTCTGGCCGTCGTTGGCCCCGCACAGCTCGCGCAGGTAGTGGACGGCGCCAAGGATCTCGGACAGGCGCATGAGCTTGTCGTCGTAGGGCTTGGTGTCGCTCGTTGTGCCCTGCGCCGAGGCCGGGTCTGTGGCTGCGCCCGCGAGCCCCAGGCCCAAGGCCGCCAGCGCGCCCAGCAGGGCTGCCCCCCGGCGCGATCGGCTCAGGCCGGATCTGCGGCCGGATCTGCGGCCGGGTCTCAGCATGGCCCCATCCTCGCTCGTGTTGCGGGCTGTGCTTTGGGCGGCATTTTAGGCGCCGCTGCGGCAGCGGGCAAAGAGCAGTGGGCAAAGATTTGGGGGATCGGCCGGCTTATCGGTCCGCGACCTGCAACAACACCGCTGCACGGCGGACGAATGCGTCGGCCCCATCGGTCATATGCAACTCGCGGATGGCGTCGAGAGGGACGAAGCGGGCCGCGGTGGCGTCGTCGCCGGCGACCGGCTCGCCCGAGACCCAGCGGCCGTAGAAAACGGCGAGCAGGTAGTGGGAGGCAACCTCCCCGGCGGCGTCGCGGCGGATCAGGTCGTGGATATCCAGCACGCCCGCCAGCTCGGCCGTCACGCCCGTCTCCTCGCGCACCTCGCGCAGGGCGGCGGCACGCACGGGCTCGCCCGGCTCGATGCGCCCGCCGGGGAGGCTCCAAAGGCCCCGGAACGGACCCTCCTTGCCGCGCTGGATCAGCAATACTTCGCCCCCGCGAAAAATGGCCGCGCTGGCGGCGCTGCGCGGCCAAAGGAGAGACTGCTCGCCAGCCTGTGACATTCGCCCTCGCTCGCTCGCGATCGGGCGAGCGGGGTCAGACCCCTCGCCTCGAACCTTTCGATGAAACTCTACATTGTGGGCGAGGGGTCTGACCCCGCTCTCGCGCCGATCGCCGCAGTATCCCGCAATCGGCGAGCGGACGGGAACCTTTTTTCTCAGGCTCCCGCCCATGCGCGATGCCGGCAAGCGGCGGAACGATATCGGGCGATCAGGCCTTGGCGACGCCGGCCGTCTCGGTGCCCGGCTTGAGGCCGAGCGCGCTCGCCAGCTCGGCCAGGGTGGCGCGCTCCTTGTCGCTCACCTTGACGCCGCCGAACCCCATGAAGCCGCCTTCGTTGGCAGCATCCGCGGCGCTGGCGGCGATGTGCTGCAGCCAGGTCTTGAAGCCGGGGGCGTCCTCGGGCGCCTTCGCCTCGATGAGGGCGGCGATGGCGTGCAGCGCCGCGATCGACCTGGTCTTCACGTCGCCGGCATTGCTGCCCTGCAGGGTGGCCTTCAGGCGCTCGCGGGCGGCCTGGCGGCCTTCGCTGGTCTCGAAGTCGGTGGCCACCGCGCGCACCAGCTCGTTGGATTGCGGGTCGGACTTGGCGGCCACCAGGCTGCGCCCCGTCGCCATGCTCTCCTTCAGCATGCCGATGAGGCCGCTGGGGTCGCCGGCGGTCACCGCCATGCCGGAGAGCATCACGCTCTCCAGCACCTGCTTCCATTCCTCGGGCGTGAAGGTCGTCTTGTTCGCCATCTGTGATCTCCTCGTTGGGGCAACGTCGGAAGCGTCAGTGCAGCCGGTCGGACTTCAGGTCGGGCTTCAGGTCGGGCGTCAGGTCGTCTGGCAACTTGCCGCCGTTCTGGGCGAGCTTGACCATCACCTGCTTGTGCAACCACACGTTCATCTTCGCGGAGTCCTTGGTGTCGCCGGTGTAGTTGAGCTCCTGCGCAAGCGTCTTGCGGGCCGCCAGGCCGCTGTCGAGCTTGAGGAGCTTCATGAGGTCGACGATCGAGGTGCGCCAGTCGAGCTTCTGGCCGGCCTCCCTGGCGAGCTTGTCGAGCACGGCTGCCACGTCGACCTGGGCGGCCGCTGCAGCCGCCTCGCGGGTGGGCGTCGGCGGTGGCGCGTGGGTGGGCTGCTGTGAAGGCGCAGAGGCGGCGGCGGCGCGCGAGGCCGCGGGCGGCGCCGAGACGTGGGGCTCCCGTCCCGGCGGCGGGGGCGGCGGTGCCGCCTGCGACCGCCCGCCGAGGATCGATGACATGATGCTTCCGAGGATACTCATCGAGGCACTCCTGAAGCGCGGGCGGACGGCCCGGCGCGGGCTGGTGGGAAACCGGCCAGGACCCGGGAGGCCCAACCCGGTGGCCTGGGGCGCACTCAGGCGCGGCGGCGGCATTGTCGCCCGCAGGCGAGCCGGCAAAAAATCGGGAAAATCCCGATGGGCGTGTCCTGGAACCCTGAAATTGCCGCTCGGCGGGGTCAGACCCGGCGGGTCTGACCCCATGGCGGGACCCTCACGATAGGAGCTCTGCGGTGACCGCGTCATCGGCAGTCGGGTGTCGGTAGTCGGCAGTCGCAAAGAGGCGGATCGGAGAGGTGGTGAAGCATTTCCCGACTGCCGTCATGAGAGACGTGCCATGCCAGGGGTGGGCTCGGTCTCGCGGCAATGCCGACGTCGGAGCATGGGGTCAGACCCGCAGGGTCTGACCCCGGTCACCTGCGCGCCGAGCGCCTGGAGCCGCGGCTCCCGAGATGGCGACGGCCACGATCTCCCGCAGGATGCGGCGGCGGATCGCCTGGTTGGTGGCCTCGCGGGGCGCCCACCACCAGCCGTCGACGTCCATGCCCTTGGCGGCGGCGATGAAGCGATCGGCGACGGTCTCGAAGTCGGCCTCGGTGTAGTTGAGGCTGAAGATCAGGCGGCCGGTGCCGATCCAGCTGAGCGCCAGACCCTCTGCCCGCAGATAATACTGGAGCATCCAATTGTAGCGGGACGGCCGGGTGTAGAGCACCGTCCAGATCGAGGACATGTTGGCCACCCGCACCGGCGCGCCCGCCTCGGCGAGGCGGCGGTTGAGCCGCTCGGCGCGCCCGTCCCAGACGGCGTCGAGGTTGTCGTAGAGCTTGGCGGTCTCCGGGGCCTCGATGCGCTCCAGGAACTCGGCCATGGCGCCCATGATGCCGGGGTGTGAGTTGAAGGTGCCGCGGGCGAAGCAGACGTCGGCCGGGCGGTCGTCGCGGTAGCGTCTCATGAGGTCCGCGCGGCCGCAGATGGCACCCACCGGCCAGCCGCCGGCCAGCGTCTTGCCGTAGGTCACCATGTCGGCCCTGACGCCGAAGTACGCCTGCGCGCCGCCGGGCGCCAGGCGGAAGCCGACGAACACCTCGTCGAGGATCAGCACGATGCCGCGCTCCGTGCAGACGGCGCGCAGGCGCTTGAGCCAGTCGGCATAGGCCGCCTTGTCGAAGTGCGAGGTCCTGGCGCTGTCGACCAGCGCGGAATCGGCGGCGGGGCTCGCATTGGGGTACATGGCCTGCGACGGGTTCACCAGCACGCAGGCGATGTCGCGGCGGGTGCGCAGGACGTGCAGCGTCCGCTCCGACATGTCTTGCAAGGTGTAGGTTAAGCGCGCCGGCACCGGGTTGCCGACGCCCGGCTGCACGTCGCCCCACCAGCCGTGGTAGGCGCCGGAAAAGCGCACCAGATGCGTCCGGCGCGTGTGGTAGCGGGCGAGCCGCACCGCCTGCATCACGGCCTCCGTGCCCGACATGTGGAACGAGACCTCGTCGAGGCCCGAGATCTGCTTTAGGCGCTCCGCGTTGTAGGCCACCAGCGGATGATACGGCCCGAGCACGGGCCCCAGCGCGCGCACGCGGGCGAGGCCGCGCTCCATGCACGCCTTGTAGAAGTCGTAGCCCAGGACGTTGACGCCGTAGGAGCCCGTGAGGTCGTAGAAGCGGTTGCCGTCGAGGTCCGTGAGCGTCACGCCCGAGGACGACTCGACGAAGGTGCCGGCCGTGAGCTTCTCGCGTACCATCCGGCTGTACTGGAACGGCACGCGGTAGGCATCGGTGAACTTGAGGTCGGAGATGGCGTCCTTGACCTTGGCGGTGGCCTGCCGCGTCTTGGGGAAACGCTCCTCGTAGAGCCGGGCCAGGCGCTCGAAGCCGGCGCGGCGACGCTCCGCGACATCGTGCGGTGCATCGTCCGAGGCGAAGAAGCGAGCCTCGTCGTATTCATAAAACGGAAGCAATGACGCAATACGCCGGGATAAGCGGGCGTGGCCGGTCAGCGAGGGGTGCTTCGCCATCGACAGCTCGAGCCGGCGCTTCGCCTTCGCCAGCAGCCAGAGCATGGCGAGGGCGATGAGCCCGTAGAGGGCGTATGTGACGAGATGCGAGTCCATCGACGACACCGCTAGCCCTGCCGCCTAACTCTTTTATGACAGGCCCCATGATGTCCATGACGTCCACGACGCCGACGATGCTGCGATCCCTGCTGGCCAAGGTCTCCCAGCAGGAGGACCTCAACTTCCTGCTGACGAACCGCATCCCCCGTCGCCTCGCGACACGGTTCCTCGGCTGGTTCAGCAGGATCGAGCAGCCGCTGGTGCGCGATCTCTCGATCGGCGTCTGGCGCGCGTTCTCGGACCTCGACCTGTCGGAGGCCAAGAAGTCGCACTTTTCGAGCATGCACGACTGCTTCATCCGCGAGCTCAAGGACGGCGCCCGGCCCATCGACGCCGATCCCGGCGTGCTGGCGAGCCCCTGCGACGCCATCGTTGGCGCCTGCGGCGCGATTGCCGGCACCGAGCTGCTGCAGGTCAAGGGGTTTCCCTACGCGCTGCGGGAGCTGCTGGGCGGCCCCGAGTGCGACGAGGTCTACCGCGACGGCCTCTACGTCACGCTGCGGCTCACGTCGGGCATGTACCACCGCTTCCATGCCCCGCACGATTGCCGGGTCGAGGAGGTCACCTACATCTCGGGCGACACCTGGAACGTCAATCCAATTGCGCTGAAGCGCATCGAGAAGCTGTTCTGCAAGAACGAGCGGGCGATCGTCCGCACCCGGCTCGCCGCCACCGGCCACCCCGTCACGCTGGTGCCGGTGGCCGCCATCCTGGTGGCCAGCATGCGCTTTCGTTTCCTCGATGTGCGCCTCAACCTGAGATACCGCGGCCCCAACGTCATCCCTTGCGATGCATCCTTCGTGAAGGGCGAGGAGCTGGGATGGTTCGAGCACGGCTCGACCATCGTCGTGTTCGCGCCGGCGGGCTTCAGGCTGAGCGCAACCGTCGAGGAGGGCGCCACGGTGCGGATGGGGCAACCGCTGATGCGGCTGCCGTGAGCTCTAACGAGGCTCAGCCTCAGATCGGCGAGTCATGCCCGGCAATCGGCAGTCGGGCTTCGGCAGTCGTTGGGCTCGAATTTTGCGACTGCCGACGCCCGACTGCCGAATCTCGACATCGTGAAACCTGACACATCAGCGCCTACTCTTCGAGCTCAAGCAGGCGAGCGCCGTAGGTTGCGTTAGGCCCGAAGGGCCGTAACGCAACATGTCTCGCCTGCCAATGGTGAGTTACGGCCCTTCGGGCCTAACCCACCCTACGGCTGCCCCAGGCTCCAGTAGAAGTCGGGGGAGGTGCCGGCCTGGGCGAGACCGCGCGCCTTTGCTGGCAGCCGCTGGCGCAGGAGCGACTTGATGTCCGCGAGCACCGCGGCGCTGTCGGTGAGGTAGGAGTGGCCGAAGGCGCGCACGGAGAGCGAGGCTGAGCTGGCGTCGACCGTTTCGAGCCCCGGATAGACGAATACGCCGCCGACGGTCTCGCCGACGCGCCGGTAGCCGTGCACGGCCTTGGAGGCCATCAGCGCCAGGTCCGAGGACGAGGCGTAGACCGTCGTCTGCGTGTCCTGCATGGCCCTGAGCCTCGGCGCGATGGTCTTGCGGAACAGGTCGGCGTTGATGTCGGGGGCGGCCAGCAGGAGCTCCTTGAGCCGCGCGGTGCTCTTGCCCCTGTCGACGCGCGATCTGAGCGCCTGGGTCACGATCCGGCTGCCCATGCTGTGGGCGATCACGTAGATCTCGCCGGCCTGCAGCCGCGTCAGGTCGTCCAGCACCTGGTCGAAGGCGTCCTCGGAGAGCAGGGCGCTCTCCGTGTCGCGCAGGTAGCCCGTCACCTGTCCCAGCGACGGCCAGCTGAAGAAGAAGGGCAGACCGGGAAACCCCAGGTCGTGGGCGAGCTGGGCGGTGCGCATCGCCGTCTCGGCAAAGCTCATGTTGTAGCCGTGCACGTAGACCAGGATGGCCTTCGAGGACGCTCCTGCGAGCTTCTGCGCCATCTCGGCGCGCGCCTCGTCGAGGGTCAGGGGATCCGCCGCCTTGAGGGTGAAGTGCCGCGACGGATCGGGCTGGAACTGGAGCTTCCAGATGGTCGGCAGCTCCAGGTTGCCCGGCGTGTGCGTCCCCGGGATGGTGACGATGGCGCGGCCGTAGCTGACCGGCGAGACCAACGAGTCGTAGTGGTCGGCGGGCCCGCCCTTGCCGGTCAGGCCGCGGTTGGTGGCGAAGTAGGTGGTGACCTCGATCACGTTGCCGGCGGCCTGCCGCGGCGAGTCCCGCGACGCCGGCGGGGCCGGTGCCGGACCTTCCGGGACGGGCGAGATCGCGCGCCTCTTGGGCGCGGGCTTGATGCTCTTGGCGGTGCCGCCCACGACGCCATCCGTGGCGTCGTCCGTAGAGGCCGCCTCGGCGCTGGCCATCTCTTGCCGCACCTTGAGGCACTGGATCTGGAACAGGACCTCGAGCAGGGCCGCCTGGCTCTTGCCGAGCTTCTTGGAGCTGCCCTCCGCCTCTGCCGGCTTGGCGGCCCGCGCCTTGGCGATCTGGCGCTCGAGCCGCTCCTTGCGCTTCTCCAGGGCTGCCAAGTCTCCCGCGGGCTTGGCCCGGCAGGGTGCTGGAAGCTTGGGGCCTGGTGCGGGCTGGGTTGCTGCGATGCCCGCGCCCACGCCGAGGGCGGCGAGCAAAAGCAAAATCCGTGCGAGCATGGCGCGTTCCCCTCCCCGGGTCGCTCAAGCGGCGCGCGAAGCTAATTGAGCCATCCGACTTGCGTCAATGTGATGACGTCGGGACCGTTCGAGGATTGGTAGGCTTATGCACTGGACAGGGCAAGAGTCGGTTCTTGAAGCAGGCATAGACCGCCGCGTCCGCTCCCCCGCGTCACCGTGCCCCAGGAGACCCGGCCTGTGGCGTTCGTGCTTTGTCTTGAAGCTCCGAGCATGGCCTCGTCATCGAAGACTGCCGGCTGTCACCCTGACTTTCAGACACGCGCACGGGGAAAAGCAGCTCTGCAAAGCGTTGAGATATGGGGCGAGGTGTGCTTCAAGAGGAGTTTCCCGCGCCTGGAGACACGCCGAGCATGCGGCTCACCAAGTCCACCAGCCACGCCATTCGCATCTTGATCGACTGCGCGCGCGCGGGCGACCAGCTGATCAAGGTTGCGGAGCTGTCGGAGCGGCTCGATATCACCCAGCAGAACGTCTTCAAGATCGTCAACCTGCTGGCCAGGGCCGGGCTGATCGAATCCGTGCGCGGGCGCAACGGCGGCGTGCGGCTGGCGCGCCCGGCGGCGCAGGTCCGCATCGGCGACGTGGTACGCGCCTCCGAGGTAACGCGGGTGGCGATCGAGGAGGACGGCACGGCAGGCGCGCGGGGGCGAGGCCACGGCGTGAACAGAGTGCTCGACGACGCGCTGGAGGCCTTCATCGACGTGCTCGACCGGCACACGATTGCCGACATGGTGCGCGGCCAGACGCCGCCGGGGTCGCTAGCGCGGAGCCGGACAAGGTCGACCGCGCGTACGGCCACGCCGATTGGCAGCCGCTCCCGCCGCCCGCTGCAGGAGGGCGGCTGAGACAAGTCGGCGCAACCGGGCGCCGCTGGGAGCCGTGCCGAAGCGGCGGCACGTTGATCTTTCAGGGTTTCTACGCACCTTCTATTTCGACGAATTCTAATCGTCGATTTGACAGATTCTAATGTGCGATCAGGACCTTGACAGATTCACCCACGGGCCAAAATCTGACTGGTGTGGCGCCGCGAGCACGGCTCGCATCGTCCGATGTCGGGCCTGCGAATCCTCAGATTTGGAGAAGCTGCCAGATGCCTCCGCCGGCTATCTCGTTCGCCGACTGCACGCTGTCGAGCCCGTGCCTGCTCGTCCATCGCCCGGCGGGGCGCGGCAGATGAGACGTGCCCGCGCCATACCCGGCAGCGACGGCGCCCTGGCGCCTGTCATGGAGTACCAGGGACCCGAGCGCCTGGTCGGGTTCGGTTTCCGCCTCTGGCTCAACGGCTTCAGGACCGGCGATATTTCGAACTGGGAGAGGGCGTGGTCGGCCTACGCCAGCACCATCGGCGCCGATGCGGCCCGCACGGCGGTGGGCCAGCTCTCGTGCTGGGTGCGTGCGATCGACTGCTACGCCCAGCGCGAGCTCAAGACCGCTCCCAACGACTGCGCCCGCTTCTGCCAGGACGAGTGCGTGGCGATTGCCATGATCGCGGCTTGCCAGCACCACGCCTGCCCGGCCATGCGGGCGTGCGCCTTCACGCTGCTCGGCTGCTCCATGATCGACGAGGTGGTTGAGGTGGCCGAGGGCTTCGCCCGTGCCATGCACGACGCCGACCAAGTGCTGTCGCCGGCGTCGGCGCATACGGCCTCGCTCCTGCTCATGCCGCCGGCAACGGCCTGGAGCCACTAAGAAAAGTACACATTGGGGGGAACCCGCAGTGATCGTGTGTTCATGCCTGGTGATCTCGGACGCCGAGATCGAGCGGGCGTTGGTGGAAATTCTGAGCCAGCCGGAAGCGCCGCTGCCGACGCCGGGCGTGGTCTACCGGCAGCTGGACAAGAAGATGGTGTGCTGCGGCTGCGCGCCGCTGGCGGTGAGCACGATCTACCAGAAGATCGACGAGCTGGCGCAGAAGGGCGTGGTGTGCCCCTACGCCTGCGCCTCCGCCAAGGGCCGTATCCTGGAGCGCGTACGCGATACGTCCGCTCAGCGTCTGATCGCGAGCGCGCTGGCGCTCTGCCGCGGCCGGCAGGACCCTACGGTGCCGGACGAGGCGGCACCCGCGCCAGCATGATCCAGCCGGCGCGATCTCGAACGGGGTGACCTCGAACGGGGTCAGACCCCTGGCACGACCGTTGGGCAGAATCGATGGCGTCTTGGCCAGGGGTCTGACCCCGTGCGGACACCCCGTAGCAAATCAGTTGGCCGGCTTTGCCTGGGCCTGGGCGGCGCGTTCCTGCTGGCGCTTGGCGAACAGGGTGGCGAAATTGATGGGATCGAGCAGAAGGGGTGGAAAGCCGCCTTCGCGCGTGAGGTCCGCCACCAGTCGGCGGACGAAGGGGAACAGCAGCGCGGGGCAGTCGATCAGCAGGAAGGGCTCGAGGGCCGCCTCGGGCAGGTTCTCGACCTGGAACATGCCCGCGTAGGCCAGCTCCAGATCGTAGATGGTGCCCATCTTGTTGGTGGCCTCCGCCTTGAAATTGATGACGCTTTCGAAGGCGGTGGTGGCGACCTTGCTGGCGTTGACGTTCACCTCGACACGCAGGTTCGGGGCCTCGCCGGGGCCGTCGAGCAGCTTGTGGACATTGGGGCTCTCGAACGACAAGTCTTTGATGTACTGGGCCATTACCCGCACTTGCACCTGCTGCATCTGGGCCGCGGGCGGATTCGCGCTGCCGCCGTTGCCGGTGTTTGTCTCGGCCATCTGCTTGTCGTCCTTGCATGGAGCAGGGCCGCGCCCCCGCGCCGCCCGTTCCGGGGTGGCTAGCACACCGGCGCAGCGCTCGGCAATGCCGCCAGAAGGGTTGAGTGCTAAGCCTGCTTGAGCTCGAAGAGTTGGCGCAGATGTGTCAAGTTTCACGGTGTCGAGATTCGGCAGTCGGGCGTCGGCAGTCGGCAGTCGCAAAATTCGATCCCTACGATTGCCGAAGCCCGACTGCCGATTGCCGGGCATGACTCGCCGGTCTGAGGCAGAGCCTCGTTAGGATTTCGGGCTGCTGTCGCTGTTGCCGCGAGGCCTGACCGGTCTCTCGTCCACGCGCTCGAACTCGCCCTCGATGACGGTGCCGTCGTCGGCCGGCGAGCGGCCGCCTCGGGGACCGGAGCGGGCCGTGAAGGTCTCGATGTGCACCCTGGTGCGGCGCAGCGCCCAGCGCATGACGGCTCGCGCGATCCGCCGGCGCAAGGGTGGCGCCAGCAAGGCGAGCGCCACTACGTCGGTGATGAGCCCCGGCGTCAGCATGAGGGCTCCCGCCACCAGGAGAAAGAGGCCGTCGAGCACCGGCTCGAGCGGTGGGCGGCCCTCGCTCAGAGCCTCCAGCGTGCGGCTCACGACCGCAAGGCCCTGCCGCGAGATGATGAAGGCGCCGGTCAGGGCGGTGCCGATCACGAGTGCGAGGGTCGGCAGCGTGCCGATGCCGCGCCCGATCTCGATGAGCAGCAGCAACTCCAGCATCGGGACGACGATGAAGACGAGACCGACCGCCAGGCGCAGCATGGAGAGATCCCCTTTGGGCTCCGATTACCATATTCGAGGGCATTCCGGTTGGCTTGCGCCCTGCGATGCCGTAAGGTTTATGCGGCGCACAGGAAGCGCGCGGTCAAGAGCCGGATGCGGCGGCTCCGCGCGGTCTGGTTCTTGCTCGCTCGGCCACCTACATGAAGGAGGTTGGGCAGCGGCACGGAAGCTAAGGTGTGATGGGCGGCAACATCGACGTAATCACATTAGTTTTTCTGGTTGTGGCGGTCGCGATCTTCATCAAGCTGCGCAGCGTGCTGGGGCGTCGGACCGGCCACGAGCAGACCCGCATCGAGCGCTACCGGGCCCAGCAGGAGGCGCGGCAGCGCAACGGCGAGCTTGTCGGGCAGGACAAGATCGTCACCCTGCCGCGGCGCGAGCGCGAGGGCGACGATGTGCAGCCCGCCGGCGCCCAGCAGGCGCACGCGGACGGCGAGCAGCGGGTGCGTGAGTTCGCCGCCGGCAACAGCGAGATCAGCCAGGGGCTTGTCGAGATCTTCCGGGCCGATCCGGCCTTCGACCCCGGTCACTTCCTGCTGGGCGCCAAGGCGGCCTACGAGATCATCGTCACGGCGTTTGCCGAAGGCAACCGCAAGACGCTGAAGAACCTGCTCAACAATGAGGTCTACGACGGCTTCGCCGGCGCCATCGCGGACCGCGAGCGGCGGGGCGAGCAGATCGACCAGAGCTTCGTGGGCATCAAGTCCGCCGACCTGATTGAGGCCGAGCTGAAGGGCGGGGTTGCCCAGCTCACGGTGAAGTTCGTGAGCGAGCTGATCTCGGCCACCCGCGACCGGGCCGGCGTCGTCATCGGCGGCGACCCGAAGCGCATCCGGGAGGTCACCGACATCTGGACCTTCGCGCACGAGGCCGCCTCGCGCGACCCCAACTGGAAGCTGGTCGCCACCCAGGCGGCGAACTAGGGCGGGCCCGCGGCTACCGCGGTTGCGCTGCACATACTTCAGCCGACAACGCCTTTCCGGCGGGGGACCCGTCGGATTGCAGATGCCTCCTATGCAGCGGGGGGCGACGTGGCGCGGGGGCCGCGGACGCAAATTTGTGACATTCCCGGCATGAACTGCCACTAGACAGCCAATGTCTTGGGGCCGAAATAGGTTTGGGCGTCCAAACGGGGGACACGCACGGTGGTCTTGAGCGCTGGGTTTCGACGCACGGCTGTTGCCGTGCTGGTGGCCTGTGCGGCCAGCGGGGGTGCCGTCGGCAGCGAGGCGCAGTCCGAGGTCAATCAAGCAGATGCGGCCTGGAAGGTCAGGATCGTGAAGGACAAGAAGGCAGCGCCGTCCAAGGCGAGCCTCTCGAAGGATAACGTTTCAAAGGCGGCGGCCCAAAAGGAACGCCCTGCAAAGGAGTCCGCTACCAAGAGAGCAGCCCCGAAGGAAGCCACTGCAAAGGTGCCTCCTTCCAAGGGCGCACCTCCGAAGGAGGCCGCTGCGAAGGAGCCCGCTGCCAAGGATGCCGCTCCGAAAGAGGCCGCTCTGAAGGCAGCCGCTCCGAAGGAAGCCGCTCCGAAGGAAGCCGCTGCCAACGAGCCCGCTGCCAAGGATGGAGTTCCGAAGGAGAAGGAAGCCTCCTCCAAGGCCGCTAGCTCGAAGGGCATCCCCTGGTATCGCCCGGTGCGGTTCAGAGAGCTGCCCGGCTGGGAGCGGGACGATCATCTGGCCGCGTTCCAGACCTTCCTCAAGTCGTGCGGGCGCGTGATCGCGCGTGCGCGCGACGGCACCGCCGAATCCGACAGCAAGCGTCCGCAGGTGCCGCCGGCCGCCCTGGCGGCGGCCTGCGCCCGGGCCACCGCCCAGGCCGGGGAGATCGCGACCAAGGAGGCGGCGCGCGCCTTCTTCGAGGAGAACTTTACACCCAACGCCGTGGTGAAGAAGGGGGGGCAGACGGGCCTGCTCACGGGCTACTACGAGCCGGTGCTGGAGGGCTCGCGCACGCCGGAGGGGCCTTACCAGACGCCCATCTACAAGCGTCCGCCGGACCTCGTGAACGTTGTCGACGATACCCGGCGCGGCGCCCTCAAGACGGGCGATCTGACCCACGTGCGCAAGACGGAGACTGGCTCGGAGCCCTATTTCACACGCGCCGAGATCGACGGCGGGGCGCTCAAGGGCAAGGGCCTTGAGCTGCTCTACTTCATGGACCCGGTGGACGTGTTCTTCATGCAGATCCAGGGGTCCGGCCGGGTCAAGCTCACCGACGGAACGACGGTGCGTGTCCACTACGACGGCAAGAACGGCCACCCCTACAGCTCCATCGGCCGCTACCTTGTCGAGAAGGCCATCCTCGCCGCCGACCGGATGTCGATGGCCGCGCTGGCCAACTGGCTCAGGGCCGATCTTGAGCGCGGCCGCAAGGTGATGTGGCAGAACTCCTCGTATGTGTTCTTCCGCGAGATCAAGGATGACGTGGGGTCCCCGCTCGGCGCCATGCGGGTGCCCTTGACGCCCCAGCGGAGCCTGGCCATCGATCCCTCGTTTCACGCGCTCGGAACACCCATCTACCTGAGCGTCCCGACCATGAAGCATGTGCCGAACGGATCGCCGCTCAACCGCCTCATGGTCGGGCAGGACGTGGGCTCCGCCATCCGCGGGGCCGAGCGCGGCGACATCTATTTCGGATCTGGCGACGAGGCCGGGAAATTGGCGGGCGGCACCAAGCATACGGGGCGCTTCTTCGTGCTGGTGCCCAACAGCCCGCCGCCTGCCACCGCGGCCGCCGTTCCGGCCCCGCAGAAGGCGCAGGAATGAACCATGGCGGCGGCGGCAGGCCCGGCAAGGGCGGCCGCCAGGTGACCGAGGACGAAGCCGAGCTTTGGCGTCAGCTGACGCATTCCGTCGATAAGGTAAAGGCCAAGCCGCGCGTTGCCGCCCATGGCGGGGTTGGGGGCGGGGTTGGAGGTGGGGTTGCGGACGCGCCCGACACCCCTGCCCCGTCCGCCGTGCCATCGCGGCAGGCCAGCCGGGGCGCGCAGCGCGCTCCAGCTGCTCAGGCGGCCCAAGCCGCCCCGGATCGGCAGCCGCCGGCGCCGGCGGAACTCGACCGCCGCACCCTGCGCCAGGTCGCTGCGGGCAAGGTCCCCATAGACGGCGTTCTCGACCTGCACGGCCTGCACCAGGACACGGCTCGCGCCCGGCTGCAGGCTTTCCTGGTGAGTTCCCAGGCAAAGGGGCATAGGATGGTGCTGATTGTGACCGGCAAGGGCGGCAGCACCGGGGTCGGCAGCGCCGGGGTCAGACCCCTGGCCTCCGACCGGCGTTCCTATCGCGAGGCTGGTGGCCAGGGGTCAGACCCCGGTACCGGCACCCGCGGAGTATTGCGGCGCAGCGTCCCGCTCTGGTTGGAGGAGCCGGAATTCCGGGCCATCGTGCTTGCCTATGCCTCGGCCGGGGTGCGGCACGGCGGCGACGGTGCCCTCTACGTCCGGCTGCGCAAGGCGCGCGAGGCCTGAGCGTGCGGTGGCTTGAGGCGCGGGAAGGACAGGAAAGCGAGTGGATATGACAGTCGAGCACGGCTTCGAGCTGATCGGCGACCAGGCCCTCCCGGAGGCCAACTCCACGGCCCGGCGCTACCGCCACGTCAAGACCGGCGCCGACCTGCTGTCGCTGGTGAACGACGACGAGAACAAGGTGTTCGGGGTAGCCTTCCGCACGCCGCCGCCGGATTCCACAGGGCTGCCGCACATCCTGGAGCACTCGGTGCTGTGCGGGTCGAGGAAGTACCCGGTGAAGGACCCCTTCATCCAGCTGGCCAAGGGGTCGCTCAACACCTTCCTCAACGCCATGACGTACCCGGACAAGACCGTCTACCCCACGGCCAGCCAGAACCTGCAGGACTTCTACAACCTGGTGGATGTCTACCTCGACGCGGTCTTCCACCCGCGCATCGGCCCCGAGGTGCTGATGCAGGAAGGCTGGCACTACGAGCTGGACGCGCCGGACGCGGCCATCGCCTACAAGGGCGTCGTGTTCAACGAGATGAAGGGCATCTATTCGTCGCCGGACGCCCTGCTCTCAAATCTGTCGCAGCAGTCGCTGTTCCCGGACAACGAGTACGGCCTCGATTCCGGCGGCGATCCGAAGCATATCCCGGAGCTCACCTACGCCGCCTTCAAGGCCTTCCACGAGCGGTACTACCACCCGTCCAACGCCCGCTTCTACTTCTACGGCGACGACGACCCGGCGGAGCGCCTGCGCCTGCTCGACGGCTATCTGAGCGGCTTCGAGCGCGCCAAGATCGATGCCCCCGTGGCGCTGCAGCCCCGCTTCGGCGCGCCCGTGCGGCTCGCGCGTACATTCCCTGCGAGCGACGGCGACGCCAAGGCCCTCATGTCGGTGAACTGGATGCTGGGCGAGGTCGGCGACGTAGAGCGCGACCTGGGGCTCGCCATGCTCAACCACATCCTGAGCGGCACGCCGGCCTCGCCGCTGCGCAAGGCGCTGATGGACTCCGGCCTCGGCGAGGAGGCGGGCGGCGGCTACGACGAGGGGCTGCGCCAGTCGATCATGACCGCCGGCATGCGCGGCATCGACGCCGCCAACACGCAGCGCATCGAGGACCTGATCCTGGCGACGCTGAAGCGCCTGGCCGAGGAGGGCATCGATTGGGGCACGGTGGAAGCCTCGCTCAACACCTTCGAGTTCACCCTGCGCGAGCGCAACACCGGCTCGTTCCCGCGTGGGCTCGCCCTGATGCTGCACGCGCTGACCTACTGGCTGCACGGCCGCGATCCGCTGGCGCCGCTCGCCTTCGAGGCGCCGCTCGCCCGCATCAAGGCCCGCATTGCGGCGCGCGAGCGCCATTTCGAGGAGCTGATCGGGCAGCACCTGCTCGCCAATCCCCACCGCACCACCACGCTCGTGACGCCCGATGCGCAGCAGGCGCAGCGGGAGGCGGCCGAGGAGCAGGCGCGCCTCGCGGCCGTCCGTGCCCGCATGAACGGCGCCGAGATCGAGACCGTGGTCGAGACTACGCGCACCCTCAAGCTGGCGCAGGAGCGGGCGGACCCGCCCGAGGCGTTGGCCACCATCCCGAGCCTGACGCTCGACGACCTGCCGCGCCGGAACAAGCCGGTGCCGCGCGTCGTGACCGAGTGCGCCGGCACCCGCGTGCTGTTCCACGATCAGCCGACCAACGGCATCGTCTATCTCGATCTGGGCTTCGACCTGCACACCCTGCCGGCGGATCTCCTTCCCTACGTCGAGCTGTTCGGCCGCGCCCTGCTGGAGACGGGCGCAGCGGACCTCGATTTCGTGCAGCTGTCGCAGCGCATCGGCAGGTCCACCGGCGGCATCGCGGCGCATCCCTGGACGTCCAGCATGGCCGGCAGCATGGCCGGGTCGCCGGCCGCGGCGGCGCGGCTGTTCCTGCGCACCAAGGCGATGCCTGACCGGCTCGACGATCTCGTGTCGATCCTGCTCGACGTGCTGGCGCGCGCCCGCCTCGACAACCGCGAGCGCATCCAGCAGATCGTGCTAGAGGAGAAGTCCCAGCTGGAATCGGCCGTCCCGTTCGCAGGAAACCGTTTCGCTGCCCTCAGGCTGCGCTCGGGCCTCGGCCAGGCCGCATGGGCCTCCGAGCAGATGGGCGGCATCTCCTATCTCATGTTCCTGCGCGGCCTGGCGGAGAGGATCGCCGGCGACTGGGGGGCCGTGCAGGGAGCGCTGGAGCGCGTGCGCGACACGCTGGTGCGCCGCGGCGCCATGATCTGCAACGTCACCGCCGATGCCGGGAGCTGGCAGCGCTTCGAGCCGAAGCTTGCAGATTTCTTGCGCCGGCTGCCGGACGGGCCGGCCGCGGCGGCGGCTTGGCCCGCCTTGCAGGGGGCCCGCTCGGAGGCGCTGACGATCCCGACCCAGGTCAACTACGTGGTCAAGGGCGGCGACCTGCGCCGCGCCGGCGTGGAGCCCGGCGGGGCGACGGCGGTAATCCAGCACTATCTGAACACCACCTGGCTCTGGAACAAGGTGCGCGTGCAGGGCGGTGCCTACGGCGGCTCCTGCTCGCTGGACCGGCACGCGGGCCTGTTCGCGTTCTCGTCCTATCGCGACCCCAACCTCATCGAGACCCTCGACGTCTACGATCGGACCGGCGCTTTCCTGCGCGAGGCGAGAATCGACCGGTCGGAGCTGACCAAGAGCATCATCGGCGTGATCGGCCAGATCGACCACTACCGGCTGCCCGACGCCAAGGGCTTCGCCTCGACGCTGCGCTACCTGATCGGCGAGACGGAGGAGAGCCTGCAGCGCTACCGCGACGAGGTTCTCTCCGCCAAGGTCGAGGATTTCCGTGCGTTCGGCGCCATCTTGGACGCGATGGCCGCGACCGACCAGGTGGTGGTCGTCGGCTCCCCGGAGGCCGTGGCCGCCGCCAACGCCAGGCGCCAGGGCTTCCTCACCGTGACCAAGGTCCTCTGAGGCTGCAAGGCGCTCCAGACGGGGTCAGACCGCTCGCCCCTACGCTGGAGGGGTCATTCGACGGTTGAGGGCGAGGGGTCTGACCCCGTTCGGCGCCGTCTGACACCTGCCGGCTGCGTGCTGTAGAGTGCGTCTCCCGCCACTCGCCAGGAGACGCCGCATGACCGCCACCGACAAGATGCTCGCCCGCAAGGAGGGCCGCGTCGGCACCATGATCTTCAACAACCCGGAGCGCCACAACGCCGTCTCCCTGGAGATGTGGGAGGCGGCCACCCGCATCCTGGAGGATTTCGCCGGGGACGACAGCGTGCGCGTGGTGGTGGTGACGGGCGCGGGCGGCAAGGCCTTCGTCTCGGGCGCCGACATCTCCAAGTTCGAAAGCGAGCGGGCCACCCAGGAGGCGGTGGCGCGCTACAACGCCGTCTCCGGCAGGTTCTATGCCACCCTCTACAACTTCCCCAAGCCCACGCTGGCCCAGATCGCGGGCTTCTGCATCGGCGGCGGGCTGAACCTCGCGATTGCCTGCGACCTGCGCTTCTGCACCGAGGGCTCCCGCTTCGCCCTGCCGGCCGCCAAGCTGGGCCTTGGCTACGGCTACGTCGGGCTCAAGCGCTTCTTCGACACCATCGGCCCATCGCACACCAAGGACATCTTCTTCTCGGCCCGCCAGTTCGGCGCCGCCGAGGCGCTCGCCATGGGCATCGTCGACAAGGTGCTGCCCGAGGCCGAGCTGGCGGGCTTCGTGACGGGCTACGCCAATACCATCGCCGAGAACGCGCCGCTGACCATCGCCGCCATCAAGCGGGCGGCCGTCGAGGCTCTGAAGCCGGAGGCGGAGCGCAACCTCGGCCTGGTGGACGAGATGGTGGCACGCTGCTTCGCCAGCCAGGACTACATCGAGGGCCGCACCGCCTTCATGGAAAAGCGCAAGCCGCGGTTCACAGGCCGGTAGGGTGGGTTAGCGCGAAGCGCGTAACCCACCACGGCACCCTCCGACGTGTTGGGTTGCGGCCCTTCGGGCCTAACCCAAACCTACGAAGGGGCCGCCGCATCTCCTGGACAAGCGCCAACCGCGGCCCACGGCAAATAAACCATCTGACATCCGACAAACTGCAACAGGGCGTTGCCGGATCGCACCTTGCCGCGCCCTGCAACTGAAATGGCAGCGGACCGATCTTGTCTCCTCCGTCCGGTCGCCGGATCGTTCCCGTGTAGACACGATTCGCACCGGCGGGGGACACATGGCCTTTCTGCGCGCACTGACGCTTGCGATGCTGGCAATCTGGGGGCTCGGCACTCAGGCCGCTCCGGCTCGCGCCGACGGCGCGCGCGTTCCCCCGGACGACTACAGCCCCTATGCGCCATCGGGCTTCTTCGTGTTCGACTGGAGCGGCTACTACGTGGGCGCGCACCTGGGGGGCGCCGCCGTCGAGGCCGAGTCGACCGAGGTTCTGTTTCCGAACAGCCCCGAGTTTTTCCAGGCGGCGACCTACGGCAACTCGGAGAACTCCGTTACCGGCGGGGTGCAGGCGGGCTGGCAGCGCCAATGGGGCAAGCTGGTCGCCGGGGTCGAGGTGGATTTCAACGCGCTCCGCTTCGACAATACCAAGATATCCCCCCTCCTGCTGAACATCGAAGCAGGCCTCCCGGACCTGGCCCGGTCGGTGGCGGTGCGCGACATCTTCACGCTGACGGCGCGGGTCGGCTACGCCGACGGGCGCTGGCTCGCCTATGCCAAGGGCGGACTGGCCAACGGCGAGGTCGATGTGGACTACCTCCAGCTCTCCACCGGCGCCACAACCTCATCGAGCGGCCGCGAGACGGGCTGGACGGCCGGCATCGGCATCGACTATGCGCTGACGCCGAACTGGTTTCTCGGCGTCGAGTACAACTTCATCCATTTCCGCGTTGGCATCGAGCCTCCCCCGATCCCGGTAACGCAGTTCGGCGACATAGACGTGGACATCCAGAACGTCGTGGTGCGGCTCAACGACCGTTTCAGCCCGTGCTGCGCCTGGCCCGGGCCGGGCAGGCCGTGATCGGCGGATCGCAATTGCCGGCCGTCGCGCCGGACCCCTGCGCGGCGGAGCTTGCGACTTGATTTTGGCCCGCCGGGCAGCCACCTTGCATGGTGCCAGACGGCGATTTTCCGGGACAGCATGGTCACCATCCTCGACACACGCCCGCGCCATCCCGAGAAGGCGCACAAGCCCGACACGCCGGTGCTGAAGAAGCCCGACTGGATCCGGGTGAGGATGCCGGCGTCCTCGCCCCAGTTCGCCGAGACGCGGGCCATTCTGCGCCAGCACGGCCTGCATACCGTGTGCGAGGAGGCGGGCTGCCCCAACATCGCCGAGTGCTGGGCCGGGCGCCACGCCACCATGATGATCATGGGCGACACCTGCACCCGCGCCTGCGCGTTCTGCAACGTCAGGACCGGCCTGCCGGGTGCGCTCGACCCCGCGGAGCCGGAGAACGTGGCCCAGGCCGTGGCCAAGCTCGGCCTCGATCACATCGTCATCACCTCGGTGGACCGCGACGACCTGCCCGACGGCGGCGGCAGCCACTTCGCGGCCACCGTCCGCGCCATCCGGGCGCTGACGCCCAACACCACCGTCGAGGTGCTCACCCCGGACTTCCTGCGCAAGGACGGCGCTCTGGAGACCGTGGTGGAGGCCGCGCCCGACATCTACAACCATAACCTCGAGACGGTGCCCTCGCTCTATCTCAAGATCCGCCCCGGCGCCCGCTACTTCCACTCGCTGCGGCTCCTGCAGCGGGTGAAGGAGCTGGCGCGGCCCATGTTCACCAAGTCGGGCATCATGGTGGGTCTGGGCGAGACGCGCGACGAGGTGCTGCAACTGATGGACGACCTGCGCTCCGCCGACGTGGATTTCCTCACCGTCGGCCAGTACCTGCAGCCCACCCGCAAGCACGCCGAGGTGAAGGAGTTCGTGACGCCCGACACGTTCAAAGAGTACGAGCGCATCGCCTACGCCAAGGGCTTCCTGATGGTCTCCGCCAGCCCTTTGACGCGCTCGTCCTACCACGCGGGCGACGACTTCGCCCGACTCAAGGCGGCCAGGCTGGCGCAGCAGACGTAGGGTGCAACAGCGCGTCAGCGCGTATTGCACCGATGCGCGGTTCGGTCCTCACCGCGCGAGCCCGATGCGATAGCTCGGATAGCGCGGCGCCCACGCCAGCATTTCGCGTGCGCGATGGTTGCGGAGACGGAACGATGGGAAGCGCGTCGGACCGCCGGCGGCGGGCGCGCGGCCGCCAGCCACGGCAGCGATATAGCCGAACAGGTCGTGCCAGCGCACGGGTGTATCGTCGGCGACGATCAGGCGCTGCCGTGACGGCCATCGCTGGAGCGCGGCGACCGTGGCATCGGCCATGTCGGCAATGTGCACCAGCGTCACATAGTCGTCGCCCGCTCCGGGCATGCGGAGCTTGCCGGCGCGGGCGCGCACGAACCAGTCGTCGTCGAAGCCGGTGCCGGGACCGTAGAACAGCGCGCCGCGCAGGATCAGCCAGTCGAGCGCACTGGCGGCGATGCCGGCTTCCATGTCGCGCGCTGCCAGGATGGCGCGGCTCGCGGTCGAATCGCCGGGCGGTGGGAAGCTCGCATCCTCGTCCGCCCAGGCATCGCCGCCGCCGGCGTGAACCATGGCGATGCTTTGCTGGACGATCCGAGACACACCGGCACTGGCGCAGGCGTCGAGAAAGATCGGCGCGCCCTGCCGCCGCAGGCGGTCGTTCAGGTCGAAATCGCCGCCTTCCTTCGCCGGCGAGGGTAGCGACGTGGCGAGGTTGATCGCGACATCGCAGCCGCGCAGGCCCCGGCGGAGCGAGGCCGCGTCGAAGATGTCGGCGGCATGAATCTCGGCCCCGCAGGCGGTGCCGACCGCGGCCGATGCCGGGGTGCGCACCAGCGCCCGCACGCGATAGCCGGCCGCGGCGAGGCGCGGCACCAGGTGCCGCCCATAGACGCCGCTGGCGCCGAGGACGGCGACGACTGTCGAGGTCATAGGGCCTACTCCCTCGCTTGCACCTGCGACCGCACCATAGACCAGATTGACGACCGATTTCACTCGATGCTGGAGGCAGGGTCATTCAAAGAATCCGCCCGGTAACGACGGCGACGGCCTCGGCGCGGTCCTCGCGGAAGTTCTCGCGGGCCTCGGGCACGGACAGGCCTCGGGCGCGGATGAGATGGAGCACGAGAT
>JBIOWI010000392.1:0-6579 GCA_044868325.1 Hyphomicrobiaceae bacterium
GCACACCACGCTCGCCATCGCCATGAACCGCATCGGCGGCAAGTCCAACACGGGAGAAGGCGGCGAGGAGGCGGACCGCTACAAGCCGCTGCCCAATGGCGATTCGCTGCGCTCGGCCATCAAGCAGGTGGCCTCGGGCCGCTTCGGCGTCACGGCGGAGTACCTCGTCAACTCCAGCATGATGCAGATCAAGATGGCGCAGGGCGCCAAGCCCGGCGAGGGCGGCCAGCTGCCCGGCCACAAGGTGGATAGGATCATCGCCAAGGTGCGGCACTCCACGCCCGGCGTGGGCCTCATCTCGCCGCCGCCGCACCACGACATCTACTCCATCGAGGATCTGGCGCAGCTCATCTTCGACCTGAAGAACGTCAATCCGCAGGCCGACGTATCGGTGAAGCTCGTCTCCGAAGTGGGCGTCGGCACGGTTGCCGCCGGCGTCGCCAAGGCGCGTGCCGACCACGTCACCATTGCCGGCTTCGAGGGTGGCACGGGCGCCTCGCCGCTCACCTCTATCAAGCACGCGGGCTCACCGTGGGAGATCGGTCTCGCCGAGACGCACCAGACGCTGGTGGCCAACCGGCTGCGCGGACGCATCGCCGTGCAGGTGGACGGCGGCGTGCGCACGGGACGCGACGTGGTGATCGGGGCCATGCTGGGCGCCGACGAGTTCGGCTTCGCCACCGCACCGCTGATCGCGCTCGGCTGCATCATGATGCGCAAGTGCCACCTCAACACCTGCCCGGTGGGCGTGGCCACGCAGGACCCGGTGCTGCGCGCCAGGTTCAAGGGCCAGCCCGAGCACGCCATCAACTACTTCTTCTTCGTCGCGGAGGAGGTGCGTGAGATCATGGCCGCGCTCGGCTATCGCACCTTCAACGAGATGATCGGCCAGTCCCAGTGCCTCGACAAGGCGCGGGCCATCAGCCACTGGAAGGCGCGCGGGCTCGACTTCGAGAGGCTGTTCCACAAGATCGAGGCGCCGGAGAGCGTCGCCATCCACAACTCCGAGCGGCAGGACCACGGCCTCGACAAGGTGCTGGACAACAAGCTGATCGAGCTGACCAAGCCGGCGCAGG
Organism: Hyphomicrobiaceae bacterium; assembly: GCA_044868325.1. GTDB lineage: Bacteria > Pseudomonadota > Alphaproteobacteria > Rhizobiales > Hyphomicrobiaceae > AWTP1-13. Next base: position 1,077 of record JBIOWI010000392.1, read on the forward strand.
AGGAGAGGAAGCCCGTCCGTCATGAGCTGACGATCTGCAACCGCGACCGCACCACCGGCGCTATGCTCTCGGGCGAGATCGCCAAGCGCTACGGCCATGCCGGCCTGCCGGAGGATTCCGTGTGGCTCTCCTTCAAGGGGACGGCCGGCCAGAGCTTCGGCGCCTGGTTGGCGCACGGGGTCACGCTCGACCTCGTGGGCGAGGCCAACGACTACGTCGGCAAGGGCCTCTCCGGCGGCAAGCTGATCGTGCGGCCCGATCCCAACTCGGGGATCGTGCCGGAGGAGAGCATCATCGTCGGCAACACGGTGCTCTACGGCGCCATCTCCGGCGAGTGCTACTTCCGCGGCGTGGCCGGAGAGCGCTTCGCCGTGCGCAACTCCGGCGCCATCGCCGTCGTGGAGGGCACAGGCGACCACGGCTGCGAGTATATGACGGGCGGCGTGGTGGTCGTCATCGGCCCGACGGGCCGCAACTTCGCGGCCGGCATGTCGGGCGGCATCGCCTATGTGCTCGACGAGGACGGCACCTTCGAGCAGCGCTGCAACCTCGCCATGATCGACCTCGAGCCGGTGGAGGCCGAGGAGGAGGTGATGCGCCGCCTTTCCAACCAGGCCGGCGACCTGGAGAGCCACGGCCTGGTGGACGTTATGCGCGACCTCACCGGTCAGGACGCCGAGCGGCTGCACCAGCTGATCGCCCGGCACGCGCACTACACCAACTCCGCGCGGGCGCGCAGCATCCTGGACAACTGGGCGGAGTACCTGCCCAAGTTCAAGAAGGTGATGCCGGTGGAATATCGCAAGGCGCTGCTGGAGATCGCCCGGCAGCAGGCGGCCGACCCGACGGGTCTTGAGGTGCTTGAGATCGGTCTCAGGGCGGAGAAGGCTTAGCGAAGCACTTGGGGCGCCAGGTCAACGACCGCGCGCCCCCCGCGCGTCCTTGGGCGCGCAGGCGGGACACAGCACGTGCGATGAAGATCTTCGGCGACCTTGGCTCCGGCAACTGCCTCAAGGTGAAGTATACGGCGGACCATCTGGGCCTGCCGTATACCTGGGTGCCTGTCGACATCATGAAGGGCGAGACCAGGACGCCCGAGTTCCTGGCCCGCTTCCCGTTCGGCCGCATCCCGGCGGTCGAGATCGATGACGGGCGCCGGCTGGCCGAGTCGAACGCCATCATCCGCTACCTGGCGCGGGGCAGCGCGCTGCTGCCGGAGGATGCCTTCACCCAGGCCAAGATCGACGAGCTGCTGTTCTGGGAGCAGTACAGCCACGAGCCCTACGTCGCCACCACGCGTTACCACATCGTCTATCTCAGGCGATCGCCCGACCAGCGCGAGGCTTGGCGCGTAGAGCGTGGCGAGGCGGCCCTCGACGTAATGGACCGGCGCCTGCTGGCCGGCCGGAGCTGGCTCGTCGGCGAGACCATGACGATCACGGACATCGCGCTCCTCGCCTACACGCGCCTGGCGCACGAGGGCGGCTTCGACCTGTCCGCCCGCCCCAACCTGCGCGCGTGGATCGGACGGTGCGAGGAGGCGCTGGGGCTGGAGCCGGCTGGACACTACCCGCCGGGCGTGTCGGTGTAGGGATTGCGAATGGTGAGCCGGTCGATGACGAGACCGTCGTGCATGTCCTCGGAGTACAGCGTTGTGCAGCCCGCCAGCTGCGCGGCCGCAACGATCATGCCGTCGTATACGTTGAGCTGGTATCGCTCGGCCAAATTCAATCCGCGCTCGTGGGTCTCCAGGGTTACTGGGACTACTGTAAAGTTCGTGCGGTATTCCCCAAGGATGTCGCGGACGACAGCCCAGCTCAAGCCGAGCTTGCGCCGGCCGGCATTGGCAAACTCATTCAGTACCTGAACGCTGATGACACCTCCACCGCGTATGACATTCTCCGAAGCTGCAGCTTTTGCGGCGTCATCGGAGAATTCGTACAAGAGAACGTTTGTGTCGAAGAAGGCGCTAGTCCCACTCATCGCGACCACGGGCATGGGCTTCGAGCCGATCGAACTTGAAGTCCTTGGGAAGGAGGCCGCGGTACTTGCGCAACCGCATCAACATGTCCTCCAGGCCCTTCGACCGCTCGATCTCGATCGTGCCGGTCCCTGCGACCCGAATGTCGATGTCGTCTCCCTCCTTGAGATCCATAATGTCCACCACGGCGGCGGGAAGCCGGATGGCCAAGCTATTTCCCCATTTGGCAACCTTCATCTTGGGCCTCTTGATATACGTCCGATCGACGTATATCTAGGTTCAACCAGTTTCCCCGTCAATCCCGCGTTGCAAGGCGCCTGAGAGACCGCATGGGCAAGATCACGGGCTTCATGGAGTTCGACCGCCAGGACCGGCATTACCGGCCGGCGGCGGAGCGCGTGAAGCATTGGCGCGAGTTCGTGGAGCCGCTGCCGCCGGCCGAGGTGAAGAAGCAGGCGGCGCGCTGCATGGATTGCGGCATCCCCTACTGCCACAACGGCTGTCCGGTGAACAACCAGATCCCGGACTGGAACGACCTCGTGTTTCGCGAGCGCTGGAAGGTAGCGGCCCTCAACCTGCACTCCACCAACAACTTTCCGGAGGTTACGGGACGCGTGTGCCCGGCGCCGTGCGAGGCGTCCTGCACGCTGAACATCGACGACAACCCGGTCACCATCAAGACCATCGAGTGCGCCATCGCCGACAAGGCCTTCGAGGAGGGCTGGGTGGCCCCACAGCCCCCCGAGCAAAAGACCGGCAAGAAGGTCGCCATCGTCGGCTCCGGGCCGGCGGGCCTCGCGGCGGCCCAGCAGCTGGCGCGGGCAGGTCACGAGGTGCACGTCTACGAGAAGAGCGCCAAGCCCGGCGGGCTCCTCACCTACGGCATCCCCGACTTCAAAATGGAGAAGCACATCGTCGAGAGGCGCGTGAAGCAGATGGAGGCCGAGGGCGTCGTCTTCCACTGCAACACCCACGTGGGCAAGACCGTCTCAACCAAGCAGCTGGAGGCGACTCACGATGCGCTCCTCCTGGCCGGCGGCTCGGAGCGGCCGTTCGACTTCTTCGCCGAGGCGCCGGGGCGCGACCTCGACGGCCTCGTCTATGCCATGACCTTCCTGCCGCAGCAGAACCGTCGCGTGGCGGGCGAGCCGCAGAAGGACGAGCCGCAGATCACGGCGGAGGGCAAGCACGTCATCGTCATCGGCGGCGGAGACACGGGCAGCGACTGCATCGGCACCTCATTCCGCCAGGGCGCCAAGTCGGTGACGCAGCTGGAGATCATGCCGATGCCGCCGCGACAGGAGAACAAGGCGCTGTCCTGGCCGCACTGGCCGCTGAAGCTGCGCGTCTCGTCCAGTCAGGCGGAAGGCGCCAAGGTGGAATACTCCATCTCCACCACGGGCTTCGCGGGCAGCAACGGCAAGGTCGAGAAGCTGCTCTACACCCGCGTGGACAACGCCCTGAAGCCGGTGCCCGGCAGCGAGGGCGAGCTGCCGGCCGACCTCGTGCTGTTCGCCATGGGTTTCTCCGGCCCGGTGGAGACCGATCTGGTGCAGGAGCTGGGCCTCGGCGTGGTGCCGCGCGGCCGCTTCAAGGGCCTCGACGCCGACGACCGCGACTACCGCATCAAAGGCCGCAAGAAGGTGTTCACGGCCGGCGACATGCGCCGCGGCCAGTCGCTGGTGGTGTGGGCCATCCGCGAAGGCCGCCAGGCAGCGTATGCCATCGACAAGGTCCTGATGGGGCGCAGCGACCTACCGAGATAGCCGTAGGGCGGGTTAGGCCGAAGGCCGTAACCCGCCGTTGCGCCGGCTTATCGGCGGATTACGGGCTTCGCCCTAATCCGCCCTACGGTTCCTCCACGTAACCCTCCGCCTCCTCGAGCGAGAACGACTGGGGGTGCGCGCGGCTCGGCGAGGCACGCGGCGTCCCGAACTCCGGATCGATGAGCTGATACCGGCCGCGGTCCGGTCCGCGCTCCAGCTTGCGCACCGCCAGACCCTTGCGTGCCGCGGCGCGCCGCAGGCGGCGCTCGCGCGAGGCGGGCATATCCTTCTGGGCCATGGCTGACGCTCTGTCGCAACCCTCGCTCCTCGCGCTTCTGGCACGGCGGTCCGGCGGAGTGCAACTTTGCCCGATGCAGCGAGTTCAATTGGTAACGAGGATGTTCGGCCGCCGGCGGCAGACCGAGGAGAGCTTGCCATGGCAAAGCCTATTCGGGTCCAGATCCTGGAGAGAGCCCGCGCCTTAATCGCGGACGAGCGGCATTGGTGTCCCGGCGACCTGGCGCGCGATGCATGGGGCTTCGCTGTGAGCCCCACCGACCGCAGCGCCCGGCAGCGCTGCGCGCTCGGCGCCCTCGTGGCGGCCGCCCACGAGCTCACCAGCGACCCCGAGCTGGCCCATCGCCTGGCGACCACGGCCATGCGGCCGTTCGTGGGCACCACCGCCCTCACGCACATCAACGACTCGGAAGGCCACGCGGCAGTGCTGGACCTCTTCGACCTCGCCATTGCGGCGCAGTAGGGCGCAATGCTGCGAAAGCTGCATTGCGCCGATGCGCCCTTGCCACGACCGTCACGGTGACGATGCGGAGAGGTCGGCTCGGCGCGATCGCGCTGACGCACGATTGCGCCCTACGTAGCTCACGCCGGCAGGATCTTCCCCGGATTGAGGATATCCAGCGGGTCGAGCGCCGTCTTGATGGTGCGCATGACGTTGAGGCCGTCGCCGTGCTCGGCCTTGAGGTACTTGATCTTGCCCTGGCCGATGCCGTGCTCGCCGGTGCAGGTGCCTTCCATGGCGATGGCGCGGCGGGCGAGGCGGTCGAGGAAGGTCTCCAGCGCCGCCATCTCCTTGGCGTTGGAGCGGTCCACCATGGGCTGGGTGTGGAAGTTGCCGTCGCCGGCGTGGCCTGCGATGGGAGCGATGAGGCCGAGCGAGCGGATGTCCTCCTCGGTCTCCAGCAGGCACTCCGCCAGTCGCGAGATGGGCACGCAGACATCGGTTGCGAGCGCCTCGCGCCCCGGCCAGGTGCTCTTCACGGCCCAGTAGAAGTCGTGCCGGGCCTTCCAGAGCCGGTTGCGGTTTTCCGGCCGCTCGGCCCAGTCGAAGCGGATGCCGCCCTCGGCCTCGGCGATCTGGCGGAACGTCTCGATCTGGTCGCGGGTGCCGGCCTCGGTGCCGTGGAACTCCAGGAACAGCGTGGGCTTCTCCTCCAGCGCCAGCTTGGCGTGGTTGTTGACGGCCTGCACCGTGGCCGCGTCCACGATCTCCATGCGGGCGGCGCCGAGCCCGACTTGGATCGACTGGATCACGGCGTTGCAGGCCCCTTCCAGGGTCTGGAACGGGCACACCGCGGCCAGGATGCGGTCGGGGATGCCGAAGAGGCGCACCGTGAGCCCCGTGATGATGCCGAGCGTGCCCTCCGAGCCCACCAGCAGCCGGGTCAGATCGTAGCCGGCGGCGGACTTCCTCGCCCGCTGCGCCGTCTTCACTACCGAGCCGTCGGCCATCACCGCG
>JBIOWI010000393.1:0-3286 GCA_044868325.1 Hyphomicrobiaceae bacterium
GATGGCGACGGACCGGTGTCACTGTCGCTTATCCGAGGACGATGTTCGTGATCCAGCCGAGGAGGATGGCTCCGACGAGCGACACCCCGAGATAGAGGGCGAAGATTCGTCGTGTCACGACACCCCACACCGCAGACATAGCCGGAAGGGTCGTCACCGGCCCGGCGATGAGAAATGCGATTGCCGCGCCGGGGCTGCATCCCCTGGGCGAGCAGTCCCGACACGATGGGCAGCGCGGCGATGTTGTTCAGGTAGAGCGGTATCCCGATGAGGGCGGCCAGCACGACGGCGAAGCGACTGCCTTCGCCGACTGCTCCGGCGATGGCTGCCCGCGGCACGTAGCGGACGATGAGCGCCTCCAGGACGCAGACGTATTGATGACTGTCAATACGTTAGTGGCAACCTATCCGGCCAGCCACCCCACGACCCCGGCGGCAACGAGGAGCAGCCCGGCGTGTACGCGACTCAGGGAGGCAGTACAAATACGCCGACCGCGAGAGGTCTTGTCAAGACGTGTGTAAATGAGATCAGGCGGCGACGCCCTCAGCGCGTCGGTTCACTGCACGAACTCCGTTGACATACACGACTCCGCTCGCGACGTCCGCGAGCAACTCCGGCGCGTCGAGGCGCCGGAAGGTCTTCTCGGCGATCAGCAACGTCTTCCAGATCACCGCCGTCGCGTTCTCCACTTTCTTGAAGCGTTTGGCCGCCGCCGTCCGGAGCCGTACCGCCGCGAACGGCGACTCCACCGGGTTCGAGGTCCGCAGATGCTTCCAGTGCTCGCGCGGGAACTGATAGAACGTCACCATCCGCTCCCAGTCGCGATCGAGCGCACGCCCCGCCTCGGCGTGGCCGCGCTTCGTGCACCACGCCTGGAACGCCCGCTTCTGCCGCTCGGCTTCCTCGCGGGTCTCGGCGTACGGAATCTTCGTGAGCAGACTCCGCGCTTCCGCCTGCCGCGTGCGCGGCAGCTTATCGAGGACGTTCAGGAGGCGGTGGTTCCAGCACCGCTGCTCCTTCGCCTCGGGGAACACCGCGGCCAGCGCGCCCCAGATGCCGAGGTGGCCATCGCCGACCACCGCCTGCGGCGGCGCCAGCCCGCGCCGCTTGAGGTCACGCAGGATCGCCGCCCAGCTCTCGGTCGATTCCCGGTAGCCACTCTCGACGGCCAGGATCACCTTGCGGCCGTCGCGCAGCGCGGCCAGGACGACGAGGATCGCGGCCTTGTCCTTCTCGAGGCCCGCCTTCACGTACACGCCGTCCACCCAGAGATAGACGACCTCGAGATCCTCGATCGGCCGGGTCTTCCAGAGGTCGTACTCAGCCTGCCAGCCCGCTTTCAGCCGCGCGATCGAGGGCGCCGACAGCGGCGCGCCGTCGCCGAGCAGCCCGCGCAAGGCGAGATCGAAGTCGCCCTGAGCCAGGCCGTGCAGGTACAGCTCCGGCAGGAGGCGGCCGACTTCGTCCGTCCGCCGTTTGAAGGCCGGCAGCAGGCGGCTCTCGAAGCGCTCGCTCAGCCCGCGCACCCGTGGGCGCCGGAGCGTGATCGTCCCGTTGCTCAGGCTCAGCCGCCGCGGTTTGCCCAAGCCGTTGCGATAGCCCGGCACGGCATCGACGGCGGTCCGCCGCTCGTAGCGCCCGCGGCCCAGGAGCTCATCCACTTCTTCTTCCAGCACCCGCTGCAAGAGGCGTTGCATGCCCTGCCGTGCGAACGCCTCCAGCGTCTCCCATTCGGCCCTTGACTCCTCCCCAACCTCAATGGTCTTCTTCCTCACAGGCGGTGTCTCCTTCTGTTCGGGCGTTGATCGCGCCCGAGGTTCTTGACAGCGAACCGAAGGTTACACCGCCCTCACTCGTTTACACGCCTTCTGACCTTACCTCGACCGCGATGGCGACAGGGGCCACCCTACGAGCGCCTCGCGCCCTATACTCATCGCCGTGACGCCCAGGAGACCGACCACGGCGAGGGCGGCACCCGCCCCGAACGCCCGGAGCCAAGGTGTCTGAGAGAACCGCGCGGCCTGCTGGGCCGCTGCGCCGCGTGCGCCCAGGGAGCCACGAACGCCCCGCGAACGCCGGGGCGCCGAGCCGTGGGAAGGTCCAGGCGATCTGCCGGTAGGAGACTGCAGCGGCCATGAGCGCCCCGCATGGTAGCTCAGGCCGCGTCCGACTGTTCGCTGACGGCGGCCCGCATCTGTCAGCTTGCGTGCTCCAGTGCTCTGCTCACAGCCGGACCAAGCCCTTCGCCTCAGCGTAGTACAGCAGTAACCCCGCGATGTACCCCGCGCCCATGTTCCAGAGCGCCACGCCTGCCGTGACGACCATCACGGTGCGGTCGGCCCGCGAGGCACCACCACTGTTGACGGACGCCGCGAGTTCGATGCTGCCGAAGAAGAGGATCACGCCGAGCACGGGCATAGGGAACAGGCGGAACAGGGTGTCCACGGAGTCAGCCAGGAGGAGCGCAACGACCAAGAGTAGCGCACCGAGGATGACGAGCGCGCCGCCCGTCCTGGCCCCGAAGCGGATGTGCCCCGCCATACCGCCCGCGCCACGACACATGGGGACCCCGCCAACCGCCGCGCCGAGAAGATTCGTCAGGCCGTGGTCAGCGGCGAGCAGTCGCACGGTGATGCGGCGATTCGGGAAGAGCGCGTTATGCTCCTCGGCCGTGGCGATGATCGCGTTACCGAGGGTCAACGCGGCTTGAGGGATAGCGAGGACAATCGCCCCTTGTACAACGTCACGCAGGGCGAGCGACGGCAGCCCGAGGGACGGGAGACGGAACGCAGGCGAGAGGACACTCAAGTCCTGCATGAGCGTCTGGTCCGTCAAGAGCGCTGCGATCCCGCCGTAAGCGATCAGGACGAGCATAGCGGGCACGCGCGACTGGCTCAGGAGCAGGAACGTCAGGGCCGTGCCCGTGATGGCCAGCGCCGGGCCGCGCTGCATCAGGTTGACGCCCTCCAGGATGAAGCTCAGGCCGAGCCCGAGCATGAGGCCGTGCACGACAGGGGCACGGGTGAGGGCCGCGATCCACGAGACGGCCCCTGTGACGGCCATCGCCAGCCAGAACACGCCAGTGACAAGGCCCGAGGCCCAGATCGTGGCTGGCGTCACCGTGGCGGCCTGGGTAACCGCCACCGTCGCGATAGCTTTCATCGGCTGGACCGGCATGGGCGTGCGGAAGTAACAGAGCGGGCCGGATTTTTCAGGCCGAGGCACCCGCCTCAACTACCCAGGTCGCAGCGAATCTCCGAAGCGCCCCCGCACCTTTTCTTCGAAG
>JBIOWI010000394.1:0-3402 GCA_044868325.1 Hyphomicrobiaceae bacterium
GACGCTCAATCCGATCGGTGGTGGCGAGGGGTCTGACCCCGCCCGGCAGCGCCAGCCTGCGGCGTCGGCTTGCCCGAACCGGCGCATGGCCCTATGTAGGGCCATGCAAAGCGGAAGGCGATGTTGAAGGCCCCACCAGGTCTGAGGCTCTTCTGGAAGCGCGTCGTCGCCGCGCTGTCGCTGATTGCGGCTGCCGCACTGGGCCCAACGGCGCCGGCCCCTGTCAACGGCGCCGGCGTTAACGGTTCCCGGGCGGGCAACGGTGCCGCCCTCGCCAATTCTGCCAACGCGCTGATGGCCAATGTGGCGGCCCTCGTGGAGGGCAGCCAGCACACGCTCCGCACGGACGCATCCGGCGACGCCCAGGCCAAGGCGTATGCTCCTCCCGAGCGGCACGAGATCGCCGTGCTGCGGCCCCAGGCCGCATCCCCGGTTCCCGACCTGGGCGACCGGCCCCCTGCCCATGCTCCGCGCTCCGGCCCGACCCGGGCGCCGCCCCGCGCCTGACCATCGCTTCTTGCTGAAAGGCCCTGGCCTTGCCGCGACCGGCTCTGACGGCACGGCGAGGCTGTCGATCCTGGCAAATGGAAGGCATGCGCCACTTGCCGGCCGATGCGTCACCGAGGCGGCAGCCTCGACCGCAGCGCCGGCCGGGGCGTAATCGGGCGTAGGCACAACTCAGGCCGTCACCGACAGACAAGCTCGGACGGCCCGCTCCGGAGGAGATATCTTCTGTCATGTTGAATTTTCCGCGGTGGAAACAGGTCGCCATTCTCCTGACCTGTCTCGCTGGGCTGCTCGTGGTGCTGCCCAACTTCTTCTCCGAGCAGACGCTGAGCCGGTGGCCGTCGTGGCTGCCCAAGTGGCAGCTCTCGCTCGGCCTCGACCTGCGCGGCGGCGCGCACCTCCTCTACGCGATGGAGACCAACGACGTCCGCAAGGACTGGCTCGACGGTCTGCGTGACGATGCGCGCCGCCGGCTGCGCGAGGCCAAGATTGCCGTGAGCGCCGCCGGCATCTCCGGCAACGCGGTGCAGGTGCGCATCGCCAGGCCCGAGGACGCCGACGCCGCCTTCAAGGCCCTGCGGCAGATGATCCAGCCGCTCGGCAACCCGCTCCTGGGCGGGTCCGGCACCGACGTCGACGTGGCCAAGACCGGCGCCGACACCTTCACCATCACGCCCACAGAGGCGGGTCTCAAGACGCGCATCGGCAACGCCATCGACGCCGCCATCGAGACCGTGCGCCGCCGCGTCGACGCCGTGGGCACCAAGGAGCCGCACATCGTCCGCGAGGGCGAGGGCCGCATCCTCGTGCAGGTGCCGGGCCTGCAGGACACAGGGGAGCTGGAGCGCCTGATCGGCGAGACGGCACGCCTGTCCTTCCACGAGGTCCATCCCTCGGTGACGCCGGCGGAGGCCAAGGCCGGCAAGGTGCCTGTCGGGTTCAAGGTCTACCAGGGCGCCGACAAGCGCGAGGGCGAGTATCTCCTGCGCGAGACCCCCGTGGTGCGCGGCGAGGAGCTGAACGACGCCGGCCCCGGCTTCCACCCGCAGACCAGCCAGCCCATCGTCGAGTTCGGCTTCAACAACTCGGGCGCCCGCAAGTTCGGCAAGTTCACCCGCGAGCACGTGAACAAGCCGTTCGCCATCGTGCTCGACGAGAAGGTGATCTCGGCGCCGGAGATCCGCTCGGCCATCGAGGGCGGGCGCGGCTACATCGAGGGCAACTTCACGCCGGAGACCTCGACCAAGCTCGCCATCCAGCTCCGGTCCGGCGCCCTGCCGGCGAAGCTCACCATCGCCGAGAAGCGCACCGTGGGGCCGTCGCTCGGCAACGACTCCATCGAGGCCGGCAAGCTCGCCGGCATCATCGGCGGGCTCGCCACCATCGTGCTGACCATCCTCTACTACGGCACGTTCGGCATCTTCGCCTGCGTCGGCCTCATCGTGCACGGCACCCTGACGGTGGCGCTGATGTCGCTGTTCGGCTCGGCGCTGACGCTGCCCGGCATCGCCGGCTTGGTGCTCGGCATCGCCATGGCGGTGGATGCCAACGTGCTGATCTACGAGCGTATCCGCGAGGAGGTGCGAAACGGCAAGTCGCCCATCGCGGCCATCGACACCGGCTTCTCCCGTGCCTTCATCACCATCGCCGACTCGCAGCTCACGACGCTGTGCTGCGCCCTGGTGATGTTCTGGCTCGGGGCCGGTCCGATTCGCGGCTTCGCCGTCACCCTCACCATCGGCATCTGCACCTCGATCTTCGCCTCCGTCACGGTGGTGCGGCTGCTCATCTACTACTGGCTCAACGCCCAGCCGCGCGCCAAGGGCAGCCGCCTGGCGCTGCCGGTCTAGGACAGGAGATACGCCCATGATGCGTCTCATTCCCAACTTCCGGGGCTTCGATTTCTTCCCCCACGACCTGCGCCTGCCCTTCATGCGCTACAAGGGCCTGTGCTTCGCGCTCTCACTCATCGCCATGGCCCTCTCCCTCCTGGTGATCTGGCAGCGCGGGTTCAACTACGGCGTCGATTTCACCGGCGGCACGGTGATCGAGGTGCAGTCCAAGACCGGCCCCGCCGACATCGCCGGCCTGCGCGAGAAGCTGAACCAACTCGGCATCGGCTCGGTGCAGATCCAGAGCTTCGGCTCCCCGACGGACGTGCTGGTCCGCATCGAGCAGCAGGAGGGCGGCGAGGCCGCTCAGAAGGCCGCGGTGGCCAAGGTCACCGAGGCGTTGGGCTCCCAGTACGAGCAGCGGCGCTTCGAGGCGGTGGGCCCCGCGGTATCGAGCGAGCTGCGGTGGACCGGGTTCACCGCGGTGATCGCGGGGCTCTTCGCCATCGTCGCCTACGTGTGGCTGCGCTTCGAGTGGCAGTTCGCGGTCGGCGCCATCGTGGCGCTCACCCACGACGTGCTGCTGGTGGCCGGCATCTTCTCGCTCCTGCAGCTGGAGTTCGACCTCGCCATCGTCGCAGCGCTGCTCACCATCTTGGGCTACTCGGTCAACGACACCGTGGTGGTGTCCGACCGCATCCGCGAGAACCTGCGCAAGTATAAGCGCATGGAGCTCAACGAGCTGCTGGACCTGTCGATCAACGAGACGCTGTCGCGCACGATTCTGACGGGCTGCACGGCGCTGGCCGTGCTGCTCGCGCTCTACATCTTCGGCGGCGAGGTGATCCGCAACTTCAACCTGGCGATGCTGCTGGGCGTGGTGATCGGCACCTATTCGTCGGTCTTCATCGGCGCCCCGCTGCTCGGCTATCTGGGCGTCAAGCGCGACTGGACCGGCGCACCTACGCCCGCGGCGCCCGGTGTGGCGCAGAGAAGAGCGAGGGCGGCGTGAAGGTGTCAGACCCTCTGGGTCTGACACGAGGTTTCAGGTTTCGGGGATCAG
>JBIOWI010000395.1:0-2539 GCA_044868325.1 Hyphomicrobiaceae bacterium
GACTGCGTGGTCAACAACGCCGGCATCCTGCGCGACCGCATCTTCCACCGCATGAGCGCGGTGGACTTCGATGCCGTCATCAAGGTGCACCTCTACGGCTCCTTCTACATGTCGAAGGCGGCTGCGCCCTATTTCAAGGAGCAGGAGTCCGGCTCCTACGTCCACTTCACCTCCACCTCGGGCCTGATCGGCAACCTGGGCCAGGCCAACTATTCCGCCGCCAAGCTGGGCATCGTCGGTCTGTCCAAGTCGATCGCGCTCGACATGGCGCGGTTCAATGTGCGCTCCAACTGCGTGTCGCCGTTCGCCTGGTCGCGCCTGATCGGCACCATCCCCACCGACACGCCCGAGCAGAAGGCCCGCGTGGAGCGCATCCAGAGCACCATGACCGCCACCAAGATCGCACCGCTCTGCGTGTTCCTGGCAAGCGACCTCTCCAAGGACGTGACCGGCCAGATCTTCACTGTGCGCAAGGACGAGATTTTCCTGATGAGCCAGCCCCGCCCCCTGCGCGTCGCCCACAAGGACGGCGGCTGGACGCCCCAGGCCATCGCAGAGACCATGCTGCCGGCGTTCAAGAGCAGCTTCTATCCGCTCGACCGCTCGCAGGACGTGTTCAGCTGGGAGCCGCTGTGAGAGGGCGAATGGCGAATGGGGAGTGGCGAATGGTTTCCGACCATTCGCGATTGGCCGTTCGCCATTCGCCAAAATGCTGGAGTTCTGAATGCCAGAGAACAATACCATCGGCATCCTCGCTTACGGCGCATACCTGCCGAGGCTGCGCCTCGCCCGCAAGTCGGCGGCCGACGCCAACGCCTGGTTCAACCCCGCGCTCAAGGGCCTCGCCAAGGGCGAGCGCAGCATGTGCAACTGGGACGAGGACGCCGTGACCATGGCGGTGGAGGCGGCGCGTGACTGCCTCGTCGGCCAGGACCGCGGCGCCATCGGTGCGCTGTCGCTGGCCTCCACCAGCTTCCCTTTCGAGGACCGCCTCAACGCCGGTATCGTGCTGGAGGCGCTGAACCTCGCGCCCAGCGTCAACGCACAGGACCTCACCGCGTCGCAGCGCGCGGCCACATCGAGTCTCGTAGCAGCGCTGCAGATGGTGCGCGGCGGCGCCGGGCCGATCCTCGCGGTGGCGTCCGAGAAGCGCCGCACCAAGACGGCGAGCCCGCTGGAGCTGCAGACGGGAGACGGCGCTGCGGCGCTGCTCGTCGGCACCGGGGCGGTGGTGGCGCGGCTGATCGGGCACGCGAGCCGCACGGTGGACTTCGTCGACCACTTCCGCGGCGACGGCTTCGAGTTCGACTACACCTGGGAGGAGCGCTGGATCAGGGACGAGGGCTACAACAAGATCGTGCCCGCCGCGCTGGCCGACCTGTTCAAGGCCACCGGCGCGAGGCCTGCCGACATCGCCCATTTCGCCATGCCGTGCGTGCTGCCGCGAGTGGCGGCCGGCATCGCCAAGCGCGCCGGCATGCCCGACGCGGTCGTGCGCGACAACCTGCATGCCGTCTGCGGCGAGACCGGCGCGGCGCATCCCATCGTGATGCTGGTCAATGCGCTGGAGGAGGCGAAGCCGGGGGATAAGATCCTGGTCGTGGGCTTCGGCCAGGGCTGCGACGCGCTGCTGTTCGAGGCGACCGAGCATCTGCCGAAGTTGGCGCAGCGCCTCGGCGTGAAAGGGCACCTGGCGCGCCGCAGGGCGGAGACCAACTACGCCAAGTTCCTGGCCTTCAACGACCTCATCGCCATCGAGCGCGGCATGCGCGCCGATGTCGACAAGCAGACGCCGCTGTCCTCGCTCTACCGCAACCGGCGCATGCTGACGGGCTTCGTCGGCGGGCAGTGCCGCAAGTGCGGCACGCTGCAGTTCCCCAAGCTCAACGTGTGCGTGAACCCCAACTGCAACGCCTTCCACAGCCTGGACGACCACCCCTTCGCGGACATGCCGGCCAAGGTGCAGTCCTACACCGCCGACCGCCTCACCTACTCGCCCGATCCGCCGCACTACTACGGCATGGTGGTGTTCGACGAGGGCGGGCGGCTGATGATCGACTTCACGGATTGCGATGCGGAGAGCGTGGATGTGGCGGCGCCCATGCGCATGATGTTCCGCATCAAGGACTACGACCCGCAGCGCGGCTTCACGCGCTATTTCTGGAAGGCAGCGCCAGCGCGGCAGTCGGGCGTCGGCAGTCGGCAGTCGTAAAAGTAGGTGGGCCGAATGTTCCCGACTGCCGACCCCCGACTGCCGATCCAAAGAGGGGCTAGAGGAGACTGAGACCATGGCAACCGGCATCCGCGACAAGGTGGCGATCCTCGGCATGGGCTGCTCCAAGTTCGGCGAGCGCTGGGACAAGGAGGCCGACGACCTGATGGTGGAGGCCTTCGAGGAGGCCATCGCCGACGCCGGCATCGAGAAGAACCAGATCGAGGCGGCCTGGCTCGCCACGGCCATCGAGGAGCAGCACGTCGGCAAGTCGGGCGTGCCGCTGGCGGTGGCGCTGAGATTGCCCTACATCCCGGTGACGCGCGT
>JBIOWI010000396.1:0-6432 GCA_044868325.1 Hyphomicrobiaceae bacterium
CTGTCCCTCCCCCCCAAGGGGGGAGGGGACCCTGCGGCGCGCTCCCGCTTCGTCATCGAGGGTCGGCGAAGCCGGTGATCGGCTGAGATGGTACGGCAGCGTCCGCACGTCGCCGTTGGCGATCCACGCCGCGTCCGCGCCGATCTCGCGCGCCTCGATCGGCATCCGCTCCAGCTCCGGCTCGCTCTCCAGCAAGGCGTCGATCCGGTCCCGGCCCTCCTCCGGCTCCAGCGAGCAGGTGCTGTAGACCAGCGTGCCGCCCGGCCGCACCAGCGACGCCGCGTTGCGCAGCATGCGGCCCTGCACCTCCGCCATGCGCCGGATGTCCGCCGGACTCTTGAGCCGCAGGATGTCCGGATGGCGGCCGATGGTGCCCGTCCCGCTGCAGGGCGCATCGAGCACGACCGCATCGAATGTGCGCCCCGGCGCCCAGCTGGCAACATCCGCGGCCACCACCTCCGCCGTCAGCCTGAGGCGCTCCAGGTTCTGCCCCAGACGCTCCAGCCGCTCGGCGGAATCGTCCACCGCCGTAACCAGCGCTCCGGCCGCGGCGAGGCCCGCCGTCTTGCCGCCCGGGGCCGCGCACAGATCGGCCACCGTGCGGCCCGTCACGTCGCCGGCCGCACGCGCCACCAGCGCCGCCGCGGCCCCCTGCACCCACCACGCCCCTTCGGCATAGCCCGGCAGGTCCTCGACGCGCCCGTGCGCGGCGAGGCGCACGGAGCCCGACGGCAGCACCGCGCCGCCCAGCCGCTGGGCCCAGGCGGCGGCATCCTCGCCGGGCTTCAGCGACAGGTCGAGCGGCGGCTCTTTCAAGCTGGCCTCGGCGATGCGTCGCGCGGCCTCAGGGCCGTAGGCCTTCTCCCACCGCTGCCACAGCCAGGCAGGAATGTTGAGCCTGATCGGGTCCTGCCCGGACAGGAGCGCTGCGCCCTCGCCCGCAACCCGCCGCAGAACGGCGTTGACGAGCCCCGCGAAGTTGGCCCCGTGCGGCTCCCGCCGCACCGCCTCGACGGCAAGATCGACTGCAGCATGGGGCGAGGTCTCGAGGCAGATGAGCTGGGCCGCGCCAGCCAGCAGGACCGCCCACACCCGCCGCGCCGACCTGGGCAGCGGCTTCGCCAGGAACGTCCGCAACACCTGCTCCAGCTCGCCCTGCCGCCGCAGCACCGTCGCCGCCAGCATCCTGGCAAACGCGCGATCGCGCGGCGCCATGGCCACTACCTCGGGGCGCGCGGCAGCTTCTGCCAGGGTTTGGTCCAGGGGCCGCCGATGAAGGAGGACGCCGGCGATCAGGTCGTGTGCGAGGCTGCGCGCCGCGAGCCCTGGCGGCGCTGCTCGGGGCCGTTGTCTACGCCGCTGTGCCGGCACTGTCGGGCTGTCCGGTTTGTTTAGGCAATAGGGCAGTAAGGCAGTAGGGCAATAGCCAGTGAGGCGATAGCACGGATCTTACTGCCTTACTGCCTTACTGCTCCATTGCCTTCCCTTTGATCGGCGCCGCCGGCAGCTTCGACTCGCCGGGCTCCATCACGAAATTGTACTCCAGCGAGTACCACGGGCCGTCCGCGCCCGGGTCCGGCGCCGGCTCGTCCTCGTGGCGCACATAGTTGCCAATCAGGCGGCGTGTGACGCCGAATTGCACGTCCGTTTCGAGATAAGGGTCGTCCGGCACGTACACCTGCGAGATCAGCGTCTTGAAACCCTCCTTGCTGGCCAGGAAATGCAGGTGCGCCGGCCGCATGTTGTGGCGACCCTGGGCGCGCAACAGGTCGCCCACCGGGCCGTCGATGGGAATCGGATATCCGGCCGGCTTGATGCTGCGGAAGCTGATGTGGCCGGTCGCGTCGGTGTGGAGCTTGCCGCGCAGGTTCATGTCGGCCTGCTTGGGGTCCTGGTTCTCGTAGAGGCCCTCGGTGGAGGACTGCCAGATGTCCACCTCGGCGCCTACGACCGGCCGGTCGTCCCTGTCGCGGAACCAGGCCCGCACGAACAGCGCCTCGCCGGGAGTGGGCGACCGCACGATCGAGCCGCCGTTGGGCGTGGGCGGCGAGCTCTCACGCCAGAACGGCCCCAGCAGGCTGGCGTCGGTCTCTCCGCCGTGACCGTTGTTCAGGAGGCAGACCAGCTGCGACAACCCGAGCGAGCCCGCCATCAGGATCGCCTCGTTGTGGGAGTCGCTGGAGGCCTTGCCGACGGCGTTGACGTAGCGCGCCGCCGTGCGCAGCTCCTCCTCTGTCAGCTTGACCTCGCGCGCGAAGTCGTGGAGGTGGCGCACGAGGGCCGACATTATCTCCTTGAAGCGCGCGTTGGGCGCCCGCTGCAGCTCGCTCAGGACGGCGGTAGTCACGTCCTCCTGCTTCTCGATAATCACGGCCTGTGGTCTCCGGCTTTCCCAGGTGAAGTGAGGGTGGCGCGAGGCTCCGGCCGCCGAGCGGCCGCGAGCTGCGCCAAACATAGACCCTCCTACACCACATTCCGAGGCCGCGTTAGGTTTGTAGGCTCACTGGAGCCTTGTCTGTGTGCAAGGGCTGTGTCCAGGGGGCTGCGCGCGCAGCAGCGCGTAACGGGCACCACCTGGGCAAGCGGCGCTATGGCGCGGGCTTTAAGATCTCAGCGAGGCGCTCCAGATACCGCTCCTCTTCCTCCTTGCTCTTGCGCCTCTCAAGCTCGAGCACGACTTGCGTTTGGGCGTACTGCCCCTTCTGCTGCAAGGCTTCCAGCGTGCGCGCGGTGCGCACCCCATACTGGCTATAGATTAGGTTGTTCGGTGCTATGAAATTGCCAGGTTGGGGCGGTTGGTTCATGATCTGCGCGCCGGTTATCGCTCGAAGATATTCCTGCTCCTTCCTCAAAACTTTTTCAGCGCGCGTTTTGGTATCCGCCCTCTGCTTCCTGAGCTCCCGACCGACTTTGTTTGATCGTGGGTCCATAAACCGCAGATCCACGTCCTCCAGCTCGTCGGCGATCGCCGGATCCCGAGCCAGCACGACAGTCAGCTTGTGGACATCTTTGCGTGTCGCGTCGCCAAAAAACGATGCGCCGGTCAACCTGAAGCTGCCGACCCCGACTGCGTTGAGCACCAAAGTGGGCTTTATGCCGCCACCGATCTCCGTTGTAAACGTGAGGACATCGGAGAAAACTGTGGGAGTGCCCGTGGCGGCCCCCGGCGCATCGTCGTCGCTCTTGGCCAAGGTCGTCAGCTTCTCCAGCCCCACGTAGGTCCGGACGATCTCATGCATTCCAATTGAGCCCGTGATGGGATACAGCCTGTTAGCCTCCTCCCTCTCCTCGGTGCAGTTGGCGGCCCTCAGCGTTTCGAGGCTCTCAACGATTCGGAAAACGCGCTGCGCCTCACGCTTCCGCTCGGATGCCGCCGTCACGTCAACGGTCGAGACCCCTGCAGCATGCTTCCCCGTGAAAACTAGCTTGCCTCGGCCGTCGCCTGCGACCGTGCCAGCGTTGTTGACCTCCGTTATGTTGAAGTCGAAATCGTAGCCAATGAACGTCGTCTTGAGGAAGGGATGGTCCGGCCGGATTCGGCGCAAGGGCTGCGCGCCTTCGCAGCGGATCTTCTCGACGATCTCGTAGGTGCTCTTACGCGGGAAATCTCCCGGCAGGGGATGCATGGAGCAGCCCATGCCGCTCGCGAGAACCAGACCAATGCACACGCGAACGCTATGCTGACGCAACGACTCAATCATTTGCTCAAACCCCCAACAAACACCACTAATTGCTCAGCTCAAGCTATCCGGTATTCTGCAGTCTGCTAGTGGGAAAAAGGCATCGGAACATCGGATACGGATATGATTGATCGTGTACGATTTCTCTGAACCCGTTCGAAAGGCTTTTCCTGGCCCGGTTCTCCATTACATTTCCATAGCTTGACGGCTGGTCGGCAGAAATGTCACAGCGCCGACAAGAACGGCGAGCAAGCAAAAAAAGGAAATTGGCCGCGTACGCGTGGGGCCGGCTGCCGGCAGTGGTCAGATCCGACGTAGCGACACGGTCTCGACCCGGTGGTCCGAACCCTTGCGCAGGATCAGGCGGGCGCGCTGCCGGGTGGGCAGGATGTTCTCGTAGAGGTTCTTCTCGTTGATGGTGGTCCAGATCTCCAGCGCCTTTGCGCGTGCTTCGTCGGGGGTGAGTAGCGCATAGCGGTGGAAGTAGGCGGCCGGATCGCGAAAGGCGATCTCGCGTAGCCGCATGAAGCGCGTGACGTACCACTCCTCGATCACCTTGGCGTCGGCGTCGAGGTAGATCGAGAAGTTGAAGAAGTCGGAAACGAAGGGGATCGCCGTGCCGTCCCTTGGCAGGCGCGCCGGCTGCAGCACGTTCAGCCCCTCGACGATGAGAATGTCGGGGCGGTCGACGACGTTGGTCTGGTCCGGCATGATATCGTAGTGGAAATGCGAGTAGACGGGCGCCCCGACCTGTTCCTTCCCCGACTTCACCTCGTGGAGGAAGTTCAAGAGGCGCGCCGTATCGAAGCTCTCCGGGAAGCCCTTGCGGTTCATGAGGCTGCGGCGCTCCAGCTCGGCATTGGGATAGAGGAAGCCGTCGGTGGTGATCAGGTCGACGCGCGGGTGGTCGGGCCAGCGCGCCAGCAGCGCTCTCAGCACGCGCGCCGTGGTGCTTTTTCCAACAGCGGGCGAGCCGGCGATGCCGAGGATGTAAGGCACGCGGCCATCGCCCCGCCGCCCCAGGAAGCGGGTGGTGACGGCGTGCAGCTCCTGCGCCGCGGCGACATGCAGATTGAGGAGCCGAGACAGAGGCAGGTAGATCTGCTCCACCTCGGCCACCGAGAGGTCCTCGATGACGCCGGACAGCTGATCGAGCTCGCGCGGCACCAGCGTCATCGGCGTATCGGCACGCAGCCTCGCCCATTCCGCGCGGCTGAACACGCGGTAGGGCGAAAAGGCGAGGGGGCTCTTGTCCGCCGCTGAGGCCGGAGCTTCGGCGCCGGAGGCGCGAGGCGCGCTCGTTGGATTCATGCAATACGCCCGGTTCTGGCCGCCTTTTCAGCGAGGCCGGAAGTGCCCATGCGCGATTCGAGCTCGGCCAACACGTCCTGCCAGGGCACCTGCCGGCACTCCAGGAGCACCAGGAGGTGGTAGAGGAGATCGGCCGCCTCGCGCGTGAGCGCACCGGTGTCGGCGCCCATGGCGGCAATGACCGTCTCCGTCGCCTCCTCGCCGAGTTTCTTGGCGCAGCGCTCGGGGCCGGCGTCGATGAGCTGGCGGGTATAGGAGCTGGCTGCGCTCTCGGCCCGGCGCGCCCGGATCAGCGCCGCCAGCCGCTGCAGCACGTCGTCGGCCATACGGCCTCGCAGGGGTCAGACCCCTCGCCTCCAGCGCTCTGATATGCACAACCGTCCGACGCGAGGGGTCTGACCCCTGTCGGCATGGGCCGCTTCCCGCCACTCCAACTACGCCACCGGGCAGGCGTCAAGGGGCGCCGGCATGCCGGAAACAGGGAGCTACCCGCCCGTTCCCGCAGCGCCTGCGGACGCCTCCCTGCCACCCTTGACCACCGCGTCAATCGCCATCAGCCCGGAGAGTAGGGCCTCCAGGTGCTTCAGGGGCACCATATTCGGGCCGTCGGAGGGGGCGTTGTCCGGGTCCTGGTGCGTCTCGATGAAGAGCCCCGCCACGCCAACCGCCACCGCCGCGCGCGCCAGCACCGGCACGAAGCGCCGGTCGCCGCCCGTGGCGGTGCCCTGGCCACCCGGGCTCTGCACCGCGTGGGTGGCGTCGAAGATCACCGGGCAGCCAATCTGGCCCATGATGGCAAGCGCCCGCATGTCCACCACCAGGGTGTTGTAGCCGAAAGACGCCCCGCGCTCGGTGATCAGCACGTTGAGGTTGCCGCTTCCCGTCACCTTCGCCACCACGTTGGGCATGTCCCAGGGGGCGAGGAACTGGCCCTTCTTGATCTTGATGGCTCGTCCGGTCCGGGCTGCCGCCACGAGAAGGTCGGTCTGGCGGCACAGGAAGGCAGGGATCTGCAACACGTCCACCACCTCGGCCAGGCGGGCGCACTGCCCGGCCTCGTGCACGTCTGTAACGACAGGCAGACCGATGGCCTCGCGGATCTCGGCGAACACAGCCAGAGCCCCGTCGAGGCCGACGCCGCGCCTGGCACCCAGCGAGGTGCGGTTGGCCTTGTCGAACGAGGTCTTGTAGACCAGCCCGATCCCCAGGCGTCCGCAGATCTCCTTGAGCGCGGACGCCATCTCCAGCGCGTGGCCCCGGCTCTCCATCTGGCAGGGGCCGGCAAACAGCGCGATCGGCCGGTCGTTGGCAAACGTGACGTTGCCGATGGTTACGGCCGGGTTCGGTCTGATCGTATCGCTCATGACGGCAGCATATAGCACGGCGCCGGCGGGGTCGGACCCCTCGCCCACCACCCCGTGCAAAATCTCAAGCCGCAGTG
>JBIOWI010000397.1:0-25359 GCA_044868325.1 Hyphomicrobiaceae bacterium
TCCTGGCCGGTCAGCATCTTGAGCTCCTGCGTCAGGACTGCGCGCTCCGCTGTGACGCGGTCGAGCAGGATGCGCAGCGGCCCGGCCACGTGGGTGATCTGGCGCGCCTGCTTGTCGAACAGCTTGCTGCCCTCGGTTGCGATCGGGCCCATCTCGCTGAGCACCGCCAGCACCTCCCTGTCAGCCTCGCTCATCTGCTGGAAGCTGCTCAGCGAGACGTAGGCGTTGCGCAGATACTCCAGCGCGTCCTGGTCGGCCTCGGTCCTGATGCAGTGCTGTAGGACGTTCCTGATGCTCTCCTTGGGGTGAGCCAGCTCCGCCATGTCGCGGACCACCACCGAGGTCGGTGGCTGGCCCAGCACGGTCACGTACTTTTCCAGCACTTCGCGGGGGTCGAATTCCGGTTTGGCCATATCCAAGCCGCCAGGTGCTACGTCTCAACTCATGCGCGAGGGAACGGCCGCCGCCGGCTACTCGGCGGCCATCTGCAAGCTCGGCTGCGTGGACAGGCGCTGGCGCACGAGGTCGATATGCAGGCGCAAGTCATAGAGCTCGTTCGTGAAATAGAGCGGAACGCGGATGCGCCGGACCGCGCCGTCGATGCGCTCCAGCTCCGCCTGATGCACGGCAACGTCGAGCTTGGCGCCGCGGGTGTCAAGAGTCCTCTCCAGCGCCTTCAGCTGGTTGTACCAGTAGAACAGCCTGCGCCGCACCAGCCAGGAGTAGAGCGGCGGCACCGTCCTGGTGATGGGAATGAGGAGGGCCGCCAGCGGGATCAGCACCAAAAGCACCTGCCCGGCATAGCTGCTGACGAAGGCCGTGAACGAGAACGGCATGCCCAGGCGCGCGCTGACGGGAGCGAGGTTGCGCAGAAGCAGAGGCAGCTCGCCGGTCTTGTAGACCGCCCGCGCATCCTTGGAGACCTTGAACTCCGGATCGTCGGCGGACGGGAACAGGCCGGGGCGATGGAAGAGCACCGGATCGCCCGCCTTGTCGAACCCGGACTTGGGGTGGTTGAGGATGGCCTGGGTGAGCAGGCTCACGAGCGTCGGGTGCAGGTCCTTGCGCACGACCAGGGCGACGGAGGTGGTGAGCAGGGTGATGTTGTCCGAGGGAATGACTTCCTCGAAGTCCACGCCGCCCTTGTAGAGCACCACCTTCGACAGCGCCGGGAAGCGGTTGTCGTAGGCCTCCGCCTCGGCGGTGAAGTCCATGAGGCGGATGTTCTTGACCCGCAGGAGCTTCTGGATCACGTCGGAATCGGCCGGCTCGATGAGAAATGCCGCGTCGGCGCGGCCGTCCAGCAGCGGGGCGGCATCGGCCGGGAGGTCCTCGCGGATCAGGTCGGGGTTGTCCTTCACCTTGCCGGTGACCGCCCCGTTGGCTCTCAGCAGCTGGAGGGCGATGCGCCGCGTCCCGCTCTCGAAGGTGCCGGTGAGAATCTTCTTGCCCTTGAGGTCGCGCAGGGTCGCGATCGGCAGGTCGCCGCGCGTGAAGACCCAGATCGGCTCGTAGAACAACCGTCCCACCGACTGGAGCTGCGAATACTCGGCATAGCGGCCCTTGGCCTTATCGGTAGCGAGGCGGCCCTGCATGCTGCCCACGAGGCCACCCTTGATGAAGCCGGCGTTGACGCTGGGGATCTCGTCGAGGAGCGCCTTCAGCGTCGCCCTCCCCTCCGGACTCGTCTCGGAGTCGATCACCTCGTACTGGACGCCGTAGCGCTCCAGATCGCTCCGGTAAGTCTGCGCAAGCTCGTAGTACTGCGGGCTCCCGGTCGCCACCACGATCCTGCCCGGTCCGATCAGCCGGGCCTCGCGCACCACGCCGTAGGAGGCCAGCCCCACGATGCCAACGGCCAGGGTGATACCCACCCATTTGACATAGCTGGAGTCCATGGTCGGAGACCTCCCCACCTCGATGCCGCTCGGTGCATGCCACTCCCGCCGGTTGGTCGGAAATCGACAGCCCGCTCACACCAGTTACGACAGGCCGCATATAAGGACAGGGCACATGACGGGCTTGTGAACGGCCACAAGCATAAAACAACGACGCCAGCCCTGCGAGCAGGGACGGCCCCATGCTTGAACAGGCAATCCATGCCGGCAATGCGGCGGCCGGCTAGCATTTCCGAAGCCGCGCCGGTCGTCAATGCGCCATCGCGTCGGGACGTTCGTCAGACAGGGGCCGATCCGTTCGGCCGTCGTTGCCTTGCGGGGTGCGGCCGTGGGGCGGTGCGGTGCGCATCCGCACGGGCCTATCTGATCAGGCCGGACAACGCCTTGAGCTGCTTGATGTTGACCTTGAGACCCCCGGGCATGGTCATATCGCCCGGCTTCATGCCGGGGCATTCGGCGCTCTTCCAGGTGGCCGTCTGCGTCATCTGCGTCGATTGCGGCCCCTTGCCTGAGGCGGGAAGACCCTCGACCGTGCCCTCCACGCGCAGGGTGTAGGCCGAGCCGAAATCGCCGGCGATGACGATCCTCGTCCTGCTCGCAGCGCCGGCGATGCTGCAGTCCGCGTCGATCACGTAGGACTGGCCCTGGCGCCTGGAGGTAAGGCTCTTGCATTTGCCCCCGGCGAGCTTCAGGCCATAGTCCATCAGCTCGCGGTCGGTGGCCGGGTCGAGACACACCTTGGTCGTGAACGGCGGCACCCCCTTGGGCTTCTCCGTGGCCATGGCGATCTCCCACAGACCGGCCTTGCGCGCCGGCAGGTCGAGGGTCTGCGCGCCGGCTGTGAGCGGTGCCGCCAATGCGGCGGCCAGGAGGATGGCGGTGGGTCTCATCGTGCGGCTTCCCTTGGCTGTTCTGGGGGCAGGTGGATCGTGGCACCCGCCCCACGCCATTAGACGCCGAAATGCGGCTGGGGGTGGGCGGCGCCGGGACGATTGCGTCAAGGTCACCCTTGCTATCCTGGCTGTCATGTTCTCTATTTGTTCTTGACTGGTCAGATCCGGCCTGCAATACTCCGCTCACCCATAGTGTGGAGGCGTTGCGATGTCTCGGGACTTTGGACGGGGCTACGACCGGCACGGCGAGGCGCCGGAGCCGCTGATGTGGGAGCGGGTCGTCTTCCGGCAGGGTGACGGCCGGTACGTGTTCGAGGTCGAGGAGGGCGGGCTGCACGCCAAGCTCACCTCCCCGCATGGAACGTCGCTCACCTTGCCGATGGTGGCCTGGGAGAGCCTGCTGGATGCGATCATGGGCGCCCGCAAGGCCCGCACCCGCACCGACCGCGGCTTTCCGGCCCGCTCGGGCGCGCGCTGGTACGACGGCGAGGCCGGCGAGCTGGCCGCCGGCTTCCGGGCCGGGCGCAGCATCGCCCAGCTTGCCCGTGCCCACAACCGCAGCGAGTACGCCGTCGAGGCCCAGCTGGACCGGCTCGGCCTGTGGGACCGCATCGCCCGCCGCGCCATCGCGCCCGGCGAGCAGCGCGGGGCCTCGCAACGGCCCCTGGGGGAGCCGGGGTCGGCTGCCTTTGGCCCCGACCGCGAGGAGCAATGAGATCGAGCGCAGACATTCGCGACAGAACGCGGGCGGCGATCACGCCCTTGCGTAGCGAAGCACCGTGTCGACGACCTGCTCGCGCCGTTGTGCCAGAGCCTTGGGCGATGTCATGTCCAGCTTGAAGATCGTCGAGAAGGTCGATCGGTTGGCCACGTTGAAGAAGCCGAGCGCGCTGATCGTCATATGCAGCTCGACCGGATCGAGGTCGTGCCGGAAGGTGCCGTCGCGCTGGCCGCGCGCGAGCAGATCGCGCATCGCGTCGATGACCGTCACGTTGAGACGCTGGATCGTCTTCGAGCGCGACAGGTAGATGCCGTTGAGCATGTTCTCGTTCATCACCAGACGAACGAGCTCGGGATGGGCGACATAGTAGTCGAAGGTGAAGGCCACCAGAACGCGCAACGCTTCCTCGGGCGCCTTCTGCGCCAGGTCCAGCGTTGCCTCGAGGTTGCGGATGCGCCGGTAGGTTTCCTCAAGAACGGCAATGTAGAGCCCCTCCTTGCCGCCGAAATAGTAGTAGATCATCCGCTTGCTGGTCTTGGTGCGCGCGGCGATCTCGTCGACGCGGGCGCCACTCAGTCCCTTATCGGCGAACTCTTGCGTCGCGACCTCCACGATGTTGCGCCGCGTTCCTTCCGGGTCGTTGACGCGCTGGCGCCGGGGTTGCCGGCTGCGGAATGTCTGGTGCTTCATACCGATGCGTGGGCCAAGGCAGATAGACCAAGTTGGGATGCTCGCGCCTACATAGGCTAACCCCTGCGTCTGAGCAAAGAGCATGGGTGCAGGCGGGCAGGATGTCCATCGGGTCAGAGACGATGTCTTACAGGGGTTGCAACGAGCCCCACCCTCATTCCAGCATTGAACACTCGCCGGCGTAGGCGTCCGTTGCGTTGCGCTCGATGACGTCCAGCGCGCGCACGGTCCAGCCGCTATCCCCGGCGACGACGGTCGCGAGGTAGAGATTCTGTCTGAGGAAGTGGTTCCGGCCGAACCTGACGGGCCCCCGCGTCGACGGCCATTGCGCCGCGCGCAGCGCATTACGGAACGCGCCGTTGTCGCGGAATGCTCCCTTGGTCCGTTCAAGGGCCGCTTTCAGGAGAAAAACCAGGTCGTAGCTTTGAGCCGCGTAGAAGGTCGGGACACATTGAAAAAGTTCGGATGGCATCCCTTGCCTGCGCGCAGCGACGGGCCAGCGTTGGCGCTGATCACGATCTTGTTCGCAGCAAGCGCAAACTCGCTCGACGGTATCAGAATATTCGACCAGACATGGCCGGCCAGAACGTCGATCCGGTCCACCTCTATCAGCTTCCTGGTCGCGGCGAGGCCGACATCGGGAGAGAACGCGTCATCGACGATCACCGCCTCGATGGCAACATCTCCCACTCTCCGTCCAATCTGATCGAGTCCCAGCAGGAAACCGTCACGAAGGTCCTCGCCGACGGTGCCGGCGTTGTCAGTGTGGTCACAAAGCCGATGCGAAGCGCATCTGCGGTTGCCGGCACGCCGCAGCCAAGGCAAGCCGCGACCGCAATCGCCGCTGTGCGTGCCATCGAGCGGACGCGCTTGACCGCGTCGCATCCATAGCGGCGAGGGAAGATGCCTGTTCGTTGCGCAGCTTCCCGTCCGGGAAATCGCAACCCTTGTCGGTTCGAGCGTGGCGCACTCGATGCGTGCATGGGCATGGGCGCGTAGCTCCCGCTCACCTCGCGCTGTCAGCCGGCCTGATGTCATCCAATGCGTTGCGCGGAGCCGTGTCAGTGAATCGAGGCTGCTTCCCGCTGCAAGAGAGGGAGCAGGTCGGTCGATCCCTGCATGGCGACGCGCTGATGATAGAAACGCAGTCCGTGCAAGCCGCCGAGCTCCTCGCCGCTGCCGGCGCGACCAGGTCCGCCGTGATTGCATTGGGGCATGACGATGCCGTGGCCGGTGTGACTGGCGGCGATGGAAGGATCGACGAGGAGTATGCGCCCGTGACCCGAGCCGAGCTCTCGTGCGGCGTGGGCCAGGAAGCTCGGGTCGGCGCCGAAGATCGAGGCAACCAGCGAGCCGCCGCCGCGCCGCACCAGTGCGAGCGCCTGGTCCGCATCGTCGAAGGACATGAGTGTCGCCACAGGGCCGAACACCTCGACCTCGTGCGCCAATTTGGCCGCATTGGGGTCGGGCGCCCGCAGGAGCGTCGGTGCAACGAAGGCGGACTTGCCCGGATCGATGCCTTCAAGATCCGGTGGATTAGCGCCCCCGCAAACGACCTGACCCTCAGACGCCAGCTGCTCGATGCCCTTGAGGACCGCCGCCTGCTGCGTGCGCGTCACCACCGGTCCCATGCGGACCTCGGCCCGGCGCGGATCGCCGACGACGGTTCGCTTGAGCTTCTCCGCAAGCGCCTCGGCTGCGGCGGCAGCTTGCTGCGAGGGTACAAAGACGCGGCGAATGGCTGTGCATTTCTGCCCAGCCTTCACGGTCATCTCGCGGACGACCTCGCGTATGAAGGCGTCGAAGGCCGGACTGCCCGGACCCGCATCTGGAGCCAGAACGGCCGCATTGACGCTGTCCGCCTCGAGGTTGACCGGCACATTGCGCCCGATGACGTTGGGGTGACCACGAACCTGCCGCGCCGTCTCGTGCGACCCCGTGAACGCGATCACATCGTCCGAGGTCAGGTGCGCCAGCAAGTCGCCGGCGCTCCCGCAGAGCAGGCTCAGCGCCGCATCCGGCAAGAGTTGAGCGGCGATGACATCGCGGACCATCTCATGGGCGAGGAGCGCGGTGCTTGAAGCCGGCTTGGCGAGCACGGGCATCCCGGCGAGCAGCGCCACCGCCGCCTTCTCCCAAAGCCCCCAGCTCGGGAAGTTGAATGCATTGATGTGGACGGCAACGCCCCGGCGCGGCACCAGCAGATGGAGGGCCTGGTAATTCTCGGCCTTGGCGAGGCGCACGGGTCCCTGGTCGAGAAGCAGGCGGGCGTCTCCGAGGTCTGCGCCCAAGCGGGCGTAGTACTTGAGCGTGCCGATGCCGCCGTCGATGTCGATGGCCGCGTTGCTGCGGGTATTGCCGGAATTGGCAATCGCGATCTCCTCGTATCGCGCCCTGTTGGCAGAAAGCATGTCCGCGATCTGGCCTAGCACCTTGGCGCGCTGCCCGTAGCTCAGCTCCTGCAGCCCCGGTCGGCCCACTGTACGGGCGTAGTCGAGAGCGGCTCCCAGATCGAGCTTTCGTGCCGAAGCGGTGGCAAGCAAATCGCCGGTGGCCGGGTTGCTCAGCTCGGCCTCAGCCCCTTCACCCTGTTGCCACCGTCCACTGAGGAAGCTTTGAAGCGCGACGGACATTCTCCCCACTCCCTTGCAGGTGTTGCGCACGGCCTATGCACTATAGTGTGCGCGTGGACGGAAGTCATGCAACATAGTGCCCCCACCCTAGGACGCCGCGAGCCGGGCGATGTGGGCCCGGAGCTCGGCGATGCACGCCCCGGTCTGGGCGGAGGTGGCGAGCAGGCTGGGATAGGCCGCCGCGTGCCGGCGCAGCTCCTCGGCAGTCGTGGCGGTCCTCTGGGCCAGCTCCGGCGGCTTGATCTTGTCGGCCTTGGTCAGGACCGCCTGGTAGGAGACGGCGGCCTGGTCCATCAGCTCCATCACGTCCCGGTCCGGCGGCTTGAAGCCGTGGCGGGCGTCGATCAGCAGGAACACCCGCACCAGCGTGGGGCGGCCCCGCAGGTAGTCGCGCACCAGGCCCGTCCACTCCTCGACCTTGGCCTTGGGGGCCTGGGCGAAACCGTAGCCCGGCATGTCCACGATGGTGAGCGCCACGCCGGCCGCGCCGAAGAAGTTCAGCTCCTGCGTGCGGCCGGGCGTGTTGGAGGTGCGCGCCAGGCCGCGCCGGTTGACGAGCGCGTTGATCAGGCTCGACTTGCCGACGTTCGAGCGGCCGGCGAAGGCGATCTCCGGGCCGGCGGCGGGGGGGAGGACGTCCAGGCGGGGGGCGCTGCGCAGGAACTGCCAGGGACGCCGAAACAGGGCCTCGCCGGCGTCGATCTCCTCGTCGGTGACGGCAGCGGTTTGCACGGTGTCAGAGGGTGTCAGACCCTCTGGGTCTGACACCCTAGCTCCATCGGCGGTTGCGCTATGGTGTCAGACCCAGAGGGTCTGACACCTCTCCTCACGAGCCGCCGCGCAGCACGTCGCGCGCCTGGCTCAGCTTCTCGGAGCCGTTGAGGCTGCCGTTCTGGCGGGCGCGGACCTTGTAGGCGGCGTCGATCTCGGTCGCCGTCGCGCCAGGCTCCAGCCCCAGCGCCTCCAGCGCCTCCTCGCGCGTCATCCCGGCCTTCGGCGTTGCGGCAGCGGCGCTCCCGTCTCCGGCCTGGGCCGCGGCAGAGGCGCCGCCCGCCACCGGCCGCGAGGCGCCATCGGCCGGCTGCAGCATCTGGGCCACCGCCCGCCTCATGCCATCCGCCTGCTGGGCCAACCTCTCGACACCGCCGCGCACAGCCGCGCCCGCGCGCCCAACCAGAGCGCTGCCGCCGCCGGCGGTCTGGCCACCTTGCCCGCCCTGTCCACCGCCGCCGCCCGCGCGGAGCCGGGCCACCGCCGTGTCGACGCCGAGGTTCTTCCACAGGTGGATCTCGGCGCCGTTGCGCTTCATGATGACGTACTGCTGGGTAAGAGAGAGCAGGTTGTTCCAGGCCCAATAGATCACCAGCCCGGACGCGAAGTTCGCGAGCAGGAAGGTGAACATCACCGGCATCCAGTTGAAGATCTTCTGCTGCATGGGATCGGCCTGCTGCGGGTTCAGCTGCATCTGAACCCACATCGTGATGCCCATGACGATGGGCCACACGCCGATATGCAGGAACTCCGGCGTCGCGTATGGCAGGAGTCCGAACAGGTTGAAGATCGACGTGGGATCGGGCGCCGACAGGTCCTTGATCCAGCCGAAGAACGGCGCCTGGCGCATGTCGATCGTCAGGTACAGCACCTTGTAGAGGGCGAAGAACACGGGGACCTGCAGAAGGATCGGCAGGCAGCCCGCCATGGGGTTGATCTTCTTCTCGCGGTAGAGCCCCATCAGCTCCTGCTGCATCTTGGCGCGGTCGTCCTTGTAGCGCTCGCGCAGCTTTTCCATCTCGGGCTGTAGAAGCTTCATCTTGGCCATGGATTCGTAGCTCTTGTTGGCCAGGGGGAAGAACAGCAGCTTCACCAGCACCGTCGTGCCGAGGATCGCCAGCCCGTAGTTGCCGAGCAGCTGGGCGAGCCAGTGCAGCAGGGAATAGAGCGGCTGGGTGAGGAACCAGAAGTAGCCCCAGTCGAACAGCATCTCGAACTGTCGCGTGCCCTGCGCGCCCAGCTTCTTGTTGTAGCCCTCGATCAGACTGACGACCTTGGCGCCGGCAAAGAGCTGCGAGGTAAAGGCGGATTTGCCGCCCGGCGCGACCTCCATGGGCCCGGCCGATATGTCTGCCTGGAACGTGTCCTTGGCGCCGGAGGCGCCCTTGCTGCCCGTGAAGCGGGCCTCCGTGGGCACGCTCGGGTCGGGCACCAGGGCGGCAGCCCAGTACTTGTCGGTGATGCCGAGCCAGCCGCCGGTCTGCTTGAAGGTCTGCGTGCCGTTCTCCTTGAGCACGTCGGCGTAGCCGACCTCCTTGAGCCCGCTGGGGCCGACGGCGCCGATGAAGCCTTCGTGCAGGATCATCCAGACCCCGTCCAGCTTGGGCAACCCGTGCCGGGAGATCAGGGCGAAAGGATAGAGCGAGACGGCGCTGCCGCTCTTGTTCTCCACCTCGTCCTTGACCGTGAACAGGTAGTCGGGATCAACCGAGATGGTGCGCCGGAACACGAGCCCCTGGCCGTTGTCCCAGACCAGCGTCACCGGAGACTGGGGCGTGAGCGGCCCCCCCTGGCTCTCGGCGCTCTCGGCGCGCCAGAGCGTATCGCGGTCGGGCATCGGCTGCGTCACGCCCTTGGCCGCGGTCCAGCCGAACTCGGCATAGTAGGGGTGCGGCGAGCCCGAGGGCGAGAGCATCTCCACGTTGGGGCTCTTGGGGTCTACCGTCTCGCGATACCTGGCGAGCACGACATCGTCGATGCGCCCGCCCTTGAGCGCGATCGACCCCTTGATGCTCGGCGTCTCGATGCCCAAGCGCGGGCTGGCGGCGAGGGCGCCCTGCCGGGTGGTGACGAGGGTGGCCTGGTCGCCGGGCGCCGGGGGAGCACCTGACGCCGCTCCGGGCTGTGCGGGCTTGGCGGCCGTGCCCGGGGCGGCCCCGGGCACTCCCTCCTGGGCACCGGGGGCGCCGGGAGCCTGCTCCTTGGCTTTGGCGGCCTGCTGCTGTTGCTGCTCCTGGCGGACGCGGGTCTGGCGCTCCTGCTCGCGCGGCTGGGCGTAGAAGAACTGCCACGCGAACAGCACCGCCATCGACAGGACGATGGCGAGCACGAGGTTCTTCTGGCTTTCCTTGTCTTGCATGGCTGTCCTGAGCCCCGCCCTACGCGAGAATCCTCTAGTCCTACTGCCGCCGCCCGCCTGCCGCCTGCCCCCCCGTCTGCCCTGGCCGGGGCCGCGGCTTGCGGGTGTGCACGCGCCGCAGGGCCTCGACGAGGTCCGCGACCAGCGAGGCAAACCTGGCGTCGAGCGCCGGACGGCGCGCGATCAAGACGTAGTCAAAGTCCGGCCGCGCATGATCCGGCAAGATGCCGCGGACGGCTGCCTTGAGGCGCCGCTTGATGCGGTTGCGCTCGACCGCGCCTCCGACCTGCCTGCTCACGGTAAATCCGAACCGGGGCGCCCCTGGCAGCACTGGGGGCAGCGCCGGCGTGTCGCGTCGCTTGCCCTCCAGGACGAATGCAGGCGTGGCCCAGCGGGCGCCGGAGCGCACGCGCAGGAACTCGGGCCGGCGCTTGAGCGTCGTGAGCCGTGCGCCCGCCGCTGCGACGGGCCCTGCACTGGGCCCTGTGCCGGCGACAGGCGGCACTTGGGACCCGATTGGGGACCGGACTGGCTGCTGGGCTGGGGGCTCGGCCATGCGCCACGACGGCCGCCTCAGGCCGACAGGCGCTTGCGCCCCTTGGCCCGGCGGCGCGCCAGGATGCGGCGGCCTCCGGCGGTCTGCATGCGCTTGCGAAAGCCGTGGCGGCGCTTGCGGACCAGCCGGCTCGGTTGATAGGTGCGCTTCACGTCTCCTCTCCCGTGTCGAGGCCCTGGGCTTGCATGCGCTGGGGAACCGCCCAGAATCGCGATATCGGGCACGCCGCGGTGGTGCGGTGCTGCCGCGGAAGCCCGCCAGAATTGCGAGCCCGCTTATATGGGGCAGGCACGCCCCAAGTCAATCCGCCGCGATCGGGTCGGGTCGGAGGACGGGTCCGGGGCTGTATCCGAAGCGTGCCACGGCGGTTCGGGATGGAAGGGCAGGGCAGGTTTCAGCCGCTCACCGGCTGCCCCGACCCTCGATGACGAAACGGGTGTTCACCAGCTGCGTTGAACGCTGCCCGAGGGCGCCAAATCGCGCGGGTCCCCCTCTCCCCGCCACCCTCGGGCCAGCCACAAGGGAAAACCTTGCCACAATCGTCCCGAGGGCGACGGGGAGAGGGCCGGGGTGAGGGGCAGCAAGAGGCTCCGACCTCTCAACGGGCTTTTGTTCGAGGCCGGAGCAAGCTTCGAGGCCTCGTGGAGAGGCTTTTCGCCTGGGGCTGCCCCTCACCCTAACCCTCTCCCCGGAAGCGGGGAGAGGGAACCTGTCGGCGCATGCCTGCTCGCTCGTTCACGCAGCCGGTCGGCTTATACCGAAAACAGCTCCGCCACGGTCAGCCCGACCCCCGGAGGGGACAGCGCCAAGGTGCCCTGGTGCACAGCCGATCGCAGGATCGTGCCGTCCGGCTGGCGGCGGTGGTGGGTGACGGGCGGGCCTTCGGGATCGACGATCAGCTCTTTATCACGTACACCTCCTTTGGCCAACCCCGTGACGCCTGACCGTGGGCGACGGTGCCAAGGCCGGCTGAGAGTCCGACACTGGCATATGCGACCTATCCCAAAGCCTTATTGGAGGCCTTCGCCTGCTCCGCATCCACATACACCTGCCCGCCGATGTCGCGGAACCTTCGGCTCATCTCCGCCATGCCGGCCTGGGCCTGCGACGGGGTCAGACCCGCAGGGTCTGACCCCTCTCCGGACTCCGGGTCCACCACTGTGGTGGCCTTGGCCAGCTCGACTCCGCGCTCGTTCAGCTTGGACGCATAGTCCCGCACCTGCTGGGTGATCTCCATGGAGCAGAACTTGGGGCCGCACATGGAGCAGAAGTGCGCGACCTTGTGGGCCTCCTTGGGCAGGGTCTCGTCGTGCATGCTGCGCGCGGTGTCCGGGTCCAGCGAGAGGTTGAACTGGTCCTCCCAGCGGAACTCGAAGCGGGCCTTGCTGAGCGCGTCGTCGCGCAGCTGCGCGGCGGGGTGGCCCTTGGCCAGGTCGGCGGCGTGGGCGGCGATCTTGTAGGTGATGACGCCGGTCTTCACGTCGTCGCGGTCCGGTAGCCCCAGGTGCTCCTTGGGCGTGACGTAGCAGAGCATGGCGGTGCCGAACCAGCCGATCATGGCGGCGCCGATGCCCGACGTGATGTGGTCGTAGCCCGGTGCGATGTCGGTGGTGAGCGGCCCCAGCGTGTAGAACGGCGCCTCGCCGCACTCGGCCAGCTGCTTGTCCATGTTGATCTTGATCTTGTGCATCGGCACGTGGCCGGGGCCCTCGATCATGACCTGGCAGCCCTTGGCCCACGCGATCTTGGTGAGCTCGCCCAGCGTCTCCAGCTCGGCGAACTGGGCGGCGTCGTTGGCGTCGGCGATGGAGCCGGGGCGCAGGCCGTCGCCCAGCGAGAAGCTCACATCGTACTTGCGCATGATGTCGCAGATGTCCTCGAAGCGCTCGTAGAGGAAGCTCTCCTTGTGGTGAGCAAGGCACCACTTGGCCATGATGGAACCGCCGCGCGACACGATGCCGGTCATGCGGCTGGCCGTGAGCGGCACGTAGCGCAGCCGCACGCCGGCGTGGATGGTGAAGTAGTCCACGCCCTGCTCGCACTGCTCGATCAGCGTGTCGCGGTAGAGCTCCCAGGTGAGCTGCACGGGATCGCCGCCGCACTTCTCCAGCGCCTGGTAGATCGGCACCGTGCCGATGGGCACCGGCGAGTTTCTCAGGATCCACTCGCGCGTGGTGTGGATGTTGCGACCCGTGGAGAGGTCCATCACGGTGTCGGCGCCCCAGCGGATCGCCCACACCATCTTCTCCACCTCCTCCTCAACGGAAGAGGTGACTGCGGAATTGCCGATGTTGGCGTTGATCTTCACCAGGAAGTTGCGGCCGATGATCATCGGCTCCAGCTCGGCGTGGTTGATGTTGGCCGGAATGATGGCGCGCCCGCGCGCGATCTCGTTGCGCACGAACTCCGGCGTGATGTGCTCGGGGATGGAGGCGCCGAAGCCCTCGCCGTCCGCCAGGGCCGCCTTGGCGCGGGCCAGCGCCGTCTTGCGGCCCAGGTTCTCGCGGTGAGCGACGTAGACCATCTCCTTGGTGACGATGCCGGCGCGGGCGTACTCGAGCTGGGTGAGGGAGTGCCTTCCTGCCCGCAAGCGCTGCGCGGATTCCCCTCCCCCTTGTGGGGAGGGGCTAGGGGTGGGGGGACTCCCGACCTTCGACGTTCTGGAATCCCCCCCACCCTGTCCCTCCCCCACAAGGGGGGAGGGGACCCCCGAACGAGGCGGGGATATGCCGCGCAGCGGCGCCGGCTTGTTGGGGAAGTCGCGGGCGAGGTGACGGCCTGTGACGTTGCCGTTGTCCTCGGGCCGCACCTCGCGGCCCCGATACTCCTCCACGCCGCCGCGCTCGCGCACCCACGCGGCCCGAATGCGCGGCAGGCCCTTCTCCACGTCGATGGCTGCGCCGGCGTCCGTGTAGGGACCCGACGGGTCGTAGACGCGGAAGGACTTCTCGCCGGCGGCTTCAGAAAGCGCGATCTCGCGAAACGGAACGCGGATGTCGTCCTGCCCCTCGGGTGCGGAATAGACCTTGGTCGAGGCGCTGATCGGACCGGTGGTGACCTTGGGTATCTCCAGGTCCTTGCGGCGGGTGATCTTGTTCATTCGATAGCTTCCTTCGTCCCTAATAGCGGTGTCGCGTTTTGAAACACCGTCTCGAACTCCTGCTCAGTGCTCTCGAACACCTCGATTTCGCCCGGCGATTCAGCGGCTGTCGTCGCGCGGATCTCCGCGGCCGTTGGCATGTCGCCATCGACGAGGCTAGTCCCGCGAAACCTGGGGTATCGCGTGGCGTGCCAGGCGAGTGTTTCGGCTTCGGCGCGACCGTCGGCAAAAATCTCGACCATGCGCGGAACCGTGCGATCAGGCAGCACCTCGTAATGCATCTCGATCGGGTCGTTGGGGTGCTCGGGCCTCCGAACGATGCGGATGTATTCGATTACTGGTGACATTGACCGTCTCACTCGCCCGACGCGTAAGCCTTGTAGGAGAGGAAGGCACCCACCGCTAAGACGACGAGCCCTGCTAGAAGCAAGGCCGTGGCATTGCCACCGAGCGACTCTGCGATGGGGGCGGCACCTTGCGGGAACCACATGCGCACGAGGCCGCTCACGATGGCGAGCCAGCCGATCACGGTGACTAGGATGCGCCAGCCGCCGGTCCACACGTTGTGGACGCGCACGATGGCGAGGCCGGCCAGGAGCATCAGGATGCCCGACAGGAAGATCAGCCCGACATTGCGGGCGAGCTCGCCGATCATGATCGGGAACAGGTTGCTATTGATGAGCATGGCCACGCCCATCGCCGCGAGCGGCGGCCCGATGAGTCCGGCGATCAGCTTGGAGTAGGCCATGATGTCTCTCCCTTCGCCGGCATGACCCGGATCAGGTTCAAAGGGTGGCGGCGCGGATCGCTGGCGCCGTCTCAGCCGGCTTCCCGCCGGCCCCCCTGGATGTCCCTACTAATCTAGGCCGATCCCCGCGGGTGTCAACGCAGGCGGCGTGCGGTGCCAGGCAGGACAAGACCGTGGGAGCGATGCAGCGATCCGCTCCTTGGGATCGTCCATTGTGACCGTGCCTCGCGCATTCTATGCTTTGCAGCGCTCCCGGGGGACACGGGTCGCGGCCCTTCCAAGGGTGGCGGTGAGCTGCTGGAAGCGACCGGAGCAGGAATACGATGACAGTGTCGCGTCAGCAGCGCCGGCAGCGCATTCGTGAATTGACACGGGCCGGGGAGGCCGTTGTCAAGCGAGGTCTGCCACGGATCGCCGGTGCTGTCGATCTATTGGGTCTGACATTCGTCTTGCACGATACGTTCGGAGACGATCGTCGGCAGTCGCCGTCCGTCGACTGTGCTCAGCTCGCGCACAAGGCTTATGAGGCTTCTGTAAGTACGAACCCTCCCAGGGTACCTGTAGCTTGCCGGGAGGGCTGCTCCTATTGCTGCCATGCCGTGGTCATGGTGACGGCGCCCGAAGCCTTCCGGATTGCGCGCGAGGTAGGGAGGGCCGGGCCCGGGCACCCAACTCCGAACCAAGCCGATTTCCTGAAGCGGACCGCATCGACCGCAAACCTGACGGCGAGCGAGCGCCTCGGGCGTAAGCTCCCTTGTCCTCTCTTGGCCGCGGGTGCGTGCTCGGTCTACGCCGCGCGTCCCCTGGCATGTCGTCGGATCACGTCGTTTGCGGTGGAGCCGTGCATCGAGGAGTACGACGGCCAGGAAGGCGATATTCTCGTTCCACAAAAGTTGATGACTCATGCCACCAATGTTCAGATCCCTCTCCTGGCCGCGTTGAAAGCCTCTGGGCGACCAGCCAGACTTTATGAGCTTTCGGCTGCCGTGCGAGCCATCCTGGAGACCGAGCACGCCGAGACCAGATGGCGTGCGGGCGAGGACATTTTCTGCACTGTCGCCTCGCAGGAGGAGACGGCCTCAGAGCTGGTTGCGGCGATCGAGCGTCTATCGGCGGAGGTTCTGCGTCTCCACCGTGGATGACGCGATTGATGGACCGGTAACATGGCTTCCAGCCTTTGGCCGCAGCCTCGCGCTACTCCATTAGGGTCCGCACGATCTCCGCAGCGCTGGGGTACGCCGAAAGGCAGAGGATGAGCGCCATCGCATAGTTGAACGAGCGAATATAGCCCGGCCGCGTCAAGAATCCTCTCAGTACGACGCCGAAAGCGGTCCAGGCGCAGATGCACGGCAGGTTAATCAGCACATAGAGGGCCGCAATGATGACAACACTCTGCCAGCGCTCGTCCTGCAGAGTGAAGGTTGTGATGGCCCCCGTTACCATCATCCATGCTTTGGGATTGACCCATTGAAAGGCCGCCGCGCCGAGAAACGTCATCGGCTCACGCGATACGATCCCCGGCTTCTCCATTGGCCTGTCCTGCGCAATTCGCCACGCCAAGTACAGGAGGTAGGCCGTACCGATCGCGCGCATGCCGTTGAAAAGCTGTGGTGCGGCTGCAAACAGTACGTCAGCGCCGAGGCCGACGGCCAGCACCATGGCACCAAAACCGAGGTTGATCCCCATGATGTGAGGAATGCTGCGGCTAAAACCGAACGTAACGCCTGAGGCGAGAAGCATGGCGTTGTTTGGGCCGGGCGTAATGGAGGTCGCGATGGCGTAGCCCAAAAAGGCGATCATCACGCTGAGGGACATTGGCCGTTCATCCACCGCGAATATGGGTCGACAAGCCCGGTGCCGAGTGAGACCCCATGCGGTGCTATGTCCCGTTACGGCGCTGGCGGCGCTCTCTCTCCCGGTCGTAGATGAGGGACTCAATCTCGCTGGGATCGATGCCGATGTCGTGCAGCGTGCGCCGGTCGAGCGACTGCACGATGAGAACGGTTGTGCGCTTGAGGCGCCAGTTCCAGTAGGCGCACCAGCCTTTGGCAATCAGAGACCCGATGCGGGCCGCCAGAGTCGAAACCCGGCGGCCGGCGGCCATGCCCGGCGCATCGGCGGCATTGGCTCGAGTCCTGCCTGCGCAGCTCATGATGGCTCCTTCTCTCTTCTCGCGACGACGCATGGCGGCGATGTCCCGGAAAGGGAGCGTGATCGTCGGCTGCGCCACATCGGCGCCCGCCACGCTCCCAAAGGCCTTCTCTGTCGTGGCCAAGCGCTGCGGCCAACCCGTTTCTGGCACATCTGCGCTGCGATAACAGTTACAGATTATTGCAATTGTATCCATAACAGTTATGGTCGTGGCGCGACGCCAGCGGCGGCGCCGCATCCGGATGCAACGTGGAGAGGAAGGCCTTATGCGAGCGGAGACCAGCCATCGCTACGAGGAGGTCGCGCATTTCATCACGACGCTGGTGGACAACGGCACCCTGGCACTGGGGGCACGGGCGCCGTCGCTGCGCGAGATCTGCCGGCAGCGGCGGGTCAGCCTCTCCACCGCGCTGCAGGCCTATCGGCTGCTGGAAGACCGCGGCGTGCTGGAGGCGCGGCCACAGTCGGGCTACTACGTGGCCAGGGGAGCCGACGGCGCTTGCGAGACTCCCGCAATCACCCGCCCGCCCGCGAAGCCGACCCCGGTTGCCGTCGCCGGTCTTATCGTCAAGCTGCTGGACTATGCCGGCGATCCCACGCTCGTTCCCCTGGGATGCGCCATTCCAAGCGCCGACCTGCTTGCCGCCGACAGGCTCGACCGCTATCTCGCGCGGGCCGCGCGCATCAGGGGGCGCGACTGCAACACCTACACCGAGCTCAGGGGCGACGCCGGGCTGCGGCGGGAGATCGCCCGCCGGGCCATGCACTGGGGCCAGGCGCTGTCGCCGCAGGACATCGCGATCACCTGCGGCTGCACCGAGGCCCTGACGCTGGCTTTGACTACGGTGGCGAAGCCCGGCGACACCATCGCCATCGAATCGCCGACCTACTTCGGCCTGCTGCACGCCATCGAGGCCTTGAGCCTGAAGGCCTTCGAGCTGCCGACCGATCCGGCGGCCGGGATCGATCTCGGCGCCCTGGCGAATGCGCTCAAGAGCCGGCGCATCGCAGCCTGCCTGTTCGCGTCGAGCTTCAACAATCCGCTCGGCTGCACCATGTCCGACGAGAAGAAGCTCGCGATCCTCGACCTGCTGGCCCGACACCAGGTGCCGCTGATCGAGGACGACATCTACGGCGACATCTACTTCGGCAGGGAGCGCCCCAGGCCGTTCATGGCACTCGACCGGCACGACAACACCATCTACTGCAGCTCCTTCTCCAAGACGCTGGCGCCCGGCTACCGTGTCGGCTGGATCGCCACCAGCCGGCATATCGAGCAGGTGCTGGAGCGCAAGCATGCGCACACGCTCTGCAGCCCGGTGCTGCCCCAGGTGGCGCTGGCCGACTTCCTGATCTCCGGCGGCTACGACAACCACCTGCGCCGCATCAGGCGCATCTGCCAGCACAACGTCGCCCAGATGAGCCGGGCGATCGAGGCGGGCTTCCCCGCCGGCACCCGGGTGACGCGGCCTGCCGGCGGCTTCGTGCTGTGGCTGGAGCTGCCCAAGCCGATCGACACCCGCGCGCTGTTCGATGCAGCCCTGGCCGAGGGCATCTGCTTCGCGCCCGGCGACGTGTTCTCCGCCGCCGGGCGCTACCGCAACTGCCTCCGGGTCAGCTGCGCGCATCCGTGGAATGCGCGCATCGCGAAGGGCGTCGCCACGCTGGGGGCGCTGGCCTCCGCGTAACCTACGCAGCGACGGCGCGGCCCGCACGGCCGATCCCGGTCCACTGCATCAGCGCCAGGACGAGCACGGCGAGCGCCTGCGCAGCGATGAAGGCATAGCCGAGCGCCGTCGGCGCCTGCGGCAGCAGGACGAGAAGCGCTGCACTGCCTGCGACCCAGGCGAGGTTGACGACAGCGATCGCTCCCGCCGCGCCGGCCGGCGGCTCGGCGCGCGTGCCGGTCCAGGCGACCAACAGCGCGAACGGGATGAGGAGCAGACCGGCCCAGAACAACAGCGGCGAGGGCAGGCCGAGGAACGGCGACAGC
Organism: Hyphomicrobiaceae bacterium; assembly: GCA_044868325.1. Taxonomy (GTDB): domain Bacteria; phylum Pseudomonadota; class Alphaproteobacteria; order Rhizobiales; family Hyphomicrobiaceae; genus AWTP1-13. Next base: position 18,514 of record JBIOWI010000397.1, read on the forward strand.
AGGCCGGCGCCGACCGCCATCAGCACGCCCATGGCGCCGCTGGCGAGGGCGTCGGCGAGCAAGGCGAAGCGAAGCAGCGAGGATTGGGGTATGCTACCGAGCATCGGGGTCTCCTTTCGCATGGGCGAGGGCTCCGTTGTTGCCGATCAGGCAGATGCCGTCGATTACGTGTGGGGTAATGATGCCGTCCCTCACAGGCTCCTCCCAGCGCTCCCTGCCACGGGCCGACCGCCCGATGGCGGCCGCGGACCGCCGCGGTCCGCCCCGCGTCGGACACCTGCTGCGCCAGTGGCGCCAGCAGCGGCGCCTGAGCCAGCTCGACCTGGCATTGAGCGCGGACGTCTCGAGCCGGCACCTGAGCTTCATCGAGACCGGGCGGGCGCTGCCGAGCCGCGAGATGGTCCTGCACCTTGCCCGGCAGCTCGACCTGCCGCTGCGCGAGCAGAACCGGTTGCTGCAGGCCGCAGGCTATGCGCCGGCCTACTCGGAGCTGCCGCTCGAGGCGCCCGGAATGGACCCGGTGCGCGCGGCCGTGCGCCAGCTGCTCGACGGGCACGAGCCCTATCCCGCGGCGCTGCTCGACTGGCGCTGGAACGTGGTGGACCGCAACGCGGCCACCGACCTGTTCCTGGAGGATGTGGCGCCCGAGCTGCTGGTCCCGCCCGTCAACGTCATGCGGCTGTGCCTGCATCCCGGCGGGCTCGCCCCGCGCATCGTCGATCTGGCCGCCTTCCGCGCCCGCCTGCTGCACCGGCTGCGCCGTCAGCTCGACGTGATGCCCGACGCCCGGCTCGAAGCGCTGCAGAGGGAGCTGATCAGCTATCCTGTCGGCAAGGTGGGGGCGCAGGCCAGAGCGACCGGCGGCGACGATGTGGTCTGGCCGCTCCGCATCCGCCACGGCGATCGCACTCTGGCGTTCCTCACCACGGTGGCGGCATTCGGCACGCCGCTGGACATCACTGTGTCGGAGCTGGTGATCGAGTCGTTCTTCCCTGCCGACGAGGCCACCGCCGCAGTGCTGCGCTCGCGCCAGCGGCGTGGGCGGGCGCGATAGGATGCGTCAGCCCCATTCGCGCTCAGAGGATTGAGGTCAAAACCCTGCTGGTCTGGCCCATACGGCACCATACGGCATGACTTGTGCGTATGTGTCTTAGCTATCGTGCGGAGCGCCTCGTCCCGCTCGCGCCAACTCCTGCGCCTCCGGGGAAGGCAGGGAGAGCTGCCGTGTCTGGTCTTGTCCGTCCGCCCTGAGCCGCAGCGGCCGTCCGAGCTGGCCCTTCTCGGCCTCGTTGTCGCGCGCTGCTCTCATCACCGCCTGCAGGATCATTTCCGGCCAAGCGCCTTTCCTGAAGCGATACACCTTGAAAGCCGGCGCCGGAGTCTCGGAAGTTTCCGCCCAAACGGACCTCACGGCTTGCCACCCCCGACGGTAGCGGGGAGGGCGGATCGAGCCGTAGCATTGCACGAACTTGCTGCCCCGCCGCCTGAGCTGCCGCATCACGAAGCCCGTTCCGAACCGGCGCAGCGGACGCTTCAAGATACCTTTGCCCTCCAAGGCGTAGCACAGATTGGCGAGGCGATGCGCCTCCCGCTCCAGCTCGTCGCGATTCTCGGCGTGGTCCGGAATCATGAGGGGCACCGCCACGTAGTAGTCGCCGCCCACGTCGAAAATCACGTCGCGAAACACCTCGAAATATTTTACCGCATCGTCGTTGCTGTGGATGTTGTGGAAGCGAGCGAGGATGGGCAGCACCGGCCCCCGCTCGGCCAGGCGCATGTCTTGCTCGAGATGCAGGAACCTGTTGATGGGCCGTCCGATCGAGACCAGCAGCAGGCAGAGGTCGACGAAGACGGCGACACCGAGGGGGACGTAGTCGCGTTTGCTCAGTCCGACCGCCTGCTCACTCAGGCGGCCGCGGCCTGCCCCCGCAGCGGGTCGCGCGACCTCTACGGACGGCGACCCGTTCTGCAGGGCATCTGCCGCCGAGGGGAGATTGAAGCTCAGGAGCTCGAAGAATGTCGTGGTGAGCCTGCGGAAAGCCTCGATGGTTGCTTCGGAACCTTCGACAACGGCGATCCGCGGCTTTTCCAACGCCGGCAGCTGCTCGATGGCGCGCACAACCCCGCGCAGCGCCATCTGCAGCTGCGGGTCGGGGCAGGTCAGGGTCCCGCCGCGGCCGTCCGGGAAGCTCGTCCTCTCCGCTCGCTCGCCGAGCGCGACGCGGATCTGGCCCAACTGGGGATCGCCTCGGAAGGCGTTGAAGCCGGTCGCCGTGAGGTCAAGCTTGCGCCCCAGCTCACGCAGGAACTCGTTGCGGGTGCCGCTCCGCGGATCGACGATCGACGGGTCTTTCGCGACGATCTTCTGCATCTCACCGTCGAGCGCGGTCATGTCGCTCTTTACCGTGCCGATGCGGCCCTTGACGAAGTCGGACGCGAACTTGAAGCGCGCCGCGTCGTCATCGCGCATCTTCCGGCGCGGCCCATCGCCAGGGCCGCTGTTGGGGCACGTGCGGCCGGCCGTGCGCTCCCTGTCCGCCTTCTCGGTCGAGATAGCGGTGAGCTGGTCCAAGGTCGACTGCAGCTGCTCGAGCCGCGTCGCCGCCGCGAACAGCTCGCCCTGCACCTGGGTGATGGCATTCTCGGCCGAGCGCGTGGCGGTGCCGTGGCTCTCCAGCACCTTCCAGTAGAAGCCGAAGCCGAAGCCCACCGAGATGATCGAGAGGAAGATATATCCAGCGATGTAGGAAAGCCTGGTACCGAAGCTGACCGGGGCGAACATCCGATCGAGCAGCCAGACGATCATGACCATGAGCATCGCGCAGGAGAAGCCGACGATGACCTTGTACGTCAGCGGCAGGTCGCCGACGTTGGCCTGGATCAGCTCCAGCATGCCGACATAGGTGGCGACCCACGACAGGCCGCCCAGGCCGATCAGCAGCAGGAGCCTTTTGAGGTCAGGCGGCGGCCGGTCGACATCCAGCCAGTGGGCAGGCGAGGACGCGCGCCCAGGCAGCGCGCCGCCGCGGCGCGCTGTCAGCGCATTCCAGAGGTTCATTGCAGGGTGCCGTGTGCTGCCGGCGCGCAGGCGTGGTCCTGGGCGTCACCCAGTCCGCTGACCCATGCGGCGCTCTTTCGCTTCTCGTCTCACGCAAGCTCCCCGTCGGATCCGAACGTGGTTAACGTAGAACGTCCAGGCATCCGTCGCACGTTAATTCTCGGAAAGATCGATGCAGCCATTTTTCCGGGATAAGAACTGGCTCGTAGTGTCGGATCCGCAGGTTTCCGTGTCGGCCCTACACCCGCTCGCCGCGGAGCAGCTTCGGGAGGTCGCCGGTCACGCCGGCGGCCTCGGCCACGAGCAGCTGCTTGAGGCCGGGCATGCGGTCGACGAGGCGCAAGCCGGCGTCGCGGGCGGTGCGCAGCAGCGTCCAATCGTTGGAGAAGAGGCTGTTGAGGGCGTCGAAGGCGGCGGCGGACATGGCGGAATCCATCCGGCGCCAGCGCTCGTAACGGGCGAGCGTCACGCCGGAGCCGATGTCGAGGCCGAGGCGGGCCGCGTCGGCCACCACCTCGGTCAGGGCGGCTACGTCGCGCAGGCCGAGGTTCAGGCCCTGGCCGGCGATGGGATGCACGAGATGCGCGGCGTCGCCCACGAGGGCGAGGCGGTCCGCCACCAGCGCGCGCGCCAGGTGCATGGCGAGCGGCCAAGCGCCGCGCGGGCCGGCCAGCTCGATCCGGCCCAGCCGGTAGCCGAAGCGCTTCTCGGCCTCCTCCAGGAAGGCGGCGTCGTCGAGCGCGAGGATGGCGCGTCCCCGGCTCTCCTCCTCCGTCCAGGTGATGCACGAGCGGTTGCCCTTGAGGTTGCCCTTGAGCGGCAGGATGGCGAAGGGGCCCGCAGGCAGGAAGTGCTGCACGGCGCGCGAGCGGTGCGGCTTCTCGTGGGCGACCATGGTGACGATCCCCACCTGCGGGTACTGCCAGCCGACCACGCCGATGCCGGCCGCCTCGCGCAGCCGCGAGCAGCGGCCATCCGCCGCCGCCACCAGCCGCGCCCGCAGCGTGCGGCCGTCCGCAAGCGTGACGAGCCCCGTGTCCGCCGGGCTCCAGGCCTCGACCGTGCCGCCGATGCGGGCGACGCTCGGCCGGCGCGCCAGCCCGTCGAGGACGGCCGCGCGCAGCCGCTCGTTCTCCACGATCCAGGTGGCGGGCTCGCCGCCCTCCACGGCGTTGTCGTAGGAGACGAGGACCGGTCGGAACAGGTCGTCGAGGGACGAATCGGTGATGTCCACGGCGGCGACGGGTTCCGCGTGGGGTGCAACCGCGCTCCAGATGCCGAGCACATCGAGGAGCCGCTTGGAGCCGGCCGAGACAGCCGAGGCACGCGCATCGGGCGCCCCCCCGGGCCCCGCAGCCGCGCGGTCCGGGGCGGCGGGATCGACGAGGCCGATGCAGGCGTCCGGCCCCAGCGCGTCGGCGAGCGCGCAGGTGAGAGCCGGGCCGATAGCGCCGCCGCCGACGACCAGCACATCCCAGACCGCCATATCCTGGCCGCCGGCCTCGGCCACGGCTTCTGGCCGCTTGACAGAGCTCACGTCACGGCCTCCCTTGCCGAAATGTTCTGGCTGCAAATCTCTGACCACGAGAGCCAAGATGCCGCCAACCGAAGCCGCCTCACCCGAGCCCGCCGCGCCTGGAGCGATCGGCAGCCTCATCTCCATTCTGGACCTGGAGAGGCTTGAGGATAACCTCTTCCGTGGCCGCAGCCCCCAGCAGTCCTGGCAGCGCGTGTTCGGCGGCCAGGTCCTGGGCCAGGCCCTGGTGGCTGCAGTGCGCACGGTGGAACCGGAGCGCGTCGCCCACTCGCTCCACGCCTACTTCCTGCTGGGCGGTGATCCCAAGGTCCCCATCATCTACAGCGTCGAGCGGGTGCGCGACGGCGGCAGCTTCTCGACGCGCCGCGTGACGGCGATCCAGCATGGCCGGCCGATGTTCGTCATGAGCGTCTCGTTCCACAAGGTCGAGCCGGGGTACGACCACCAGAGCCGAATGCCCAAGGTGCCGGCCCCGGAGGAGCTGCCCAGCGAGCAGGAGCTCAAAGCCCGTATGATCGCCCACCTGCCCGCCAACATGCGCAGCTACTGGGAGCGGGAGCGGCCCATCGAGCTGCGTCCGGTCGATGTCTCCCGCTACTTCTCGCGCGAGCCGCGCCCGCCTGAGCAGTACGTCTGGATGCGGGCCACCGGCGCGCTGCCGGACGACTTGCCGCTGCACCAGTGCGTGCTGGCCTACGCCTCCGACTTCTCGCTCCTGGATACAGCCCTGATCGCCCACGGCAAGCTCATGTTCGACAAGGACGTCCAGCTTGCCAGCCTGGACCATGCCTTGTGGTTCCACCGCCCTTTCCGGGCCGACGAATGGCTGCTTTACGCCCAGGATAGCCCCAACGGACACGGTGCGCGCGGGTTCTGCCGGGGCAGCATATACACTCGCGACGGTCGGCTGGTCGCCTCGGTGGCCCAGGAAGGCCTGATGCGGCAACGCACGTCGGCGAATTTGCCTAGATAGTGGGCATTTTTCCATTTTTGCCTATTCTTTAATCTGTGACTGGGTTTTGAACAGGGCGCCCGTCTGCCGGAAGTTTAGGCTGTTATTCAAGAACTTGTACGCGGTCCTCCAGACTGGCATGCCTCTTGAGTATTCCCCGTCGGCGCCGCGTTGCGGGCGGCGAGGGGAAGCTTGCGTCTTTGCCCGCTTCCGAAAAGCATGGACGCTGGACAGCACAGGGGAAACCAAAGCCCAAGGGGAAATCGCATGAAACTGGTGACCGCCATCATCAAGCCCTTCAAGCTCGAGGAAGTCCGCGCCGCGCTGACCGACCTCGGCCTGCAGGGCATGACCGTAACCGAGGTCAAGGGTTACGGACGGCAGAAGGGGCACACCGAGATCTACCGCGGCGCCGAATACGCGGTGAGCTTTCTACCCAAGGTGAAGATCGAGGTCGTGGTTCCGTCGGGGAGCGTGGACAAGGCCGTGGAGGCTATCGTGCGCGCCGCCAAGACGGGGCAAATCGGGGACGGCAAGATCTTCGTTTCTGCGATCGACCATGCGGTTCGCGTCCGCACGGGCGAGACCGATGATAGCGCCATCTGATCCTCTCACCCGCTAGCAACACGTCGAGAAGTCGCCGCACACACTTGGAGGCAATAAAGATGACAGTTGGTGGTTGGCGCGGGATTGCGTCTCTTGCAATCCTGGCAAGTCTACTGGGGATGGCGCTCGAGCCAAGTCTGGCTCAGGCGGCCGACGCCCCCACGCCGAACAAGGGGGACACGGCGTGGATGCTCACCTCGTCGGTGCTGGTCCTGCTGATGACCATTCCCGGCCTGGCCCTCTTCTACGGCGGCCTGGTCCGCACCAAGAATATGCTCTCGATGCTGATGCAGGTGTTCTACACCGTCTGCATCGTCTGCCTGATCTGGGTGCTCTACGGCTACAGCTTGGCTTTCACCGAAGGGACCACCGCCAACAGCTTCTTCGGCGGCTTCTCCAAGGCGTTCCTGGCGGGCATCACCGCCGAATCGAACGTCGAGACCTTCACGGACGGCGTGGTGATCCCTGAGTTCGTCTACATCTGCTTCCAGATGACGTTCGCAGCCATCACCCCGGCGCTGATCGTCGGTGCCGTGGCGGAGCGCATGAAGTTCTCCGCCGTGGCCATCTTCATCCCGTTGTGGGTGACGTTCGTCTACTTCCCCATCGCCCACATGGTCTGGTACTGGGCCGGCCCCGCCGCCACGGTGGCGGCAGGCAAGGCCGTCGCGGCGGCCTCGGGTGACGCCAAGA
>JBIOWI010000398.1:0-3036 GCA_044868325.1 Hyphomicrobiaceae bacterium
CCCCCCGTCCGTGCGGGCCGGCGAGCTGGCCGTCCGTGCCGGGCAAGCCGAACTGGAACGCAACGTCGCAGGCATCGGCGTTCACGTCGCCGAACAGGCGCTCGGCGGCGGCGAAATCGCGGTGAGGGGAGATCCCGTGCGTGGCGGCGGCCCAGGCGGTGGCGTCGCGCAGCAGCTTGCGGGCGTAGCTCGGCTCCACGGGCTCCAGGGGGTTTTCGGCATCCAGGCTCTCGAGCCAAGTCTCCCAGGTGTCGCCGGAGATACGCCGAAAGAAGGCGTCCTTGACGCCTCGTCCCCACACGTCAACCAGAAACCCGCTGCATGCCAGGTCAAAGTCGGTCGTCCCACGCGCCAGGATCACCATCCCCATGCCGCAATCGAAGAGGGCCTGGGTCATGACACAGTGCCGGACCGGCGCCTGCGCCGCGCGCAGCATCTGCGCGGCGGGAGAATTGCTGATCAGCTCCTGCTTGCGCTTCTCGGCCACAAGAGCCTTGCGCCGGTTGGCCTTGGCGGCCCGTTTCAGCGCCATATTCGTTGCCATTCTGCTCATCCCCCGAATCGGCCGTTACCGGCAGCCATCATAGGAGCGCGCGGCGGAGCGCCAAGGCCCCGACGGAGGTCAAGCCACAGAATTGGAATGCTTGGGCCCGGTTCTCGATGCCGGTACCCGGCATCTCGAGCGAGCCGGCAGAGTCGGGAGCCTGGCGCCCTTCCTCTGGCCCGCGTCCGTCAGATTCCGGAGCAGGATTGGCCTTGCCGGGATGCGGGCGCTGGGCCGGCGGCGAAGCCGGTCTGGCCTCGCAGGGCCGCGCAGAAGCCACCCGCGGCTATCTCACAGCAAAGGCACTCAACGTCATGGAGGGCATTGCGCGCCGGCTCACTGCCAGGGCCACCAGGTCTCGTCCGGCCTGGCCGCATCGCCGGCTGCCGGGGCCGATGGCGGCGCGGCGGCAACCTTCCTTGGCCTCCTCGGGGACTCGGCCACGACCCTGCCGCTCCGCTCCGGGGCCGGCGCCGCGGCGTGTTTGACGGCGACCACAGTCGTCGCGAACTGCGTGCCCTTGGCGACCTCGGTGACCGGCAGGCGCCCAGGCGCAGCCGGCTCGACCTCGACAGACGTGAGCCAGGCGGTGGCGATCTGCCAGGTCTGGGAATGGACGTTGATGCCCTGCAGGCCCGCCAGGAACACCGCAGAGCTGGTGGTGAGCACGAAGGTGGCCACCATCACCGCCGCCGACTGCACGAAGCGGCGCCGCGCCTGGCTGCGCCGCCGGGCGAGCTGGGCGTCGTAGGCCGCGCGCGCCTCGGCGTCGCGCAGGACCTCGTAGGCCTGGATCAGCTCCCGGAACCGCGCCTCGGCCTCGTCGTTGCCGGGGTTGAGGTCGGGATGCACCGTCAACGCGCGGCGCCGAAACGCCGACTTGATCCGCAGGTCATCGGCCGTGGCGGCGATGCCCAGCACCTTGTAGAGATCGCGCACTCGAGCTCCCCGCATGCACCCGATTGGCAAACTGCTTGCCGGTACGCTGAACTATTGCGGATACCTTAGAGTAAACCGGCCGTTAATGCACTATCGTTCGCACGATATCGTGGAGGGCTGTGGACAACTTGGGGGCATCTGTCGGGCGAGGCGGGCTCGGCCCGAAAAGGAAAAGGCCGCGCCCGAATTGGCCCTTGCTTTCGCTACGTGGGCCTTCCGAGCGCGGCCGGCAGACGACCGGTCCCTGGTGCGGGCAAGGTACCGGCTGCCTGCTATCTCGCTGAGCTGCCGCGGCAAGAACGCATTCGCTGTGCGGGCTCCCCCCGCTCGACATATCCCCCGTATCGGGGATGACCGGCGCAGGTGAGCGCACGCCTGCAACGCGGGATATCGGAGGACTGAAATACGGCAACCTTGCAGCGCCCGCAGCAGGTTCTGCGAGAAATGGTAAACGTTGCCGCTCCGTCTCAGCTCCTGCGCAGGCCTGCCAACGATGCGGCGGGCGGGATGCGGCTTGCACAGGCACCGCTCCGGAGACTAGGAAAACGGGGTCCCCCGCTCCCCTCCGGGAGAGCGCCCGCTCCGCGCAGATCAACGCCAAGGACCAAGGGCACCATGCAGCAAGGCATCTTCCCGGTCGGCACGGCCTGCCGCCGTCTCCTGTTGGCGCTCGCGATCCTGGCCGGCACCGGCATGGGGCTGGCCCTTGCCGAGCCTAAGCTGCTGGAGGAGCGAAGCTCTACCTACAACAACATCTACGTTTACAAGGACGGTGCGAACGTCATGATGACGTTCGGGCACAACCGGCGCTTCTATACGGAATCCATCTACGACACGACCGACGAGCTGGCGCTGCCCGTCACCTACACCCGCTTCATGACGGTTGGCCTCGCCTACGCCAGCGCCGCCGACAACCTGCTGGAGATCGGCTTCGGCGGCGGGCGCACGGCCTGGTACCTGCACAAGCACATGCCCAACCTGGACATCACCTGCGTGGAGCTCGACCCCGCCGTGGTGGATCTGGCGCAGAAGCACTTCGGCGTGAAGGCCGAGGACAGGTTCAAGATCGTCACCGCCGACGGCCGCAGCTACCTGGCGAAGAGCCGCGACAGCTGGAACATCGTCATGATCGACGCCTACCGTGGTCCGTTCGTGCCGTTCCACCTTCTGACGGAGGAGTTCTACAAGGTCGTCCAGTCCAAGCTGAAACCTGGCGGCGTAGTGGTGCAAAACGTCGAGCCAACCACCATGATGTTCGATTCGGCCATTGCCACCATCAGCAAGGTGTTTGCCAACGTCGAGGTGTTCGACGCCGGCGGCAACATCGTCACGGTGGCCTACGACGGCCCCAAGCGGACCCAGGCGGAGCTGACGGCGCGCTCCGCTGTCCTGCAGCAGAGGCACAATTTCGTCTATCCGCTGGCGGCATTCGTGGGCGAGCGCCGCACCGTCACGCGCAGCCGCGGCAAGGTGCTGACCGACGACTTCGCCCCCGTGGAGTCGCTGCTCGCCATCGAGAAGCACAACCGCAGGCTCGAGGACTTCTCGGAGCC
>JBIOWI010000399.1:0-23908 GCA_044868325.1 Hyphomicrobiaceae bacterium
CCTTCCCGATTGCCGACGCCCGACCCCCGACTGCCGCCTCGTTAGACCAAACGGGTTAGACCTTGACGCCCTCGTCGGCCACCGCGCGCTGCACGGCAGGACGGGACATCATGCGATCGCGATGGGCGGTGTAGCTCTTCAGCTCCGCCATCGGCAGCTCGCGGCGGATGCCCCAGGCATAGAACGTGAGAGCGTAGGGATCGAGCACCGAGTATGTGTCGGACAGCCACTCGCGGCCGGCCAGCATGCCGTCGATCTGCTTTAGGTAGGTGTGGAACATCTTGCGTCCCTGGGCCTGGATGCCGGGGAAGTGGGACGCATCGGTGGCATAGCGCTCGGGCCGTGAGATGTGGGCGTGGGCCGGGTGCACGTTGGTGGCGCAGAAGCCGACGACGGACAGCGCGCGCGCCTCTCCCAGCGCATCGGCGGGCCACAGCCCATAGCGCTTTCCGAGGTAGGGCAGGATGGCGGTATTCTCGATGAGCGGCTCGCCGTCGTCGAGCAGAAGGGCCGGCACGCGGCCGAGAGGGTGAATCTTGAGATAGCCCTCGGTGCGCTGCTCGCCCTTGGCAAGGTCGACGCGCCTGGCCTCGTATTTCTCGTCCACCTCCTCCAGCACGATGTGCGCTGCCATGGAGCACGCGCCGGGAGCATAGTAGAGCGTAAGCACTTTGCATCCTCCTCGTTGACCGATCCCTTTGCCCTGTTGTTACGCCGAGGCCGGCGCGGCCACAAGGCGGCGAGCGGGCCCCCGAAGCAGGGCGCCCCACGCACTTTCGCAGTTGACGGGCCGTCCGATCGCCGGCTGCGGGCCGGCTAACCTCACCTGCGGAACGAGGAACGAAGCGGGCCGCTCTTGGGTTATGTCTGCGGCTTGCAGCCGGCACGCCGGGTGCGCGGGGATGGCGCGAGGGTCGGAGTTAACCCCATGGGTGGTGCAGATTTGAAACGTCGACTGCGAAAGTCGAGAATCGCCGCGCCGGTCCTGCCGTTGCTGGTGGCCGGTCTGGTGGCGTGCCTGGCGGCGAGCCTGGTCGCGTCCCAAGACGGGGCGGCGCAATCGGCCGGCCTGGAAGGCTCGTGGCGCGGCGGCGGCTCGGTGGCGTTCGCCTCGGGGCAGCGGGAGCGCGCCCAGTGCCGGGCGCAGTACCGGCGCTCGTCGGGCAACGCCTACACGGTGACGGCCACCTGCGCCACGCCTTCGGGGCGGGCCACCCAGACCGCCACCCTGCGCCAGGTGGGCGGCAACACCTACCAGGGCCAGTTCCACAATGCCGAGTACAACGTCTCCGGCACGATCGTCGTCACCGTCAGCGGCAACCATCAAAGCGTGCGGCTGACCGGCGACGGCGGCTCGGCCGCCCTCGAGCTGAGGCGGTAGGCAGGTGTCAGACCCTCTGGATCTGACACCACAGCTCCGACGCCCGGTTTCCTTCTCCGGGGCCTTTTTACTGAGGTATGCCATGGTGTCTGACCCGGAGGGTCAGAGGGAGTCCCCGGTTCCTTCCCCGCCAAGTCCGGGGTCGGAACTCCGAGGCACCGGCGCTCGGATGGTCTGTCCGCCATGCCGGGCGAGGTATCGGACTGCGGCCCCCGGCTCCCAGCCCGAGCGACGGCCCTAGGCGACCGCCGGTCTCATCTCCGAGGCTTGCAGATGAGAGCACAAGGCGGGGCGGGAGTCATTGTTAATCCGTATAAATTGTGAACAGAGGAACTTATCCCCGCCGGTAGATCCGTGCTCTCTCTGCGACTCGCAGATGACCTTGTGGCGCGGAGCGCCGGCCTTGAGCTGTTGCCTTACGGTCACTGGCAGACGCTGAGAGACCGTCTGGCGACTGCCAAAACTTTACGATGGAGCCGGGGCGAAGCAGACTGTTGCGAAGCTCGACGGTGGAGGTAGTGGCGTGAGGACGCTTGTCGCGGCTACGCTAGTGGCGCTTCTGCAATTGTCCGGGTTTGAAGCCTCCGCCCAGCAGTCCACCGCTTCAGGCAGCAGTGCCGCCCGGCTCTATGTGTACCGACCGAGCACTATAATCGGCATCGGCAATCTGGACGTTCCCTTTCTCCATCTGGATGGCAAGCGGCTGACGCGAATCCGCATCGGTGGCCACCTGTCCGTTTCCGTTTCACCCGGCAAACGCAAACTGACGACAACGGAGTCGCTCTTAGGCAGCGACACCGGCAAGATTCGAGGGCAAGCCATCGTTACGGTACCGCCTGGCGCCACACTATATCTACGGTATACTGAAGGGTTCGGCACCTTCGTTCCAATACCCCTTCCCCAGGGCGCCGTTGTTCTGTCGTCCGGCCAATATCGCTTTGAGGCCATCTCCAAATCTGAGGCCATTGTGGAGATGTCCGGTTCGCAGCCGCTCGAGTTGGAAAAGCGATAAGTTGGTTAGGCTCGAAGAGCCGTTAGCCCAACCTGCCGTAGACCTTGTAGTGCAGCCTGGGCTGCAGGAACGAGGCCGACGGCTTCACCAGGCCGTTGCGGGGGATCGCCTGGCGGCCCAGCAGCATGCGGTAGCTCATCATGCCGCGGTTGGCGAGGGTGACCTCGATGCGCCACTGCCGGTCGCCGATGCGGATCGGCGTCTCGATGACATAGCGCGCCTCGATCTCCCCGTTGGAGCTCCTCACGTCGCGCCGGTCGATCAGGCGGGCGGTGCACTCGATGGCGATATCGTTGCGGCGGGGCACGGGATGCACGCCGAACCGCACCTTGCGCGCACGCGGCGGCCCGAACGGCTCGGCGTAGAAGGCGTGCAGCGCCGAGGTGCGCGCGCCGGTGTCCACCTTGGCCTTGATGGCATCAAGGCCCAGCTCGGGCAGCATGACCCACTCCTCCCAGCCGAGAATCAAGGTTGCGGAGAGGCGGGCGGGCATGGAGGGTCCGGTCTTTACGGCAGTCCGCGGCCAGTCAATCCCAAGCCCGGTCCGTCTGCAAGCGGCGCAAAGTAGCGGCAGTCGGCAATCGGGTGTCGGCAGTCGGGATTGGCAAACCCCGACACCCGACTGCCGACGCCCGGCCTCGTCAGCCCCTTGGCTGGCGACGCCGGGCCGGATCGGCCGTCGTCAGGGCCGAGACGGCGCGCTGGATCAGGGGCGCAATGAAGATGACGACGGGCAGCATGGTCAGGAAGGCCACGAGCCACGCCAGCGCCCACTGCTCCAGGAACTGCAGCCCGAGATCCGTCGACCGGCGCGTGGCAATGGCTGTCGCGACGGCGGTCGTGATCGCAGCTTGGATGATCCCGTAGACGAAAGGCGCGTATCGCTTGGGAAGCGGGGGCATGTCGCGGCTGCTTTGACGGTCGCTTCCAGACCAATAGCGCGGGCCTGCCCGGCCATGAAAGCCGTCAAAAATATGCAATGTGGTCAATGCCTAGGCAGCGACGCGCCGGGGCGGGTGGCGATCGCCCCTCGTCCCTCTTCCTCACATCCCGTTCAGTCGCTGGAGGCGCTGCTCGGCCTGGGGTGCGCCGAGCGCGCGCCCCCGCTCGTACCAGCGCCTGGCCTCATTGGCGTCCGGCTGAATGCCGCGCAAACCAAGCCGACCGAGCTCTACCGGGTCGTAGGTCGCCGCCATCGCCAGCGCGGCCTCGGCCAGCCCCAGATCGGCGGCCCGCTCGTAGAATTGGCGCGCGGGCGCCACGAGACCTTGCGACAATTGCTCGTTGCCCTTCTCCAGGAACTGGACCGCGCGCTGCCTATCGTAAGGCGTCGACGGCGGAGACGGGGGCGGCGGCGCGATCACGAGCGTGGACTTGGCCTCAGCCAGCACCAGGCCGTCCGGACCGACCAGCGTCACCGACACGTCGGTGCTGCCGGCCGCCATCGCCGGAACTGCGATTGTGAGGTCGGAAAGCGCGTTGAGCGGCACGGCCCAGGCGCCGGGTGCAATCGAGTGCCCCTGCGACAGAGTTGCCGTGGGGGGGAGCCCTCGCACTCTCGCGAAGCTGTCACGCGGCGCCTTCCCCACCCGGATCGGGAAGGCCACTTGTGTGGAGGGCTGCGCGGCGATGGCACGAGCGACGCTGATGCTGGGGCGATCGGCGGTCTGCCCGGCGGCGGGTTCGACCGAGACATGGCTCAAGGCAAGGGCCAACGCCAGGGTAGCGCACGCTGCCTGAGCAGATTCCAGAAACGTGAGACACCACGCCCCACAACAGCTCCACCTTGGTTGTGTCGCGTCCCTCACAACAGACACCCCCATCAAAAGCTGCGCTCAGAAGCGCCGCTCGACGCCAGCGTCAGCCGCTGGCTCTGTCGCCTCACGGCGGAGACGGTCCTGTTCGACTGGATCGATTCAGGTGGCTGGGGCCGCCGCCGGTCTCCCGCATGGCCGGCGGCGGCCCTGATTTGGACGACGTTTGCAGCGCGCCCTCACCCCAGCGCAGCGCTCGCAGATGCGCCGTCCGGGAGCGGTGGCGAGCCGGGCGGGAGCTGTTCCTTCCTCTTCTTGCATCGGCGACCGCACCGCACGGCCCAGTCTTGCTGAGTCCGAAGTCGTCACTTCCTCGGCCTTTGGCGCGACCATTCCAGGAACTCCTTGAACAGGCGTTCCTGCTCAGCCGAGTCATGGGGTGCCGCCCTCGCTGCCTGCGCGCGCGCGCGCGCCACGTCGACGCCGCGGTTGTCCGCGGCCGCCTCGGGGGCCTGACGGTCAAGCCACTGTTTCGCGGCCGGGAAACGCTGCCAGCCGCGCACGCTCGCGGAGACGTTGACCTCTTTCCAGCTGGGATGGCGCGGCGGCTGCCTCAGCTTGTCGAAGCTCGTGAACAAGGACCCGACGAACTTTTCGACCTTCCGGTAGCGATCGGTGCCAGGCACCCAATTGTAGGTCACCAGGAGAAGCTGCGTTCCAATGGTCTGAACCTTCGCGCCTTTGGCGATCTGATTTGGGAAGTGATCGCTGGACAAGCTTGCGGGCAGGAAGGATTCCTCGAGCGCAGCGACGTAGGGGATCTCCAGCAGCTTGAAACCCAGGTCCGCGCTCACGCCGGCGAAGAGGGGAATGGGAACCGAGCAGATGCATGCGCTGGCATAGGCCTGGCCGGTGCGCATCTGCTGGACGCTGTCGGGGAGCGCGAGATTGGTTTCCTCGATTTGGATGCCGAGCATCTTGAAGACCTTGGAAGCGAGGCTGCCCTTTGGATAGACATTCACCTTCTTCCCATTGAGATCTTTCAGGGAATTCACTTCGGGTCGCCCCAGCACCTGCAGCATGTCCACGGCAAGCGGTGTGATGTATGCGACCCGGCGGTCGAGGTTCGGCCCGAACTCTCCCGACCCCTTGGCATCGTTGAGCACGTCGAGCCGGGTGATGCCCAGGTCCACGCCCTTCGCCAGGAGGACGTCGCGCAGATTGCTCTTCGCTCCACCACCGGCGAGAGGAAGAACCCGCAGGTTGTCCCCGTCGCTGACGACCACCGCCACATCCTGTGCCATCTGGATCCAGGGCCCACCCAGCGTCCCACCCAGCAGCATCAGGAGATTCTCGTTCACCTTCTCTCGCTCTTCTTGATGAGAGAAGCCTGGGGCCTTCGACGGTGCGGCGTCCTTCGGTCGGGTCTGGGCGCTGGTGTCGCCCACGGCCAGCGGGCCTAACGCCAGAACGAACGCCAATACAAGCGACACTCGCATGCTGCGACACCCCCTTGCTGAAGCGCTGAGCTAGTCCCTTAAGCGACGTCCCGAATGAGGTCCCCGGCCCACTCCTCCGCAGTCTTCACGGCCATTCGCCGTCCAGCCCGCTCCACACTCCCTCAGTGGGATGCCCGCACGGAACGCAGGTCGCCGGAGGCTCTCCGCCCGCAGTGTGCGGCCGGAGGGCATCGGACGCGAACGGTATAACGAACTGCCCCGATTGACAACGTCGATGCAGATGGTACATCGCGAACGTGCGCGGGCTGCAAGGCGCTTGCAAAAGCTGTACGCAGAGTTGCCACCCATAAGAAATGCGGAGGCCCGACAGTGTTTTGGCGGACGGGCATCGCTGCGAATGCAGCGTGCGGCGCGGCTCTGCCATGCGCGCAGCCGGCATGGGCGCAGACCCAGGGGTGGCCAAGCAAGCCGGTTCGTCGTCGAGAACAAGCCGGGCATACCAAGATCGTCGACCATCGGCTGGACGCCATGAGCCACGGACGGGAGGCTTGCTCCTGACGGGAAGGAAGCGGCAAGCATCGAGCCGCAGCTCGGTGCCGAGAGCTGGAAGCTGGAGAGAGGAAGGGAACCACCGCATGGGCTTGACTCGGACGATGTGCGCACTCGTTGGTGCGATCTGTGTAGCTGCCATCCTCCCGGCCGGCGCCTCGGCGGCCTGGCCGGAACGCCCGATCACGTTGCTGCACGGCTTCGGCGCCGGCGGTAACGGCGATCTCACCGCCCGCGTCGTGGCCGAGCGTCTGCAGGCACAGCTCGGACAGTCCGTGGTGGTGGAGCCGAAGCCCGGAGCCGGCGGCAGGGTGGCGGCCGGCTTCGTCGCCCGCGCGCCGGCTGACGGCTACACCCTGTTCATGCTGCCCGGCGGACACGCCGCGGCCGCGGCCATGCAGGAGCAGATGAGCTTCCATCCCGTCGACGACTTCTCCTTTATCGGCCTCGTTACTCAGATCCCCTTCATCGTCGCGACCTTCCCGGAGCACCCCATCAAGACCGTGCCCGAGCTGATCGCGGCGGCGAAGGCCGCATCGGACCCGATCGTCTTCTCCACCTCCGGCGTCGGCACCGGCCAGCACCTCGCGGCCGAGCTGTTCGCGGCCACGGCGAAGATCAAGCTGAAGCACCTCCCGTCCAGGGGCGGCACGGCCGTGCCCACCATGCTGCTCGGCAAGCACATCGAGCTGGGCTTCGAGCCGCCGCCCTCGCTCCTGGAGCTGCTGAAGGACGGCAAGCTGCGCGCCATCGCCACCACGGGGCCCACCCGCTTCTTCGCGCTCCCCGATGTGCCGACCATCGGCGAGACCCTTCCCGGCTACGAGCTGACCTCCTATTTCGGCCTCGCCGGCCCGCCGGGCATGCCCGCCGACGTGGTGCAGCGCCTCAATGCCGAGACCGTGTCCATGACGAAGGACCCGCAGACGGTCGAGAAGCTCAAGACGCTCGGCAGCCTGCCGCTGTCGAGCACGTCCGAGGGCTTCAAGCAGCGCGTGGCCTCCGACATCGAGCGTTGGGGCAAGATCGTGGCCGATGCCGGCATCAAATCGGCGGCCGCGGCCCCCGCCGCTCCTGCCCCCGGCCCGGCCAAGTAGCAACGGCGCAGGCGGCGGCGGGGTCCCGCCGCCGCGAAGAGAACAGGCTGGCGGACATATCCCGAAGCAAGCATCGTGTGGCTGGGGGCGTCACCGCTGCGGCCGCTTGCGCGACCACTCCAGGAACTCCCTGAACAGGCGCTCCTGCTCGGCCGTGTCGTTCGGGACCGCCTTGGCGGCCTGCGTGCGCGCCTGCTTGATGTCGATGCCGGGCGCAGGTGCCTTCGCCGCTTCAGCGGCCTCGCGGTCGAGCCATTGCTGCGCAGCCGAGAACCGCTGCCAGCCGCGGATGTTCGCTGCGATGTTGACGTCCTTCCAAGTAGGATGATGCGGTGGCTGCCTCAGCTTGTCGAAATTCGCGAAGAAGGCGTTCACGAACTTCTCGACCTTCCTGTAGCGGTCGGTACCGGGCACCCAGTTGAACGTGATTAGGATAGTGCTGGTTGCAACGGTTGGAACTTTCGAGCCCTTTGCTATCAGACTCGGATAGGGCTCGCCGGGTATGCTTGCGGGCAGAAAGGAGGCCTCCTCAAGCGGCTTGGTGTATGTAGCCGGCAGGAACTTGAACCCGAGGTCGGGGCTCAGGCCGGAGAATGCGGGAACCGGGACCGGACAGTAGCAGGCGGTGGCATAGAGCGTTCCGGCGCGCATCCGCTGGAGGGCGTCGCCGATTGTCAGGTTCTCCTGGTCGACTTCGACACCGAGCGCCTTGAACGTCTTGGGAACGAGAGCCGAGCTGGCAGAGCCCTTCGGCATCACGTTCACTTTCTTACCGTTGAGGTCGCTCAAGGAATTGATTTCAGGCCGCGCCAGCACGTGAAGCATGTCCACTGCCAGCGGCGAGATGTATGCGATCCGGCGTTCGAGGTTCGGTCCGAATTCCCCCGACGCTTTGAGGGTATTGAGCACCTGATCCGTCGTGATGCCCAGGTCCACCCCGCGCAGCAACAGGACGTCGCGGACATTCTGCAGCGCTCCGTCGCTGGCCATGGGCAGGACCCGCAGGTTGTTCCCGTCGCTGACGACCCGGGCAATGTCCTGAGCCATCTGGACATAAGGGCCGCCCAGCGTGCCGCCCAAGAGGATCAAGAAATTCTCGTTCGCCTTCTCTCGCTCGACCAGATGAGAAAAAGGAGCTTTCGGCGCCGGAGCAGCCTTTTGCGGGGACTGCGCACTGGAGGCAGTGACCGCCAGCGGACTAGATGCCAGAAGGAGCGCCAGTACAAGCGAGACTCGCATGTCGAGATACCCCCCGAACTTGCTGAAGGAAAGCGCCGACGCACACCTTGGGTCCAATCCCGCGCGCTCCGTTTCCACGCGCTCCGTGGCACTTGAACCTCATAGGCGGTCGGTCCCCGCAGCCGACCCCCAAGGCGCTCAGCAACGCTTGGTCGCAGAAATCCTCCGTACACATCGGCCGATAGCCGATGGACGCCACAAAGAACCGTATAGCGAACTCTCTCGATTGACAACAGCGATACGATCTTTACGACGGACGTCATCGGGGGTACATGACGTCCGCCAACACCGTTGCCACGCGACTTCGATGGGCGCCCATCGAAGGACACAAAGGGGGACAAATGATGTTGTTTTGGCGGACTGCCACTGCCGCGCTCGTGCTGTCGTGTACCGTGCTGTCATGTACCGTGCTGTCATGCGCGCAAATCTCGGTGGCTGATGCCCAGGACTGGCCGAGCAAGCCGGTTCGCATCCTCGTCGGGTTCGGGGCCGGCGGTGGAACCGACGTCGTGGCGCGCATCCTTGCCGACAAGCTGTCGGGGATCCTCGGCCAGCAATTCGTGGTGGAGAACAAGCCCGGCGCGGGCGGCTCGATCGCCGGCGGCCTTGTCGCCAAGGCCGACAATGACGGCTACACCGCACTCGCGGTCAGCACCGGCCACTCGGTGTCGGCGGTGATGGTCAAGCAGGTTCCGTACGATCCGGTGAAAAGCTTCACCCCGGTCGGCATCCTCGCCTATTCGACCTACGCCTTGGTGGTTCCGAAAAATTCGCCGGCAACCGATCTCAAGAGCCTCGTGGCACACGTCAACAGCGAGCCCGGCAAGCTGAACTACACCACCATCGGGCTCGGCTCGACCCAGCATCTCATCCTTGAGGACCTGCGTCAGCGCACGGGCATGAAGGCCCAGCAGGTCTCATTCCGCACGACTGGCGAGGTGGTCACTGCACTGCTCAGGGGCGATGCCGCGTTTGGGATGGACCTCTTCCACGCCATTCGCGGCCAAGTGGAATCAGGCGATCTGCGTCTGATCGCGGTATCCACGCCCAAGCGCTGGCCGGCAGCGCCGAGCGTTCCAACGCTGGCGGAGAGCGGTCTCTCCGGATTCGGCTACAGCGGCTGGTACGGGCTCGTCTTTCCCGCCGGTGTGCCGCAGCCCATCGTCGGCAAGCTGCACAAGGCCCTGGAAGCGGCGATGGCCGACGAGGACGTGAAGAAGAGGCTTGAGGGCGCGGGCGCCCTTGCCAGCCTGTCGGCGCCGGAGGAGCTGGACAAGCTCATCGAAACGGACGTCGCGAGCTTCCGGGCGGCCGCGCAGCAAGCCGGTCTCGAAGCCAAGTAGCGTGCAGCCTCTTGTGCCCTCCATGGCTGCTCGCCGCCCGAGCGCTACCCGTGGGCGCTTGGCTGCAGCAGCTGCGGCGGGTGCCGGCTCAAGCTCCGTGCCACGGCAACGGGAGCCATGCCTCAGTTCTTGGCTCCCACTGCCCCCAGCCTCTGGAGCCGCGCGCCGGCCTCGGCGGCGCCCAGGGCCTGGGCGCGCTCGTACCAGCGCCGCGCCTCGGCCGGGTCGGGCAGCACGTTGCGCAGATGCGGCTGTTTCAGCTCGTCGGAATCGTAGGTGGCGGCGAGCGCCATGGCTCCCTGCGGCAGGCCCATCTCGGCGGCTCGCTCGAACAGGAGTCGTGCCGGCGCTACCCGGCCCTCGGACAGCTCCTCGCTGCCACGCTTCACGAACTTCAGCGCGCGCTCGCGCGTCTCCTTGTCCATCGGCGGAGGCTGCGTCGCAACGACCGGCGCAGGCGCGGCGGGTACGGCGGCAGGAGCGGGCCGTGCAGGCGCCGGCGTCGCTGAGGCCACTTGCGGCGCGGACGCCGGCGGCGTTGCGGCGGCGGCTTTCGACGCGGCCTCCGGCTGTGGCGAGGGGGCGGGCTTGCGCTGTGCCGTCGCACCGGTCGCCACGGGGGCCGATGCGGCAGCGATCAGGTGCTTCTGGACGATGGTCGCATAGGCGTCCCCCTCCTTCAGCTTCCTCACGCCGTCGTTGAGAGCGGCGACGAGGTCGGCGCCGCGGGCGTGATCGCGCGAGACGACGACGTGAATGCTGCTCATCGCCAGGGGGCGCGGCAGCAGCGCGAAGTAGGGCGTCAGCCCGAGCCGGCGCAGCAGGTAGGTGCCTTCCAGGTCGGTGGCGAGGAAGGCGTCGGCGTCGTTCGCCTGCACCGCCGCCACGCAGTCGAGCAGCGTGGCGCGCCGGACCACCGTCACGCGCTTGTAGGCGACCCAGTTGCGCCCGTCGCCGTTGAGGGCGGACAGATCGCGGTCGCTGGACAGGCAGATGCTCTTGCCGAAGATGCTCTGATCGGTGTCGAACTTGAAGGCGCTATTGGCGGATGTGAAGAGGGCCTGAACAACCTGCAGTATCGGGTCCGAGAAGATCGCGCTGTCGCACAGCGCAGCCGAGGCGTGCGTGAGGTTGTTGGGACGCTCGCAATCGGCGTTCTCGACGGGCAGCAACAGGTCGACCGATGGATCCTTCAGCAGCTCCGGCGTCAGTGGGAGGTCCGTCCACCTCACACCGCTCTCGGCAGCTCCAGGCGCCGCCTGCCCAAGACCGGCGCTCACCAGCGCCGGCACAACGCCGCCGTCGGGCAACTGCTCGTCGGCGAGCGGCGGCGCGCCGACCGCCAGAATGCGCACCTTGGACTTGTCGGCGGCGTCGGCGCCCGACGTCTGCCCGTGCGCATGGGCCATGAGGCCGAGCACGGCAAGGACTCCGCCGATGACCGGCAGCACGAAGCGGCCGATCGCGGACAACCGATCAATACAAATGGTTGGACTCCCCTGCACGTGTGCTGCGCCCTTGCACGTGTGCTGCGCCCTTTCCCT
This sequence comes from Hyphomicrobiaceae bacterium, assembly GCA_044868325.1. Lineage (GTDB taxonomy): Bacteria > Pseudomonadota > Alphaproteobacteria > Rhizobiales > Hyphomicrobiaceae > AWTP1-13. The sequence continues at coordinate 11,380 of JBIOWI010000399.1, forward strand.
GCCAGAATTTATCACATTTGTGGCATTGCAACGACGCCGGCAACAGCGACAACCGGAGCCTGTGCGGACGGCCGATACCCTCTCTTGCCGCTGCGGCCGTTCCCGCGCAAGCTTCATGGGTGCGGCAAATGTAGGCGATATCGGCAAATCCGGGAGGATGGACCGCATGGGTGTCGAGGTGGCGGTGATCGGCACGGGCTGGTGCGGAGGCATCCGCGCCGAGACGCTGGCGCGGTCGGCGCTGGCGAGCCGGCTGCACATCTGCGAGATCCGCCCGGACCGCCTCGATGAGGTGCGCCGGCTGACCGACGCTGCGGCGACGCTCGACTATCGGGACATCGTCAAGAATCCGGCCATCGGAGTCGTGTACATCTGCACCACCCCGGAGCACACGCACTTTCCCATCGCCCGCGACTGCCTGCAGGCCGGCAAGCACGTCCTGCTGGAGAAGCCTATTGCGCTGGAGCTGTGGGAGGCGGACACGCTGATCGCGCTGGCGAAGCGCGGCAACCTCAAGTTCACCATCGGCTACTCGCAGCGGTTCAACACCAAGATCGCCTACGCCAAGAAGAAGATCGCCGACGGCACCCTGGGCAAGCCCGTGAGCGTGATGGTGAGCCGGCACCTGTCGCGCAGCCTCGGCAAGAAGATCGCCTCGCGCGTGCGGCTTTCCCCGGCGGCCATGGAATCCACCCACGACCTCGACATCGTGTTCTGGCTGCTGGAGCCGGCCAAGCCGGTGCGCGTCTACTCGCAGGGCGCCTACGGCACCATGCAGCCGGTCAACGGCTCCTATGACGTCATGTGGAGCACGGTGACCATGGACAACGGCGTGCTGGTCGCCATCGGCGGCGGCTGGAACCTGCCGCCCAGCTACCCCAACTACTGCGCCACCTGGATCGAGATCACCGGCACCGAGGGCGCGCTATTCCTCGACGACACTCAGCGCGACAACTGGCTCAACACGGTGTCGGGCGGCACCCAGTTCCCCATGTCCACCATGCCGGGCGAGCAGGTGGACCACGTGTTCGCCGGCCAGATGGGACCCGAGACGATCCATTTCCTGGAATCCGTCATCCTCGACCGCCCCCCGATGGTGGCGCCCGAGAGCGCCCGCACGGTGATGGAGGTCTACAGCGCCGCCGACCTCTCGGCCGAGCGCAACGAGCCAATCGACCTGCCGCTCTCCAACGAAGCGCTGGCGGGGATTGCGGAGATGGTGGCGGGGCGGAAATCGTAGGGTGCAATCGTGCAAAAAAGCGGCATTGCACCGATGCGCCCGTCGGATAGGTTGCAGCGGTGCAATCGGGCTGACGCCCGATTGGCACCCTACGGCTTGAGCGGAGCACACGGATGAAAGCGGTCTACATCGAGCGCCACGGCGGGCCGGAGGAGCTGAAATACGGCGACCTGCCCGACCCGGAGGCCGGGCCTGGCGAGGTCGTCGTCGAGGTCCATGCCGCGAGCGTCAATGGCGCCGACTGGAAGGTGCGCGCCGGCGGATCGTACCGGCCGGCCCGCTTCCCGCATATCCTGGGCCGCGACTTCTCGGGCATCGTCAGCAGCGTGGGTGCTGGCGTCGGCGACTTTCGCGCCGGCGACCCGGTGTTCGGCGTCAGCGAGGCGAGCCGGGAGAGCTGCTATGCCGAGAGGCTTGCCATCAAGGCCGCCATCGTTGCGGAGAAGCCCGACAGCCTCTCGCACATCGAGGCGGCGGCCGTGGCGCTCGTCGGCCTCACCGCCCTCGTCTCGATCGAGGACACGCTGCAGCTCAAGGCCGGCGAGACCATCCTGATACAGGGCGGGGCGGGCGGCGTTGCCGCGTTCGCCATCCAGCTCGCCAAGCATATCGGCGCGCGCGCGATCGCCACGACGAGCGCGGCGAACCGGCCGTACGTGCAGGGCCTCGGCGCCGATGAGATCGTCGACTACAAGGCTCAGGATTTCACCAAGGTCGTGTCCGGCTGCGATGCCGTGCTCGACACGGTGGGCGGCGACGTCGCGGAGCGCTCGTTCGCCGTCCTGCGGCCGGGCGGACGCGCGGCCTTCATCGCCTCCGGCCCGCAAGCGCCGGCATCGTCGCGTGCCGACGTGCAGTCGCTGAGGCCGAACGTCGCCCGCAGCCGGCGCCACCTGGAGCGCATCGTGGCGCTGGTCGGCGCCGGCGCAGTGCGGCTCCCCGAGATCGCCCAATTCCCCCTGGCGCAGGCAGCAGAGGCCATGAGGGTGAGCGAGGGGCGCCATTTCCGCGGCAAGCTGGTGCTCGCAGTCCAGTAGGCGCGGGTGATTGGGGGCATGCCGTGGAGACCTTCGACTATGTCATCGTCGGCGCCGGCTCGGCCGGCTGCGTGCTAGCCAACCGGCTGAGCGAGGACGGCCGCACCAGCGTGCTGGTGCTGGAGGCCGGCCCGGGCGACTGGCATCCGTTCATCCATATCCCCGCCGGCTTCATCAAGACCTTCTACAACCGCCGTGTGAACTGGCTCTACAGCATGGAGCCCAGCGAGTGGACCGGCGGCCGGCGCATCCTCGCCCCGCGCGGCAAGACGCTGGGCGGCTCCAGCTCCATCAACGGCCACATCTACAACCGCGGCCAGCGCATGGACTTCGACACCTGGGCGCAGATCGGCAACCGCGGCTGGGGCTACGCCGACGTGCTCCCCTATTTCCGCCGCATGGAGCGCCGCATCGGCGAGGGCGATCCCACCTTCCGCGGCCGCCACGGCGCCCTCACCGTCTCCGACCTCGACTGGCGCCACCCGCTGTGCGAGGCCTTCATCGCCGGAGCCGTGAGCCTCGGCATCCCGCGCAACCCGGACTACAACGGCGCCGTCCAGGAGGGCGTGGCCTACGCCCAGCGCACCATCGGCAACGGCCGCCGGGTGAGCGCCGCCACCGCTTTCCTGCACCCGGCGCGCAAGCGCCCGAACCTGACGGTGCGCACCCGCGCGCACAGCACCGCGCTGCTGCTGGAGGGTCGGCGCTGCGTCGGGGTTGCCTATGCGGCGGGCAGCCCCGGCGGGACAGCCCGCGTGGTGAGGGCCGCGCGCGAGGTGATCCTGTCGGCCGGGGCCTACAACTCGCCGCAGCTCCTGCAGCTCTCCGGCATCGGCCCGCCGCGCCTTCTGCAGTCGCTTGGCATCCCGGTGCGCCATGCACTGGCTGGCGTCGGCGAGAATCTGCGCGACCACTACGCCCCGCGCTTCACGGTGCGGGTCAAGGGCATCGACACCATCAACGAGCGTGCGCGCGGGCTCAAGCTGGCGCGCGAGGTCGTCCGCTACGTGGCGACGCGCAAGGGCATCCTGGCGCTCAATCCCACGCTCATCTACTGCTTCTGGCGCTCCGAGCCCGGAGTCGCCACCTCCGACCTGCAGCTCACCTTCACGCCGGCAAGCTACCGGGAGGGCGTGCAGGGCGAGCTCGACCTGGAGCCCGGCATGACCATCGCGTCCTGGCAGCAGCGGCCCGAGAGCCGTGGCTGGGTGCGCCTCATGTCTGCCGACCCGTTCGCGGCTCCCGCCATCCAGCCGAACTATCTGGCCGAGGAGAGCGACCGCCGGGTGCTGCTGGCGGGCATGAAGCTGGCGCGGCGCCTGCTGAGGACCGAGCCGCTGCAGCCCTACTACGACTACGAGGACTTCCCGGGCGAGGCCGTGCAGAGCGACGAGGAGCTGCTGGGCGCCGCCAGGCAGCGCGGCACCACCACCTTCCACCCGGCCGGCACCTGCCGCATGGGCCTCCGCACCGATCCGCTGGCCGTGGTGGACGACGAGCTGCGCGTGCACGGCCTCGACGGCTTGCGAGTGATCGACGCCTCGATCATGCCGACCATGCTCTCGGCCAACCTCAACGCCGCCACCCTGATGATCGCCGACAAGGCCTCCGACCTCATCCGCGGCCGCACGCCGCCGGAGCCCGCGGTGCTGGCCGGTTGAGCCGAGCCTTGCAGGGTGCAATGGCGCAGAAAGCGCCATTGCACCGATGCCGGCGGAGCGATGTAATGACGTGGCTCAGCATAGGAGGCGGCCCGGCTCTTGCCGCCTCTGACGGAGAGGGAGACGTCCAATGAACATCCTCATCATCGGCGGGGCCGGCATGATCGGCCGCAAGCTGGCCGAGCGGCTGGCGCGGGACGGCGCGCTCGGGGATAAGGCGATCTCCAGCCTGACGCTCTACGACGTGGTGGAGCCCGCGGTGCAGGCCGGCGCGAAGGTGCCGGTGCGGCTCATGACGGGCGATCTGCCGGCGCCCGGCGAAGCGGAGCGGCTTGTCGCGGACCGGCCGGACATCGTCTTTCACCTGGCGGCCATCGTCTCGGGCGAGGCGGAGCAGGATTTCGACAAGGGCTATCGCATCAACCTGGACGGCACGCGCGGGTTGCTGGAGGCCGTGCGCGCCGCCGGCTACGTGCCGCGCTTCGTGTTCGCCAGCTCCATCGCCGTGTTCGGCGCGCCCCTCCCCGAGGCCATCGGCGACGAGTTCTTCTCCACGCCGCTCACCTCCTACGGCACCCAGAAGGCCATCTCGGAGCTGCTGGTGTCCGACTACACCCGCAAAGGCTTCCTCGACGGGATCAGCCTGCGGCTGCCCACCGTCTGCGTCCGCCCCGGCGCCCCCAACAAGGCGGCCTCCGGCTTCTTCTCCAGCATCGTCCGCGAGCCGCTGGCGGGCCGCGAGGCCGTGCTGCCGGTGGCCGACACCGTCATGCACTGGCATGCCTCGCCCCGCGCCGCCGTGGAGTTCATGCGCCACGCCGCCACGCTCGACATGCGCGCGGTCGGCCCCCGCCGCGCCCTCACCATGCCCGGCGTCGCCGTGACGGTGGCCGAGCAGATCGCCGCGCTGCGCAAGGTGGCGGGCGACGCGGTGGCGGCCCGCATCCGCCGCGAGCCCGACCCGTTCGTGGAGAAGATCGTCGCCGGCTGGCCGCGCCGGTTCGATGCCAAGCGCGCCCTGGCGCTCGGCTTCAAGCCCGACGCCAGTTTCGAGGAGATCGTGCGCATCCACCTGGAGGACGAGCTGGGCGGGCGGATAGCATAGGTGTCAGACCCTCTGGGTCTGACACCATGGACTCCAACGTCAGGGCTATCCGATGGTGTCAGACCCGGAGGGTCTGACACCCCACCGTGGCACATCGGCTACAGGTCCCGCAACAACGGCCGGGCGCCGGCGACCCGCCGCCATTGTGTCCCAACTTCCGGTAAATTAACGCACAATCGAAGATCATGCGGCCCGCCACGCGTCGGAGGAGAAAAGCCCAATGCGCACCCCGTTTGCCCTCATCGTGTCCGTCGCCGTTCCCGTGGCGGCCGGCATTGCCGTGCCGGCCGAGGCCGGGTCGCGGCGCTGGCCGGACGAGCCGAAGTCCGGCTACGTGACCGCGGAGAGCCGCTACGGACCGCAGACGATCACCGCGCCGGTCCGCATCACCGCCCAGGGACGGCGCGAGGTGCGGCTGCCGGGCGGCACCTGGATCGAGTGCCGCCGTAGCTGCAGCAACACGCTGCGCCAGGAGACGATCGACTTCTGGTACATCCGCACCAACGTCGATCCGTCGGGCGACGACGGCCCGGGCTACCTCTCGTACCGGTTCGGCTGGTAGATGGCACGGGTGAGCCGGGCTTGCTGCGGTCGGGCTCGATCCGCAGCGAGCCTGCCGAGGTTGTCGGCTCAACGGCGGGCTACGGCGAACGCTAAGGCTTCGATCCGATCTGTACTTTCACGCCAGCCACATCGAGCCGGCGCATCGTCTCGGCAATTGGCGCGAACTGTGCTGCGGCCACGGCATTGCGCGGTCTGCGCGTCGCAATCCAAGCCGAAACGGTGAACCCGGGCGTCTTTGCTGCATGCTGCGCCAGCAGGGCGCGGCCCTCCTCCTCGCGCCCGAGCCTCGCAAGCGCCACGGCCAGCCACGGAACGGGATCGGCGTAGTTTCGCCGCCGCGCCTTCTGCAGCCATTGCAGCGCCGCGTTGTCGTCGCCGACGAGGAGAGCAGCCTGCCCGGCCCAGAGCTGCCATAGGTGGACCGCCCCGTTGCGAGGAAAGACGCGGATCGCCTTCTCTATGTGAGCAATGCTCTCCTCGGCGCGACCGATGTCGATCTTGGCGCGTCCCAGCTCGGCCTGCTGCGTTGGAAGATTGGGGTTCATCGCCAGCATGTCGCTGAGCTCGGCAATGGCTCCTTCAGCATCGCCGCGCAGCCGCAACAACTTGGCGCGGTAGGCGCGGGCCGGTCCATGCTTCGCTTCCAAGCCGATCGCACGGGCGATGGCTGCCTCGGCCCGATCGAGGCGCCCGGAAACTTCCTCGGGCGGCACCAGGCCGCCGTCAACGAAGGCGAGCTGCGCCCAGATGTAGTTCACCAGGGTCGACAACCGATTGGGGTCGATGGCGAGGCTCTTCTCGTAGAAGGCGAGCGCCTTCCTGTTGCTCTCGCGGTCCAGCTCGACGGCGCTCAGCGCGCGGCCGAGGATGTCGTAGTGGGCGGCCTCCGGCGTCGGAGGAAGCGGCCGCCGGCTCTCGGCAGCGATCACGCTGTGGGCGAGGCTCGCCACAATCTGTGGGACGGCCCATCTCGCCCCCTCGGGTGAGCGCTCGAAGGAGGTTAGCCACACTTGGCGGCCGCTGTGGGCCTCGATGAGCTCTATGTCGGCGCGCACCGCCCCGCCTTCACCCCGGACCGTGCCGAGCGCGAGATAGCGGGCGCCGAGCTGATGGCCGACTACAGCGAGATCGGAGCGCCCGTTGCGATAGCTGGAAGCAGACCTGAACGAGAGCATCCAGCTCATAGACCCGCGGGCAGTCTCGATCGAGAGATCATGGGAGAGGGCGCGGGCAGCTTCGCCCAGGTCCGGCTCGTCGCCCAGCGCGGTGAACGGCAGCACGGCTACAGTCGGCACGGCCATCATGGTGACCACTGGCGGGGGCCTTGACCCCTGCCAGGCGAGCCAGCCGCCGCCAGCAAGAACGATGATCGGCAGAGCCGCAGCGACGATGGCGCGCGGCAAGCGAAATGGTCCAGCACTGGACGCCGAACGCGTTTCCAGAGCCGGGTCGGCAGCGATCTTCCGCACCTCCGCACTTTGCGGCGGGAGAGCGGGGAGCGCCTCCTCGACGGCGACGACCTCGGCCATGAACATGTAGCCGCGACCCGACACGGTCCTGACGATCCAGCGCGCATCCTCTCCGAGCGCCCGGCGGATGTCCTTGATGCACTGGACGAGCGAGTCCTCGGGCCGTGCCGGCTTGGTCGTCCAGACCGCCTCGATCAGCTCCTGCGCGGAGACGACCTCGCCCGGGTGCTCGGCAAGGTGGCGCAGGACATCGAGGGACTGCCGGCGCAGCGCCACTCGCTCGTTGCCCTTGAGGACAATGCCGCGCGCCACGTCGAGGGTGATGGCATCGAAACGCAGGAGCCGAGACACAGGCATACCCCCAACACCATCCATCAATCGACGAACCAACCCGCTGAGGCGTCTACGATTTCCTCCAGCCTTCAGGAAATTTCATAATCCTTCCGATGACCGTCAGGCCGCGAATTGCTTACAAGAGGACGGGCTGAGAGGCGCCGCTGGGGGCTCGGTGCGGGGTCCCCATCGGCGCGCCTCCTCGGTCGCAGCCCATCGATCCATAGCCATGAGACTTCAGATGCGCAAGCTGGTGCCAGGCCTGCCTATGCCTTCCCTTGCCCACGGCTGCAGGAAGACCGCAGCAGAGGAACTGTACGCCTTCGCGAACCTGCCGACGGAAGCACCTGACTTTCCTTCTGTCCCACGACAGTTCGGATTCCCTGAGGGGAACCGGATGCTCACGTCGCGACGGCGGCGGGCCGTTCGCGACAAGCGGCACGGCTTTGAGACCCGTGCAAGCGGATCGTTGCTTTGTGCAAATGCGAGGTTGGTCATATGCGTGTATCGATGATCGCTGTTGCTGTGAGCGGGTTGATGGCGCTTGCCGGCTCGCCCGCCGACGCGCAGGTCAATGTGGGGTTCCCGAAGGAGCCGCGGCACGCCGTTGCAATGCCGGGTCCGGGCCTGCTGACCGGATCGGCGCTCTTTGCCCCTCAGGGGACCGGACCATTCCCGGCGATTGTGATCTCGCACGCCTGCGCCGGTCTGCGTCAGAGCTCGTTCGAGTGGGCGGCGCGGGCGGTGGCGGCGGGATACGTGGCCCTGGTCGTCGACCACTTCGGGCCACGCAAGATCGCGATGAACTGCTGGCCAAACCTCAAGGTGAGCACCAGCGTCGTTGCGCAGGATGCGGTGGCCGGCCTGAGGCACCTGCGTTCCCTGCCGTTCGTCGACGGCAAGCGAATCGCGCACATGGGCTTCTCCATGGGCGCAATGGCGGGCCTGAGGACCGCGAGCCCCTCGTTCCGGAGCAGATTTCTCGGCGGACAGGGCTTTGCTGCCGTGGTCGCCTTCTATCCCTGGTGCGCGCCGAGCACACCAGCCAAGGAGGTGAATTTCTATGACGATACCAACACCCCCGTTCTGGTGCTGCTCGGAGCGAAGGACGACGAAGCCCCGACGGCGCCGTGCATCCAGCAGGCGAAGCACCTTGCGGCCAGCGGCATGCCGGTGAGCTGGAAGCTCTATCCGGACACCACGCACGGCTTCGACCACTCCCTGCTGGGCGATACGGCGTTCAAGCGCTCGGCCGGCGGGCGGACGTTCACCTACCGCTACAACGCCAAGTCGGTAGAGCAAGCATGGCGAGACACGCGCGAATTTCTGACTCGGTACGTGGCGACCAAGAAGCCGTAGCCCGAGCAGCTCAGCTGGACTGTTGGACACCGGCCCACGACGCACAAAGAGGCATCGCATGCTGCAAAGGGAGGAACCCGATGAAGAAAATTCTCGCAACGGCCGGCGCGGTGGCGCTCCTGTCCGGCGGTATCGCTCTTGCGCAAAGCGCCGATGACGCGTTCGGCGTCTGGCTGAACACGAGGAACAAGGCGCACAACGAGTTCTACAAGTGCGGGGAAGATCTTTGCGGTAAGCTGATCAAGGTGGTGGACGGCCAGAAGACGGACAACATGAACCCCGACCCGGCCAAGCGCAACCGGCCGGTCGAAGGCCTAGTCTACATGGAGAGCTTCAAGAAGACCGGCACAAACAAGTGGCAGGGGAAGTCTTACAACCGGATGGATGGGAAAAGCTACCCGGCCACACTCGCCGTCATGGGCAAAAATGCGCTCGATCTCACAGCCTGCGGCCCCTCTGGCTGCGTGACCTTCAAGATGACGCGGCTGAAATAGCAGCACTCCACGAGGGTGCGCTGGACAGTTCTCCTGGGCAGTACAGGCTTCCCGGCATGCGTGCATTGGGCCAACGACGAGAATCTGCTCAGCCAGCCCGACGGGTCCGTCAGCCCTCTGCGCGCAACGGCCGGGACAGCAGGGCCTCGATGGCCCGATCGATGGTCTGGCGGCCCTCGACGATGGTGTGGACGGCCTCGGCGATCGGCATGTCGATGCCCTTGGCGGCGGCGACCTTGACCACCGCGGCGGCGGTATGGACGCCCTCGGCGACCGAGCGGCGGCCGGCCAGAACGGCGTCGAGAGCCTGCCCCTGGCCCAGGGCGCGGCCGAGGCTCATGTTGCGGGATTGCGGGCTGCCGCAGGTGAGGAGGAGGTCGCCCAGGCCCGACAGCCCCATCAGGGTCTCGGGCCTGGCGCCGAGCGCCTCGCTGAGCCGGCGCATCTCGGCGAAGCCGCGCGCCACCAGCGCCGCGTGCGCGCTCGCGCCGAGCCCTCTGCCCTCCACGATGCCGGCGGCGATGGCCAGCACGTTCTTCACGGCGCCGCCGAGTTGTACGCCGATGAGATCGGTGGTGCGATAGATGCGGAACGGACGGCTCCCCAGCGTCTCGGCGAGGCGCGCGCCCAGGGCGTCGTCGGCCGAGGCGAGGGTGAGCGCCGTCGGCAGCCCGCGCGCCACATCGGCGGCGAAGCTGGGGCCCGACAGCACGGCCGGCGCGGCCTGCGGCAGGGCCTCGGCGAGCACGTCGGCGAGAAGCTTGCCGGTGGCCTGCTCCAGGCCCTTGGCGCAGATCACCACCGGCCGGCCCGGCGCCAAATGCGGCGCAAGGGTGGCGCCCATGGCGCGAACGTGTTGCGCCGGTGCAACCATGAGCACGACATCGCGCGCCGCCACGGAAGCGAGATCTGTCGTCGCCTGCAACCCTGGGTCGAGAGCGACGCCCGGCAAGAAGGCCGAGTTGGTCCGGCTGGCGACAATCTCGGCCACCACCTCGGGCTCGCGCGCCCAGATCAGCGTGTCGCGGCCGGCACGACACACGGTCTGCGCGAGCGCCGTGCCCCACGCGCCACCTCCCACAACCCCGACACTGGCGAACGTCACGTGCGACGATCTCCGCGATCCTCAACCGTTGACGCCGAAGTATAGCCGAACGGCGCGCGCATTGGTGACGGCTTCCACACGGATGCCACCTTGGCCGTGCAGAAGCTGCAGCCGACGACCGCGACGGTCCTGGGCGCCGCCCATGCGATTGTCGCAGCCATCGGTTCTTGTCCGCAGCCCGGCGCCTATCTACGATCCCGCGCGGGCTGCTATTTCGGATGACGGCCTAGCCGGCGAAGCTTATGGGGGGTCGGCTTCGTGAGGGGGAGTGCTCACGTGCTCAAGGTTCATTGCCAGCGCACTGTATCGGCATCGCGTGCAGGTCGCGCCCGTATGAGATATAGGTGCAGAGCGATGGCCGGCCTTGCCGGCTTGCTGCTGCTCGCCGGGTGCACCTCGCCGAACAGCCAGACGTCCAGCATCTTCGGCAGCCTGATCGGTCCAGAGGAGGCGGACGCCCGGACGCCTGCCGCACAGCCCGCCGCAGCGCCACCCGCCGCACCGGCGCGTCCGCAGCCGGCGCGGGGCGGCTGCGAGGGCGCCGCCCAGTGCAGCGCCGTGCTCAAGACCATGATCGACAATCCCGATCGCGGCTGGATCGGCCAGCGCCACCCGCCCGATGCGTATGCCAACGGCACCCGGCTGTTCGCCTACCGTGCCCTGCGCCGGCAGCTCACCTGCGGCGAGCTCGGCCTCGCCGTCAACGAGCTGGCGGCGACGTCGCGCGCCCTGAGCGGGGCGGTGTCGGGCATGACGCCCGATCAGGTGTCGCGCACGCGCGCCCTCTGCGGCCAGGTGGAGAGCGAGCTGACGCGCGAGCGCGAGGGCCGCTGCCGGACCTGAGAGGCCGGGCTGCGAAGGCGACCGCCTCAACTCAACCCGACGCCGCCTCCACCGCCTCCCACACCGCCAGTGCCTGGCGGGTTGCCGCCACATCGTGGACGCGCAGGATCTGCACGCCCTGGGCGGCGCCGAGAAGTGCCGCCGCCACCGAGCCAGGTACGCGCCGATCCGCCGGCGCCCCGCCGCTGAGCCGGCCGATGAAGCTCTTGCGCGAGGCCCCGAGCAGGATGGGGCAGCCGAGCCCGTGGAAGATGCTCAGGCTGGCGAGCAGCGCCAGGTTGTGCGCGACCGTCTTGCCGAAGCCGATGCCGGGATCGACGACGATCCGCTCGCGCGGAATGCCCGCCGCCTCGCAGACGGCGATGCGCGCCTCCAGCCAGTCGTAGACATCGAGCACCACGTCGTCGTAGCTCGGGTCGAGCTGCATGGTGCGCGGGTCGCCCTGGGCGTGCATGAGCACCACGGGCAGCCCGCTTTCCGCCCCGAGCCGCAGGGCGTCGGGGTCGTGCCCCAGCGCCGCCACGTCGTTGACGATGCGCGCGCCGGCGTCGACGGCACGGCGCATGACCTCGGCGTTGCGGGTGTCGATGGAGATGGGCACGCGCACCTGGCCCGCCAGCGCGGCGACCACGGGCATGACCCTGCGCAGCTCCTCCTCGACGCCGATGGGCTCGGCGCCGGGCCGCGTGGACTCCCCGCCGATGTCGAGGATATCCGCCCCCTCCGCCTCCAGCTGCAGGCCATGCGCGACGGCCGCCCCCGGATCGAGCCACAGCCCCCCGTCGGAGAAGCTGTCCGGCGTGACGTTGACGATGCCCATGAGGCGCGGCCGGTCCATGGCGAGCCCGGCCACGGGAGGGCGGGCCTGGCGGATTCGGTCGAGCAGGGCCGTCGGTTCCGCCGGAAGCCCCTGGAGCCGGTCGCAGGGGCACATCTCACGCCCGATCTCACCGCCCTCGCGCTCGATCAGCTCCACCGCCGCGAACAGCAGATCGCCGCGTCCGGCGACGGTCAGCGCAGCCACCCGCGCCCCATCCTGGGGCTGCGGAGCGATGCGGGCCATGGCGCGGATGTAGAGCTTCGCCGTCATGGAGGCCGTTGTAGCGAGGTTCGGGCGAGAGCGCCAACGGGGGCCGACCTGCAGCTCCGGCCCACGCAAAGGCGGGGAGAGGGAGACCTAACGAGGCTCTGCCTCAGACCCCGAGGAATAGGTCTGGTCGGCGAGGAAGAGCGGTTGGATCGTACCCTGGCCGTGCAGCGCCGGCCCCCAGCCGAGGAAGAACATGTCGCCCGTGTTGCGGTTCTTGATCTTGTCCAGA
>JBIOWI010000400.1:0-3362 GCA_044868325.1 Hyphomicrobiaceae bacterium
CTGTCCCTCCCCCACAAGGGGGGAGGGGACGCTGCGGCGAGCGCCTTGCCAAATAGTCGACGTATGGCGCAAGCCGGGAGGAAACATCACTTAGCCCAACTCAGGAATAGCCGACCGCATCTGCTCAGACCTCAATAGCGCGGCTGCGGGCGGGCGCCGCCCTGGGCCTTGATCGCCCGCAGAACCTTCTCCGGCGTGATCGGCAGCTCGTCGATGCGCACGCCCACCGCGTTGAAGATGGCGTTGGCGATGGCGGGGAGCACCGGGTTGGCGCACATCTCGCCCGGGCCTTTGGCGCCGAACGGGCCGTCGGGAGCGGGGCGCTCGAGCACCGCGATGTCGTGGGGGCAGATGTCGCCGGGGCCTGGCATCAGGTACTCGACGAAGTCGCGCGGGCCGTGGCTCGGATCGGGATAGTAGGGCTCGGGCGTCTCGTACAGCGCGTGGCTCATCCCCATCCAGGCCCCGCCGACGAGCTGCTGCTCGACCAGGCGCGGGTTCAGCGCCCGGCCCAGCTCGTAGGCACTGTCCATGCGCACCACCGCCACCTCGCCGGTCTCGTCGTCCACCTCGACCTCGGCGACCAGGCAGGCATGGGCATAGCAGGTAGCCGGCGACATCTCGCCGGTGTCCGGGTCGACATCGGAGAGGGGCACCAGGAAGATGCCGCGGCCCGCGATGGTCCGGCCCTGCTTGAACTGGGCGGCGATGGCGACGTCCCTGGTGGAGATCGAGCGGTGCGGCGCTCCCCTGACGTGGATGTTGCCGCGCCCGTCGGTATCGAGGTCCGCGGCGTTGACCTCCAGCTCCTCGGCGGCGGCCTCCAGCATGACGCCGCGCGCTTCCCTGGCCGCGGCCATCACGGCATTGCCGACGCGGTGCGTGCCGCGCGAGGCGAACGAGCCCATGCAGTGCGGCCCGGTGTCGGAGTCCGCGGTGTCGACGTAGACGTCCTCAACCGGCACGCCCAGGGTCTCGGCGCAGATCTGGCGCGTGACAGACTTCATGCCCTGGCCCAGGTCGATGGAGGAGAGAGACACCGTGAACTTGCCGCTGGGATTGGAATGAACCAGCGCCTGGCTGGGATCGCCGCCCAGGTTCATGCCGATGGGGTAGTTGACCGAGGCCATGCCCCGACCGCGATGCCTGGCCATGTCAACGCCTCCTGGTGCCGAATACGGAGGAGAAGCGGGTCGCCCCATGCTGCGTTGGCCGCGACGGCGGCGGCGAACCCGGCGGTGGAGGAGATGGCGGAGGGGGCAGACCCGCAGGGTCCGACCCCGGCTCACCTGCGGTTGTCGTCAGTCCGCGGTCGTACACCGTCCTCTGCTGCGCTGGAGCGGCCGGCCGCGCGCGCGGCTCCCCCGGCGTCGGCGGAATGGCGGCGCGGCCGCCGCCGCCGTCCTTGAGCGACGACATGCGCCTGAACTCGTCGCGGATCGGCCACTTGGCCTTCTCGGCGGCCACCTGGACGCATTCGATGAGCGCAGTGTTCTTGGCCTCGCGTCGGTGCGCCTTCATGTCGCCGTCGCGGTAGGCGTTAAGGATGCGGAGCTCCATCGGGTTCATGCCGATGAGATGCGCGAGCTTGTCCATCTGGCACTCGATGGCGAAGTCGATGGCCGTCACCCCGAAGCCGCGCATGGCGGTGGCCGGCGTGCGGTTGGTGTACACGCAATGGATGTCGCTGTGCACGTTGGGGATGGTGTAGGGGCCAGGGACGTGCGCGGTGCACTTGACGACGGCGTAGCTGGACAGGCGCGTGTAGGCGCCGCTGTCGAAGTACACACGCACCTGGCGTGCAACGATACGCCCATCGCGCATGACGCCGTCCTTGATATAGATGCGCTCGGCGCCGCGGGGCGAGCCGAACTGCATCTCCTCCTCGCGCCCGAGCACGTAGCGCACGGGACGTCCGGTCAGCATGGCACCCAGGATAGAGAGCGGCTCGGTGAGCGTGTCCACCTTGCCGCCGAAGCCGCCGCCCACCGTGCCGCCGACGAAGTGGAAGGTATTGGAGGGCACGTCGAGGATCTTGGCGCAGGTATCGAGGGAGAAGAACAGGGCCTGGGTGCAGGAATAGACGAGGTAGCGGCCGTTGGTGTCGGGCGCGGCGATGGAGCCGTTGGTCTCCATCGGGGCGTGCTCGATTGGCGACATCTGGTAGCGCTGATCGAGCACATGATCGGCTTCAACGAACGCCCGCTCGACATCGCCGAAACGCAGCTTCTGATGGTCGTAACGGTCGTGATAGACGAAGGCGTTTTTCGGATAGGCTTCGTTGACGACCGGCGCGCCGGGCCTCAGCGCCTCCTCCACGTCGAAGACGGCGGGCAGCGGCTCGTAGTCGATCCGCACCTTGGCCATGGCCTCGTAGGCCTCGCGCGGCGTGTCGGCCACCACCGCCACGATCGGCTCGCCCTTGTAGCGCACCTTGTCGACGGCCAGCGTCGGCTCGTCGTCCTTGCCGAAGTTGATCAGGCTGAGGAGCGTGTTGAGGTTGCGCGGCACATCCGAGCCGCGGATGATCCGGCGCACCCCGGCCGACCGCTCGGCCTCGCCGGTATCGATGCGGCGGAGGCGGGCATGGGCGTGGGCGCTGCGGAGCACCTTCAGGTGCAGCAGGCCCTGCAGCTTGTGGTCGTCGAAATAGGTCGAGGTTCCGGTGACGTGCCCCAGCATGTCCTGGCGCTGGGTGCCCTTGCCGATCTCCTTGAGGTTGTCGTCGCGCTCGTCGGCGAAGATGTCCTTGCGCAGCTCCAGCATGACGTCTGTCCTCTAGGCGCTGGCGCGCCCGTCCGATCCCCGGGCGGCGGCGGAAGCCGCGGCGAGCACGGCGTTGATGATCGGCTCGTAGCCCGTGCAGCGGCAGATGTTGCCCGAGATCGCCTCGATCACCTGGTCGCGGCTGGGCGACGGATTGCGGTCGAGCAGCGCCTTGGCCGCCATCAGCATGCCCGGCGTGCAGAACCCGCATTGGGCCGCGAAATTCTCCGCGAACGCCCGCTGCAGCGGATGCAGGCTCGGTCCCTGCTTCAGGCCGTCGAGCGTCTCGACCGAGCGCCCGGCGACGGTCTCCGCCAGGGTCAGGCAGGAGAGGTGCAGCTCGCCGTCGATCAGCACGCTGCAGGCGCCGCAGCCGCCCTGGCCGCAGCCGAATTTCGGCGTCGTATCGCCGACCAGCTCGCGCAGCGCCACCAGCAGATTGGTGCCGCCGTCCACGAAGATGGCGACCTCGCGGCCGTTGTGGCGAAACTGCAGCGCGGTCTTGGGCATGATGGCTCCTAACGAGGCTCCGCCTCATAGCGTCGGCAGTCGGGCGTCGGGCTTCGGCAGTCGTAAGAAGCAGCTGCGAGAGCTCC
>JBIOWI010000401.1:0-20748 GCA_044868325.1 Hyphomicrobiaceae bacterium
TAGCTGTCCATGGCGTCACGCCTTATCGTGCGAGGCGAGCCCGGTGCGCCCGATCTCGTTGAGGCGATGCTGGAGCGTGAGCCGGTCGAGGGAGGCGAGAGGGAGGCTGGTGAAGATGCTGATGCGCTGGTTCAGCATGCGGTGGGTGTCGGCAAAGGCGAACCGGCGCTCGGCCTCGTTGCCCTCGGCGCGCGATGGATCGGCCAATCCCCAGTGCGCAGTCATGGGCTGGCCCGGCCACACCGGGCACGTCTCGTTGGCGGCGTCGTCGCAGACCGTAAAGACGAAATCGAGCTCCGGCGCACCCGGCCTGGCGAACTCCTCCCACGACTTGGAGCGCAGGCCGCTGGTGTCGTAGTTGAGCCGCTTGAGCAGGTCCAAGGCGTAGGGGTGCACCCGGCCCGACGGCTGGCTCCCGGCGCTAAACGCCTTGAACTTGCCGGCGCCCAGCCGGTTCATGACGCACTCGGCGATGACCGAGCGGGCGGAATTGTGCGTACACAGGAACAGCACGTTGTAGGGGCGGTCTCGCATGGCGGCCTCTCGATGACCTCTGGGCGACGTTCCTCATCTCGTCACTTGACGACGCGGCAGAGCTTGGCCGGCGTCGCAAAGGCCTCGCCGCACAGCTCCGGGCGGCCCTGGCAGCAGTCCTCGGTCAGGTAGGTCAGGAGCTTGCGCATGCCCTCGACGTGAATGGCGTAGCGCACGTGGCGGCCCTGGCGCGTGGCGCGGAGCAGGCCCGCGTGCTCCAGCTCCTTGAGATGAAACGATGTGTTGGTGGCGCTGATCCCAACCTTGTCGGCGATCTCGCCGGCCGGCATCCCCGACGGCCCCTCCTTCACCAGGAGCCGGAAGATCGCCAGGCGGTGCTGATGCGCCAGCGCGGCGAGAGACGCGACGGCATGAGTGTCCTTCATCCCTGGAATATTCCAAGGATCGTTGAAAAATGCAATGGGGGTCGTGCGCGGCTTCGGCCTGCTATTCGGATTTTCTTCTCGCGGCATGTGCAAACAGTGTTGGCGCGGCGCGTCCGTTGGTATAAGCTCAGCCCACATATGGTGGAGGTTGTGTCATGCTTTCTCTCATTTCGTTGCTTTCTTCTTCGCTCGCCCGGCGGCAGGCCACAGGTGACGCTCTGGGGGGAAGTTGGCGAGGCGCCCGTAAGCGGCAGTGAGGACTGCGTCGAGCGTCGCTCTCATTCCCTCTATTGGCCTCCAATGGCTGGCCTTCGAATGACCGGGGATTGTCACAGAGATTGGAGCTCAGCTTCGGGTCGAGCCCGTACCCGTTCTCGACGGCTGACCTTGGCTGGCGCACAGCTCAGCTCAGGGCCGGCGCGAGAAGCCCCGCTGCCACCTCCATTTGCGGTCTGCCCGCACCGGCCGCAGGTGCAAAGGTGGTGGCGGGGCACCCGCGCTGGGGGCGACACCCGACACTGTGCGCCGCTCTGCGCTGTCAACTGACTGTGGGACGATGCCGATCGGGGGCCTCAGCGTCAGGCTGACAAGGTTCTGGGGCTGCGTCGCTCGCTTCGTCACCGGGCGATTGAAGGCTGGCGACTATGGCCGGGCAGCAGAGGACACACGCAAGCAACCGGGGCGCGAATTGAGAGCCGTTTCGGCTGAACGGGAGGAAGCTCCGCGCCTCCCGCACGATGCCGCAGGATTGGAGGGTGAGCTTGTGAAAGCCTATCAGGTCGCACAGTCGAAGTTCGTCGGTGGCGTGACGGAGCTTGTCCTGCTGACGCCGATTACGCCCGGGCCGATCCCTGGCCAGCGCCGCACCTACGAGGAACGCCTGCGTCAGGAGCTGGCCTCGATTCAGCGGCGGGTGGATCGCGGTCTCAACACGCCGATCAGCGTTATTCCCACCATCCACTACGCCGGCTGGCTGATCCTGCGGCCCGAGCAGTATCTGCAGGGTGCCTGCTTTCCCAGGGAGGCGCCGCCATCGCTCGATCCCTATGTAGAGGCTGACCAGAATCCGGCGCACGACTATCGTTTCCACTCGTGGCTCTTCTTCACCTCCTACTTCGATGGCGATCTCAAGGACTACCTGCGGGAGTTCTCCAATTTTCTCGGCAAGGATGTCGATCGCGTATGGGGCAACTGCGAAGGCTACCCCGAGGGCGGATCGCTGGATTTCGAGGCCTTCTGGCAGTACGCGAAACGCTATCAGATCGCGACCGATGCGTTCTTCAATGCCTATCCGGGCATGACCGTCCCCAAGGTCTACCAGCTGAAGGTGTTCAAGGAGCGCTTTGCCGCATTCGTGCGCGCCACCCGGAATGTCGACGGCACGTCGATTGAGGGCATCGGAGCTCTTCTCGACAAGTTCATCGTAGAGAACCAAGCCTACACGGCCGACTTCCCCGCCATCGGCGGGACCTACGATGCGGACCAGAGTTCCCGCACGGCGGAGCTGAGAAAGTCATGACAGAATTGACCCGAGAGCGCTTTTTCGTATCGCCCGACGATATCCAGGGGAACATTGTTCGGAGCGCCAGGGCCCAGCTGGCGGCGTATGCCTTCTTCAGCATCGCCGATCTGCAGAAGTTCCGGGATTTCGTGCGCGACCGCTGCGGCGCCTCTGCTGCCTCGCATGCGCCGCCTGCCGGCCCAGAAGCGGCAGATCTGATCGACGTGCTCAAGTCGACCGACGTGCGCATCGTGCCGGAGCGCGAGAGGGGCAAGCCCCACGTGGGTCTCACCCTCGCTTTCACGTGGTCCGGACTGCAAGCGCTCAAGATCGATCCCGTTACGCTCGAGACGTTCCCCGAGCCGTTCAAGGAAGGGATGGCCGCGCGGGCGCATCTCCTCGGCGACTCCGGGGTGTCTGCGCCCACGGCCTGGGAGGGCTGGCTCGGGCATCGGCATGTTCACGGTTTGATGGGTGTCCTGGTCTCTTCGACCGAGAGTGGTGCGGATGCAACGAGCGCAGGCGGAGGCAGGCAAGAGCGCGGCGCCCCCAGGCTGTTCTCGAATACCGTCGCGCTCGCCAAGAGGCTTGGCGGAGGCGGCGAGCAGACGCCGGCCGAGATCGTCGCCCTGGAGCGAATGTCAGGCGTGCGCATTCTTCAGCTGGAGGTCGGATATACCCCTCTCAAGCAATTCCAGGGCGAACGGTACCGCGTCGAGCATTTCGGCTTCCGCGACGGCGTGAGCCAACCTTTCGTCGACCTGGGGCTGATACCCCCTCCGCCCGGCGGGGGCACGCCGAGACGCGACGGGACATGGGCACCGGTGGCCCCAGGCGAGATCTTCCTGGGCCATCCCGACGAGGACGGCCTGCGCGCGATCCAACCAGCCAACAAGGATCTGCGCACAAACGGCACCTACATGGTGTTCCGCAAGCTGGCTCAGGACGTGGTTGGCTTCCATCACTTCATTCAGGCCAAAGCCCGCGACAAGGCGCATGAGCGGTTGCTGGCGGCGCAGATGGTCGGCCGCTGGCAGAATGGCGCGCCGCTGGTCCGTCATCCCCAGCAACCCAAGTGGTACGGCGCGCGCGAGCGGCACCTGATCAACGATTTCCGCTTCCACGCCGAGGACCCGCACGGCATCAAGTGTCCCGTTGGCTCGCACGTGCGGCGTGTCAATCCGCGCGACCAGCAGCTGCGCGACGTGGCCAAGCGGCACCGCATCCTGCGCCAGTCGATCCCCTACGGCGGCGAGCTGGTCGAAAGCTCGGGGGATTGGGACGGCGAGGAGCGCGGTCTGCTCTTCATCTGCTATAATGCCCGCCTCGATGCACAGTTCGAGTTCATCCAGCGCGAATGGATCAACGGCGGCGAGATCTTCGGCCAGGTGGGACTCGACAAATGCCCCATCACCGGGGCCAACACCGGCGCTCTCGCCGATGCGTTCCAGGTTCCAGGCAGCCCGGCCGCGGTCACGCACATTCCGAGCTTGGTGGTGACGCGCGGCGGCGACTATTTCTTCGTTCCGAGCCTGGATGCCCTCAAAGGCCTCGCCGAGGGCAAGGCATTCGCGCCCCAGTTCGAGCCCGGCTACGTTCCGCCGCCCAAGCTCTGCGGCGAAGGCTACGTGACCATGGGCGTCGACGACGCTGTCACGCTTGGCAGCGTCAACATCAACCGGCCGCATGTGACCCCCAACCCTGCGGTGCCCGAGACGCCCTCCCTGTTCTCGGAGCAGCGCCTGGCTCTGCTGGGGCGGAGGATCCTGCAGGGCGAGGCGCGGGTGGTCCGCGTCCGGTTCAGCGAGAGACGCGATACCCGCTCGCCGGCCCAGCCCGCCTTCGCGGCCTTCCTCGGGCACCACGACGACGTGAGCGCAGTGCTGCGCAACGAGAACGCGTTCGGCGTCCGCCACTATCGCGAGCACATCGAGGAGATCACCCACGGCAAGCCGATGCTCATCGGCCTTCCCGCCAGCGATCCGGTCCGTGTGCAACGGCTTCAGATCCTGCAGGCCGCTCTGAGGCGGCTGACCGACGACGGCAAGCGCAATCCCTACGCCGAGCTGGAGCGCCTTGCCGGCAACGTCACGAGGAGCATCCTGGCCCGTCTTCTCCCCGCCGGACGCATGGACATCGTGCGCGATCTCGCGCTCGTGGTGCCCGTCGTCATTGCCAAGCATTTCTTCGGACTGCCCGGGCCCGACCGCATGTCGCCGACGGCCATCGCCGCGTACTTCGCGCGCCTCGAGCTGACCGACGTTCCCCCCGATTGGCTCGCGCGGCTCGACCCGCTATTGCAGCACGAGAAGCCCGTTGCGACCATTCAGGCCTGGGCGCAGGCGGCCTTCCGCGAGGTCTTTCTCAACATCGTTCGCGCGCGGGAGCTGACAATCTCGGCCCAGCGCACGACCGACGAGATGCTGCTGCACATCGACGAGCTGATGGAGCAGGAATACCGGCGGCCTTCCGGAGAGGGTCACCTGCTCGCCGCTCTCGTCGCCGTCAAACGCGAGCAAGCCGGAACCTCCAGTGCCGCCGGCGATATCGACGAGCACATTCGCGCCATACTGGCCGAGCTGCTGGTCGGCGGCATCTACACGGTGGGCAAGGCGTTCGCCAACATCGTCGACCTTGTCCTCGATCCCCGCCGCATCGAGCCGCGCATTGCGGGGCTCTTCGCGGAGGATGGCTCGCCTCGCGCCGACCTGATGACGGTGCTGCGCGAGATCTGCCGCACGGCCGACGAGGCGACCCGCCAGCGCAGGCTCGACGCGTTTGTCGGCGAGTGCCTTCGCTTCAGGCCCGTCTCGCCGGTTCTGTTCCGCGTCTCAACGGCCGATACCGAGATCGGCGGCCAGGCGGTCCGCAGTGGCGACCTGGTATGCGCGCTCGTCCAGGCTGCCAATATGGACCCGCGCAAGTTCAACGCCCCGGCCGACTTCCGGCTCGACCGGGCCCCCGCCGCCTACCTCCACTTCGGGCCAGCCGCCGGACCGCACGGCCCTGCCGGACCACACAGGTGTCTAGGAGAGCACATCGCCATGGCGGAGCTGCGCAGCATGCTCATGGCAATCGCGGAGCTCAAGGAACTGCGGCGCGCCGCCGGTCCGAAAGGCGATCTGGAGGAGCTCCTGCGGCTGCCGCAGAGCATGGTCGTGCGCTTCGCCGCCGAGGCGCCGCCGCGCTCGCCGTGACGCCCAGGCCGCGCGAGGAGATCGTGCTAGCGCAACATGATGGCGACCGAGACCGCCAATGCAACGCCCATTGCGATGTTGAACATTCTCGCGCTGCGATCGTCCCGAAGCAGCGCATGCGCGCTGGCGCCGAGAGCGAGCCAGACAAGCCCGCTGGGGAAGGCCGCCGCGAAAAACAGCCCGCCAAAGGCCATCGCTTGAGCGAGCGCATTGTCGGAAACGGCCTGCAGGTAGGTGGCGGCCGCGCTGACCGCGACCAGCCAGCCCTTCGGGTTGATCCACTGGAACGCGGCAGCGCCGAAGAAACCGACAGGCCTCGCTGCCCTCATGTCGGAAACACGGCCGGCATTGGCGATCTTCCATGCGAGCCACAGCAGGAATGCGGCCCCGCCCCAATTCAATGCTCTGAGAAGGGTGGGCTGGGCGATGATGAGCTGCCCAATTCCAAGGGCGCTGCTGAAAAGCAATGTCCCCATGCCGGCTGAGGCGCCCAGCACGCAAGGCAGGCCGCCCCGCCACCCGGACGCTGCTGCAGCTGCGACGATCATGGTGTTGCTCGGCCCCGGTGTGATGGCCGCCACGAGCGCGAACACCAAGAATGCTGCCGCTTGATCGACCGTCATCACTGTCCTTGCGGTTAGCTAGGACATAGCCCGTCGAGCAAAGACGGTCGAAGCCGCGTACTCCCGTCGGACGTCGCAGCATCCGGGCATTGGCTGCGTTTGCTCAGGTTACCAGCCGCTCCGCGTCGGCAACCCGGCGCTCCAGGCCCAGCGCCCGGAAGGCCTGCGCCGCACGAGACGCGAGCCGCCGCGCCTCCGGGGCGCGACGGAGCCGCCCGAGGGCGCGGGCAAGGGACAGGTCGCACTCGGCAACGAGCGGCAGCAGGCCGTGCCGGTCGGCGATCTGCCTTGCCTCCTCCAGATCGTTCACCGCCGCCTCGGTCGGGAGCGAGAGCTGGAGCCGGATATCGCCTCTGCTCTTCAGGCCCTGCGCGTAGTGCAGGCTCTCTTGCGCGTCTTTCGTCACCTGAATCGCCTTGTCCGCCCACGCCAGGGCCTCTGCTGCATTGCCCAGAGCGGCGTGCGCCTCGCCGATGGCCTTGAACAGGTAGAACCATGTGTACATGCCGCCGGCGAGATGCGCGCTGCGGCGGAACGAGTCCTGCGCGACGGCCAGCGCGTCCGCCGGGCGTCCAACCTGCACCAGGGCGGTGCCGAGCCAGCCGGCAAGCATCGCCTCCATCGTGAACACGCGTTGGCACATCTTCAAGGTGGGCTCGAGAATGGGCACTGCGCGCTCGGGATATCCGCGCCGCAGCTGATAGAGCCCTTCGCCCGCGTGGATGAGCACCTGCGAGTACGGTTGCTTCGCAGCGTCGGCGAGTGCGCATCCCGCCTCGATCTCCTTGCGGGCGTCATCGAATTGTCCGGTCTCGATGAGGAACCAGCCGAGGAACGCCCGCGACATGACGCTGGGCAGGCCCGCCCATCCAAGCCGCTGGTTCTCCAGACCGTGCTGGGCAAGAGTCTCTATGACCTGCCGATGCAGGGAGATTGCGTCCTTGAGCCGGCCCTGCCCGTGCTCGGCGTTCGCGAGCGTGTGCTTCCCGAAGATCTGCAGCGGCAGATCGTTCGTGCGCTGCGCATGCTCCAGCACGAAACGTGCCGAGCCGGCGGCGGCGGCATGGTCTCCCTGCATCCACTGCGCCATCGCAAGCTGGGCGGTTGCCAGCGCCAGCCTGCGTTCGTCTCCCAGCGCCTTGGCGGTCTCGACCGCGCCCATCAATGTCGCCGTCATCGGGCCGATCTCGCCGCGCGTCAGGTAGGCCCGGAACAGCATCAGGCGCAGATCGACTTCCTGCTTCCGGCGTGCGGTCGTTTCGGGCACATCGGCAAGCAGCTTCAACGCCCTTTCGAGTTGTGCGCTCGCCTCGACCATCGCCGACCTCTCCAGCGAGAGGCGACCGGCTTTGGTCCAATACGATGCCGCCTTGTCGGGGAT
The DNA here is from genome assembly GCA_044868325.1 of Hyphomicrobiaceae bacterium. Classification (GTDB taxonomy): domain Bacteria; phylum Pseudomonadota; class Alphaproteobacteria; order Rhizobiales; family Hyphomicrobiaceae; genus AWTP1-13. Next base: position 7,623 of record JBIOWI010000401.1, read on the forward strand.
GCCCGCCTCGGCGTAGTGGTGCGCCAGGGCCCCGGGCGCGGTCGCCGCCACGCTGGGGAACCTGTCCTCAAGCACGCCCGCGATCCGGGCGTGCAGCACTTGCCGGGGGCCGCGGAGCAGACTGTCGTAGGCCGCTTCCTGCACGAGGGTGTGCTTGAAGCGGTAGGTGGCATCGGGCGGTGCGCCGCGCTGGAAGATCAGCTCGGCGTCGACAAGCTGCGAGAGCGCGTCGTTCAGGTCGTGCTCGGGAACATCGGATACGGCGGCCATTACGGCGTAGGAAAACTCTCCGCCAATGGTGGCGCCGATTTGCGCAATGTCTTTGACGGAAGCCAAGCGGTCGAGGCGCGCGAGCAACGAGGCATGCAGCGTGGAAGGAATGGCGCGCAGCGGCAGCTCGCCCGTCAACTCGTAGCGCTCGCCGACTTCCCGAAGCATGCCGCTTTCGAGGACGGACTTGGTCAGCTCCTCGACGAAGAGCGGCACGCCGTCGGTCCGCGCGACGATCTGAGCGACGACATCCGGGGGAAGCGTCTTGCCCTTGGTGACGCTTCCGATCAAGGCCTCGACGTCCGACGGCCGCAGACGTGTCAACGACATCGCGGCCGTCTGCCAATGATTGGGCCAGGGCGGCGCAAATTCCGGTCGCGTCGTTCCGACCAGGAGTAAAGGCAGGTCCGAGGCCTCCTCCACCGCCTGAGTCAACAGCTCGAGCGATGTCGGATCCATCCAGTGCAGGTCCTCGAATAGGGCAAACACCGGCTTGGCCGCGCAGTGCCGCCGCAGCAGATCCAGGAGTGCAGCGAGAGTGCGCTCCTTCAGTTGCCGGGGCTCCAGATCTGGCAGCGGATACCGGTCCCCGCCCGGTATCGACAAAAGTGCAGCGAACAGGCAGACGTGCTCGTCAGGCGGTCTGCTCGAGTACTCCAGCGCCAATTCGAGCTTCCGGAGCCTGACCTCGGGTGGATCGTTCCGCCGGATGCCCGCTGCTCGGTTGAACTGCGTGACGATGGGATGCAGCGCAGTGTCCCGATGATGCGGCGAGCAGTGATAGACCAGCGCCGTATGAGGCTCGCCGGCCAACCGGTCCTGCAACGCCCGCGCCATGCGCGACTTGCCGATCCCGGCCTCGCCCGTCAGAAGCACCACGCGGCCATTGCGCTGCTTGGCTTGCTCCCAGCGGCGCAAGAGGAAATCGAGCTCCTCGTCGCGTCCCACCAACGTCGATGCGTCCGACCCCCGCAGTGCTTCGAAGCGGCTGGCGATGGCCCCCTCGCGCAGCACAACGGAAGCGTCGATAGTCTCCCCGCCGCCCTTCGAATCGAGGCCAAGGGAGCGGCATTCGAACAGCCCGCCCACGATGCGTCGCGTTGCTTGCGAGATGACGACTGTCCCCGGAGTCGCGACGCTTGTCAGGTGTGCGGCAAGCAGCGGAGTTTCGCCGACGAGCGCGGGGTCGGCCGATTGGTCGTCGTCCAGCAGGACAAGGCCCGTGGCTATGCCAATCCGCGCATGCAGGCTCTTGGGGAGAGTCTCCATCTTGAGCTCTTCCACGGCTTTCGCTGCCGCAAGCGCCGCCCATACCGCCCGTTCAGGGTCGTCCTCGTGCGCTCGCGGATACCCGAAATAGGCCAAGACGCCGTCCGCCAAGTGCTTCGTGACAAAGCCGCCGTGGCGCTCGATAACCTGCCGCGCGCAGCCATAGACGGCCGCAAGAACCTGGCCGAGGTCTTCTGGGTCAAGGTCTCTCGCCAGCGTCGTCAGGCCTGCAATGCTGCAGGCCAGAACGGTCAGCTGCCGGCGCTCGGCATGGCGAGGGCGAGACGTCGCCGGGGAGTCTGCGTGGTCGCTCGACTCCGGTGCGCGGGCACCGCTGCCACCCGGAGGCGGCCGCTCGTCGCCGGCCGCCGCTCGTCCCACGGCCGCATCCGCCTCGACAGGCAAGTCGAACAGGTAGCCCCGTTTTGGGATCGTCTTGACGATCTCCTGGCTCTCGTCGCCGAGCGCGCGACGGACCTCGCTGATACAGCGAGTTAGCGATTCTTCGGTGACCGTGACTCCCGACCAAACGGTGTCGATCACCTCATCCTTGGTAACCACCCGGCGCGCATTCTCGACCAGATACCGAAGCACCTCGAAGCTCTTGGGCCTCAGCTTCATCTCGCCTGAGGGCGAGCGCAGGCACAGCCGGTCCATATCGAGCGTGAAGGACGCAAAGCGGAACGATCGTGCCGTCATTTTTTTCCAAGCGTGATTCGCGTCTTCGACAGGACCGGACCCAGTTGCAGGAAATCTTCAGGAAAACTTCATGCAACCTTCATGACCGGCCGAGCGGCCCCATGTTGTCAATCAACCTATAGCATGATCGCTGCGATTGGTGCTGGAGACCGTGCAGAATTGCCGAAACCTCTGTGATATCAGGCATATTCTACACTGAACGGGTTCATCTATTCGCAAGGCCGGTTCCCTGTTGCCAGTCTCGCACGTTGCCTTCTAGGAGGCACGCGCGCGGCGTCTGGTGGAGTTGCGGCGACGGCTTTTATTGGCTTGCTACTTGGCGGCCGATGGTGCAGGGGCGGCGGTGCGGGCCGCCTCTGCACATGGCTCGCTTTCCGTCTTGTCAGCCCATCACCGGCTTCGCCGACCCTCTATAACGAAACGGTGCCGGTCGTCTGGCCCCGCGCACAGGGGCGCGAGAGCGAGGTCGCCCTTGCGGATGGCCCGAGGGCGACGGGGAGACGGCCGGGGTGAGGGGCAGCAACAGGCTCCAACCTCTCAACGGCTTGTCCGAGGCTCGCGCCAGATTTGAGCCCCGCGTGGAGAGGCTTTCCCCTGGGGCTGCCCCTCACCCTAACCCTCTCCGCGGCTCGAACGGGGTCAGACCCCCGCGGCCAAGACGCTTTCGATTCCTGCCGTCAGTCATCATGGCCTGGGTCTACCCGCCATTGCCTAGCCCTCCCCCGCTTTGCGAGGAGAGGAGCGGCGACTGCCGTACGGCAGTGCACTGCGTCCTAGTACCCCCGGTTCACCCGCAGGCAGGTGCGGACGAGGATCGCAAGGTCGAGCCAGACGCTCCAGTTGCTGACGTACCACAGGTCGAGGTCTACCCGCCGCTCCATCTGCTCGATCCGTCCGGCATCGCCGCTCACGCTGCTGACCTGCGCCCAGCCGGTGATGCCGGGCTTGACGTGATGCCGGCAGGCATAGTTGGCGATCTTGCGCGAGTACTCGTCGTCACGCGCAACAGCGTGGGGACGCGGCCCGACCACCGACATCTCACCCCGCAGCACATTGATCAGCTGCGGCAGCTCGTCGATGCCCGTGGCGCGCAGGAAGCCGCCGAGAGGCGTCACGTGCTCAGTCCTCTCGCCGTTCTCGGCAACCACCGTCGTCCGGAACTTGTGGATCCTGAACGTCTGGCCGTTGAAGCCGCGGCGATAGTGATGAGAAACGACAGGCCCCTGGGATGTCAGCCTGATCGCCGCGCTCACGACCATGAGGAGCGGCGACAGCAGCACAAGCGCCGCGCTCGCGAAGGCCGCATCGAAGACCCGCTTGAGCCTCAACTCGAACGGAGCGAGCGGCGCACGCTGCACCTGCACCGCAATATCCGGCCCCATCTCGGCCATCGGCTGGGCCAGGATCGACCGTACCGACTGGTCCGGCAGCAGCACGACCGGCAGCGGGAGGGTGCGCAGTCGCTCTCGCACCATGTCGTACCGGTCCTTGTCCGTCCACCGCACGGCCAACAGCACAAGGTCGGCCAGGCCGGTGCGGGCGGCATCGACCGCGGCATCGAGCACCGCACCGCTGTCGGCCTCCAGCGACAGGACATCGCCACGGGCCCGGGGCAGCTCGAAGCGGCCGACCTCGCGGATGGCGTACTTCCTCAGGAGATCGGCGGCCGAGCGGTGCTCGAGCTCCTCGCGCTCGCCCACCATGACGGCGCGCTTCGCCACGACCCGGCCGCGCGCAAGCGCGCCGCGCAACCGGCTGGCGATGGCCGCGCGCGAGAGCAGGAGCAGACACGGGGCCAGGATGCCGAACCCGATGGTCGCACCGCGCGAGAACATGGCGCCGACCTTCAACAGGAACAGGAACGCCACGGTCGCGAGGAGCACTGCCCCCCAGCAGGCGACGATGCGCTGCCACTGCGAGGTCCAGAGCAGGGCTGTCGGGCGGTACATCCCCCGCGACTTGGCGAGGAGGATGAACAGAAGCGCCGCATTGCTCCCAACGCCAGCGAACGCCGCGATGTCGCCAGCGACGCCCAGGACGGCCATGTGATAGGCGACACCCGCCACCACGCTTGCAGCGACGATGACGAAGCAGTCGATGATCGCCGTGATCGGCCCTACGTTCCCGTAGGTGAAGAGGTGCTGTGGGGCGCTCCGTACGCCCAGGTTGGCAGCCGCCGGAAAACCAATATAGCTCATCGTACGCGCCTGGTCCGCATGCTAATCGGCATGCGCCTCCCTCTGATGTCAGGGTTCCGACAGACGATCCCGATAAACGGCCCGCGTGGTCGGGAGATTCCGCACCTTGCACGGCGAACGCAGCTGAACGTTCTCACCGCCAAGCCCCCCGATCCCGGATATCAGATTTATCGATCCCGCTATCGTTTGTCCATCGATACTTCCATCGCTGCTGAAGCAATATTTCTGCCAACTTAATTCACGGCTGGCTTGCGGCCGCGACCAGTCCGGCGCGATACCGGAATTGCGATTGTCGACAACAGCATGTGCAACTTTCGATTGCGTTCGGCATTGCATCGCCTCAGCCGACATCGTGGCGATTGCCGCGGACAAGCGTGGCCTGGCCAGTACACCCGCGCTCCGCCTCACACCAATGGGCGGGGACTAGCTAGCGACGCGCCTCAACTGATTTGCCCAAGGCGGGGGCTCGGCGGCGGTCACCCCTGCACTCCGGTTGATCAGCTTCGGCGGTCATGCTTTCAGGGGGCACGAGCGCGCGAAGGCGGTCCAGGTCTCGGCGCACGCCAGCGGAGCTGTGCAGGAGCCGCCAATGCCCGCAACCAAGGTTCGCCGCACCGACCGGCTGGTGCTAGCCATCTGCCTCGTCGGCGGCGCGCTGCTCACTCTTATCGGCATCCGCTATTTCCTGGTGCCGCAATCGGCAGCCCGCACATTCGGCGTGCCGGACCGGCCGGCAGGCTTCGAGCTGCACTACGTCGTAGGGCTCCGCAACGTCTGGCTGGGGTTGCTGGCGGTGGCATTGGCCGCTCTGCGGGAGTGGCGGGCGCTGGCCCTCTGGTTCACCGGCGCGGTCGTCGTGTGCTTCGCCGATGGTGCGATCGCCGCAACCTCCACGGGAGCCATTCCGCAGGTGGCATTCCATCTCGGCTGCGGAGTTGCCAGCGCCGTCCTGGCGGTCCTGTGCCGGCGCACCGCGCGGCGGTCGGCCTGAGGCGCCTGGAAAACGGGCGACTTTGCCGCGCTCTACGGCAGGCGGGTGCGCTCCAAAGGTGGCGACAAGGGCCGGATCGGCCCTTATAAGTCGGCCCTTATAAGAAGGTCGCCGCTGCAATGCGGCGAAACGGAGTAGCCGAGCCCCGCCTCATGGCCGTTCGCAGACTGAGTCCCGACCAGCCCAAGTCGTTCGAGTTCACCCCCGAGAACGCCGCCTGGGCCGAGGAGACCATCGCCCAGTATCCGCCCGGCAAGCAGTCGTCCGCGGTGATCCCGCTGCTCTGGCGCGCCCAGGAGCAGCACGGCGGCTGGCTGCCGGAGCCGGCGCTGCGGCTGGTGGCCGATATGCTGGGCATGGCCTACATTCGGGTCTACGAGATCGCCACGTTCTACACGATGTTCCAGCTCGCCCCGGTGGGCCGGAAGGCGCACGTGTGGGTGTGCGGCACCACGCCCTGCATGCTGCGCGGCGCCGAGGCCCTGGTGGAGGTGTGCCGCCGCCGCATCCACCACGACCCGCACCACGTCTCGGCCGACGGCGGCTTCTCCTGGGAGGAGGTCGAGTGCCTGGGCTGCTGTGCCAACGCCCCCATGGTGCAGATCGGCAAGGACACCTACGAGGACCTGACGCCGGAGCTCTTCGAGAAGGTGCTCGACGGCTACGCCAAGGGCGAGCCGGTGAAGCCCGGCTCCCAGACTGGCCGCCATGCCTCCTGCCCCGAGGGTGGGCCGACGACGCTCCTGGACTACGCCAAGTAGGGACCGACCGCCGTGGCTCTTAGCGACAAGGACCGCATCTTCAGGAACCTCTACGGCTTCCAGGACTGGGGGCTCGCCGGCGCCAGGGCGCGCGGCGCCTGGGACAACGCCAAGGCGCTGATTGAGAAGGGCCACGACTGGATCGTCTCCGAGGTGAAGAACTCGGGCCTGCGCGGCCGCGGTGGCGCCGGCTTCCCCACGGGGCTCAAGTGGTCGTTCATGCCCAAGAGCGACCCGCGCCCCAGCTACCTCGTCATCAACGCCGACGAGTCGGAGCCCGGCTCCTGCAAGGACCGGGAGATCATGCGGCACGACCCGCACCTCCTCATCGAGGGCGCGCTGCTCGCCTCGTTCGCCATGCGGGCGCACGCCTGCTATGTCTATGTGCGCGGCGAGTTCATCCGCGAGCGCGAGCGCCTGGAAGCCGCTGTCGCCGAGGCCTATGAGGCCGGGCTGATCGGCAAGAACAACATCCACGACTGGGATTTCGACCTCTACGTCCATCACGGCGCCGGCGCCTACATCTGCGGCGAGGAGACGGCGCTCCTAGAGAGCCTGGAGGGCAAGAAGGGCATGCCCCGGCTCAAGCCGCCGTTCCCGGCCAATGTCGGCCTCTACGGCGCGCCCACCACCGTCAACAACGTCGAGTCGATCGCGGTGGTGCCGGACATCCTGCGCCGCGGCGCGACCTGGTTCGCCGGCATCGGCAAGCCCAACAATACCGGCACCAAGCTGTTCCAGATCTCCGGCCACGTCGAGAAGCCCTGCGTGGTCGAGGAGGAGATGGGTATTCCCCTGCGCGAGCTCCTGGAGCGCCACGCCGGCGGCGTGCGCGGCGGTTGGGGCAACCTGCTCGCCGTGATCCCCGGCGGCTCGTCCATGCCGTGCCTGCCGGCGGACATGTGCCAGGACCTCCCCCTGGATTTCGACACGCTGTCGAAGCTCAAGTCGGGCATGGGCACGGCCGCCGTCATCGTCATGGACAAGTCCACCGACATCGTCGCCGCCATCCGCCGCATCGCCTATTTCTACAAGCACGAGAGCTGCGGCCAGTGCACCCCCTGCCGCGAGGGCGCCGGCTGGATGTGGCGCGTGCTCCAGCGCATGGAGCGCGGCGAGGCCGAGAAGCGCGAGATCGACCTGTTGTGGGACGTCTCGACCAGGGTCGAGGGCCATACCATCTGCGCTCTGGGCGACGCCGCGGCGTGGCCGGTCCAGGGCCTCATCCGCCACTTCCGCAGCGAGATCGAGGCCCGCATCGACAAGCGCCAAGCGGCGCTGAAGCAGGCGGCGGAGTGACTGCCTGCGCCCTGTTGGCGCTCCCGGTCTCGGCCTCTATCGTCCGGTGCGACGGGTCGCTATGGTCGCGCCCGCACCAGTCCAGCAAGGCAATGCCCATGGCCGATCAACTCGTCCCCCACTTCGCCAACGACCAGGGCGCCGAGAAGATCTACATCGGCGTGAGGGAGTTCCAGTGCATGGGCGCCCGGCCGCCCTTCGACCACCCGCACGTCTATCTCGACATGGGCAGCGACAACCAGATCCTCTGCCCCTACTGCTCGACGCTCTACGTCCTCAGCGACCGCCTCGAGCCCGGCCAGACCGAGCCGCCGGGCTGCCGCGTGACCGACGGGGAGCCGGCGCCGGCGTCCTGAGCCAGTATACCGGCCGCCGAGGAGACCTAGCCCGATGTCCGCCCCGGCCCCGATCCTGATCGCGGGCGGCGGCATCGGCGGGCTGGCGCTGGCCCTTGCCCTCGCCCGCCGCGGTCGGCGCTCGATGGTGCTGGAGCGCCAGCAGACGCCCACCGCCGCCGGCGCCGGCATCCAGCTTGGCCCCAACGGCGTGCGCGCCCTGCAATGCCTCGGGGTTGCGGACGCGCTGAGCCCCTGGGTCGGCGAGCCGGAGGCCATCGAGGTCATGGCGGGCTCCAGCGGGCGCCGCCTGGCGCGGCTGCCGCTTGGGCACTGGATCGCGGCCCGCCACCGCGCGCCCTATTGGGTGGCCCATCGCGGCGACCTGCACGCCGTCCTCGCCACGGCAGCCGCCGCCGAGCCGCTGATCGAGCTTTGCACCGGCTTCGAGCTGGCCGCGGTGGCGCAATCCGCGAATGAGGTCGCCGTCGCCGACACCGCCGGCCGTCGCCTGGCCGGACCCATTCTGGTTGGCGCCGACGGGCTGTGGTCCGCGGTGCGCCCGGCGCTGGCGCCCGGTAGTGCGCCACAGCCCGCCGGAGCAACCGCCATGCGTACGGTGATCCCGGCGGCGCAGGCAGCCGGCCTCGCGTCGGACGCGGTTCGCCTTTGGCTCAGCCGGAAGGCCCACGTCGTCCACTACCCGGTGCGTCAGGGCGGCGAGATCGCCGTCGTCGTCATCGCCCGCGACGCCGAGGCGAGGCAGGGCCGCGGATGGGACGCTCATGCCGATCCAGGTCGCCTGCGGCACCGGTTGGCTCCTTTCCATGGCAGCCTCGCTCAGGCCCTGGCTCTAACACCGGGTCGCGACCCGGCGTGGCGCGAATGGACGCTCCATACTCTGCCGACGCTGCCCGCGTGGCACCGGGGCCGCGTCGTGCTGCTCGGCGATGCGGCCCATCCAATGCTGCCCTATCTGGCACAGGGCGGGGCGCTGGCGCTGGAGGACGCCATCGTGCTCGCCGACTGCATCCGGACGATGCCGGACGCTCCCGCGGCACTCGCCCGCTTCGAGGCGCTACGCGCCGCCCGTGCCCGCCGCGTCCAGGCCGCCAGCATGCGCCAGGGCCGCATCTACCGCCTCGCCCCTCCCCTCTCCTGGGCACGCGACGCCGTCCTGGCGCTCGCTCCGGGACCGTGGCTGATGGCCGGCTACGACTGGCTCTACGCCTGGCGCCCGCCAGCCTAGACCGATGGGCAGAGCGTTGCGCCACTGCGGCTTCTGGTTAACAGTGACATGCAAAGCGCCGCCAGAGGAAACGCCCCATGCCGCTCGACCCGCAGAAGCTCCTGAACTGGACGTTCCCCGAGATCGAGCACACCTACACCGAGAAGGACACCATCCTCTACGCCCTCGGGCTCGGCTGCGGCTCCGATCCCGACGCGCCGGACGACCTGCGCTTCGTCTACGAGAAGGGCCTGCTCGCATTGCCCACCATGGCGGTGGTGCTGGCCTACCCCGGCAACTGGCTGGAGAGCGATGCATCGACCGCCGATTACAGCAAGGTGCTGCACGGCGAGCAGTCCCTCACGCTGCACCGGCCGATCCCGCCGGCGGGCACCGTGATCGGCCGCACGCGCATCGTGGACCTGCTAGACAAGGGCAAGGAGAAGGGCGCGATACTCTACGCCGAGCGCACCATCCTGGAGAAAGCGAGCGGCGCACCCATCGCCACCATGGCCTCCACCGCCATGCTCAGGGGCGACGGCGGCTGGGGCGGCAAGCCCGGTCCGCAGCCCGCCCCGCACCGACTGCCGGAGAGCGCGCCATCGCTCACGGTCGATCTTGAGACCCACGCCAACTCGGCGCTCATCTACCGCCTATCGGGCGACCGCAACCCGCTCCACGCCGACCCTAAGGCCGCCGCGGGCGGCGGCTTCAAGTCACCCATCCTGCACGGGCTCTGCACCTTCGGCGTAGCAGGCCGCGCCCTCGTCAAGGCCTGCTGCGGTGGCGATCCGGCCCGCCTCAAGTCCATACAGGTGCGCTTCTCCGCCCCGGTCTTCCCTGGCGAGACCATCCGCACCGAGATATGGCCCGAGGCCGAGCGCATCTCCTTCCGCGCCCGCGCCGTGGAGCGCGACGTGGTGGTGCTCAACAACGGCCTGGCAACGGTGGCGTGAAGGAGCCAGCTGGTGAGATCATGAAAGCATTGCTGCAGCAGGCGGCCAACGCGCTGGGATACCGGATCGGCCGCGCCGACCGCTGGAGCGCCACGGTCGACGATTACTATCCCGTTCAACCCAAGATGCGCTGGGGAGACCGGAAGCCCTCCAATCCCTACATCCGGCAGGCGCTTGAGAGGCATTGCGACGAGTATAGAGCCACTCTTCATTCCTTTGCCGCTCACAGGGGTATCCTGCGCACCGTCAAGAGCGACCCGGACCCTGCGGAGCCGCTGGCCCCTCATTGGGACAACATCTGGTTCCATACGTTCGATGCCGCCTGCCTGACGTGCTTCCTCGTCGAGCGGAACCCCAAGCGTTACGTCGAGATCGGCTCCGGCAACTCGACCAAGTTCACCCGCCATGCGATCCGGCAGGCGGGCCTGCGGACAAAGATAACCTCGATCGATCCGCAACCGCGGGCCGAGATCGATTTGCTCTGCGACCATGTCAGCCGTTGCCGATTGGAGGACAGCGACCTTCTCGTTTTCGACGAGCTGGACGAAGGCGACCTTTTGTTCTTCGATGGATCGCATCGCCTGTTCCAGAACTCCGATGTGACCGTGTTCTTCCTCGAGGTTCTGCCGAAGCTGAAGCGCGGAGTTCTGGTGCATATTCACGATATCTTCTTGCCCGACGACTATCCGGAGAGTTGGACCGGGCGTCTCTATTCGGAGCAGTACATTCTCGGAGCCATGCTGATCTGCGAGAAGAGGCCCTTCAGGGTTGTCTTGCCGAACTATTTCGTGTCCCGCCACGACGCCCTGAGCAAGGATGCGCTGGAGCTGTTCAAATCGCCCGCCGGCGAGGTCATGGCCGCTGCGTGCCGCAAGGGGGAGACCTTCGGCGGTTCATCGTTCTGGATCGAGACGACCTGACGGGGCTCTGCCTGAGGTCGACGAGGCGCTTGCATTCCTGCATACCTGTAGGCGTCCGTTCACGGGCAGCCTCAGATCTCCGCAAAAATCTCCAGCACGTTGCCGTCCGGATCGCGAAAGAAGATCGTGCGATGCCCCCAGGGTTGGTCCGTCAGCGGCGAGATGAGCTTGACGCCTTTGGCTTCGAGCGCCGCCGCACAGTCGGCCACCGTCTGCGGTGCGACGCGGAACGCCATCTGCAACGACAGCGCGCCTTGAGCAGGCGGCGTATCGTTGAATCTCCCGCCATGGATTGTCAGCGCAAGGGTCGTGGAGCCGACACGGTACTCGAACCAGCTATTGCCCAAAGTACGCACCAGCGGAAACTGCATGACCGTTTCGTAGAAGTGCCGCATCGCTTCCATGTTGCGGGCAAAGACGACAGTGTAGTCGATCTGGCGGATATGGCTGAGCGCGTTCATTACTGATCCTTGGTAGAGATCGGGCGGCATCCCAATTGCCGCCCGCCGCGGTTTCGGTCAGCCCCCGAGATGAGTGGCCCAGAACTTGAGCGTCCGCCCCCACGCCAGCTCTGCCGCCGCGCGGTCGTAGACGTCGCGCTGCTCGTTCACGAAGGCGTGGGAGGCGTCGTAGCGGAAGACCTCGGCGCTCTTGCCGGCAGCCTTGAGCGCGGCCTCGAAGGCGTCGACGGTGGCCGGGGTGCACCAGTCGTCCTGGTTGGCGAAGTGCGCCTGGAGCGGCACCTTGATGTCGGCGGGCTTCGCCACGCTCTCCGGCGGGATGCCGTAGAAGCAGACAGCGGCAGAGAGCTCCGGGATGCGGCAGGCGCCGATGATGGTCACCGCGCCGCCCAGGCAGAAGCCGGTGAGGCCCACCTTGGCGCCGCTCTTCTGCAGGAGCTGCGCTGCCCCGCGCACCGTATTGTCCGTCGCGTCGAGGAAGTTGAGCGAGCCCATCTCCTTCCCGGCCGCGTCCCTGTCATGGTAGGGCACCACCGTGCCGGCGTAGAGGTCGGGCGCCAGGGCGTCGTAGCCGGCCAGCGCGAAGCGGTCGCACATGCCTTTGATCTGGTCCTGCAGGCCCCACCATTCCTGGATCACCACCACACCTGGAGCGTTGGCGGGACCGGCCTTCGCCAAATAGCCCGTCGCCTCCTTGCCGTCCGGCCGCCGAAAGCCGATGTTGGTTCCCATCGTCGCTCCTCCTCTGCCTTGCTGAGCCTCTGTCCTCGCCTGTGCCACTTGCCGGCCGGGCGCGTCGAATCCCCTATACTGCCGAATGGGCCCGCGCGCATTTCCGCGCACCATCCTTTACCCTGGCTTAACCGCTCGCCCGCTAGTGTCGCCCCAATGTCGTCCATGTCTGGGGCAGGCACACTCGAGGTCCCGCGTAGATCGCATGCATGATCGGCGCAAGGCCCGGCGGCGGCAAGCATTGGTCTCGCTTTGCTGTCTGCTGGCAATCGGATATTTCGCCTATCACGCGACCAGCGGCAGGCGCGGCTACGAGGCCCGGTCACGTCTGATCCAGCGTGCTGGCGTGCTGGAGAGCGAGATCGCCCGCCTCGACGCCGTGCGTGCGCGCCTGGCTCACGATGTGCGGCTCCTGGAGGGGGGTGACCCCGACCTTGTCGAGGAGCTGGCTATAGAGCGGCTGGGCTTCGCCAGGCCAGCCGACCGGGTCGTGATCGTGGGCGAATGACTTAGAATCGCCGGACACCCGTGCACAGGGCGCAGCTGGCCAGCCCGCAGGGTTTCTTGTACCTTTTTGGCCCAAGGCTAGTCGCCGACGCCTGTCATGTCCTACGCCACATCCACAGGGTTTGCCGTACCAATGTCCCGCCCCAACGGCCAGCACACCATCCCCTCCTTCACCCGCGAGCAGGAGCTCTTCGCCTACCGCGAGATGCTGCTCATCCGCCGCTTCGAGGAGAAGGCCGGCCAGCTCTACGGCATGGGCCTGATCGGCGGCTTCTGCCACCTCTATATCGGCCAGGAAGCCGTGGTCGTGGGCATGCAGATGACGATCCGCGAGGGCGACCAGGTCATCACCACCTACCGCGACCACGGCCATATGCTGGCCTGCGGCATGGACCCCAAGGGCGTGATGGCCGAGCTGACGGGCCGCCGCGGGGGCTACTCCAAGGGCAAGGGCGGCTCCATGCACATGTTCTCCAAGGAGAAGGCCTTCTACGGCGGCC
>JBIOWI010000402.1:0-5609 GCA_044868325.1 Hyphomicrobiaceae bacterium
CGGCACGTCGCAGTGGTGCGGCCCCTCGTAGTTGCCCCAGCACAGGTGCATGCGCAGCTGCTCCGCCGGGATGTTGCGCAGCGCGTGGTTCAGCGCCTCGACGTGGCTCCGGGCGCGCTTGCGGAACTCCTCCAGGCTCAGGTCGGCATACTGGATATGCCGGCCCATGGCGAGGTCCGGGCAGTCGATCTGCAGCACGAAGCCGGCGGCGGCCACGGCGTCGTACTCGGCCCGCATGGCCTCGGCGATGGCGTGAAGGTAGGTCTCGTGGTCCTTGTAGTAGTCGTTGCGGAAGAACAGCGACACGACGCCGGGCGAGGCCGCGCTCATGAACGCCTCCACGGGCGGCCGGCTGCCGATAGCGGCCTTGAGGTTGGCCACGTCGGTCTCGGCGGCTTCGGCATCGCGCACGGCGATGGGCGCGTTGCAGGCGGGCGTCTTGCGGCGCGAGCGGCCCGGATCGCCGAACACACGCTGGGCCAATCTTGGGAACTCCGCCAGGTCCTGGTAGACGAAGGTGTTGCCGGTGCCGCCGAAACCGTCGAGCCGGTCCTTGATGTAGGTGGCATAGCTGGGCTTCGACATCTCGCCGTCGTTAACGAGGTCGATGCCGGCCGCCACCTGCTTCCCCACCACCTCGGCCACCGCCGCCTTCACCCTGGCCGCCAGCCCGGCGCGCTCCACCGGCACGCCCCCCTCCTTGGCGTACATCGTGCGCACCAGGTCGTCCGGCCGCGGCAGACTTCCCGTGTGCGTGGTGAGGAACCGCTCGGTGCTGCGTTTCATGACGACCTCCCTGATGGCCGATCCCTGCGAGGCGGAGCCGGGTGCGGGCAGCCTAGCAGAATCCGCCGCAGCCGGTGGCCAAACGATCGGCGGCTGCGCTATGGTGATGCGAGCACCTCCAATCGGCAGCGAGCCCCCCAATGTCCCGAGCCGCGTCCCGAGCCACCGAGGCAGGCCGCCACATCGACGAGGCGCACCGCACCCGAGCCCGCTACCAGAACCTGCCCGAGGCTGTTGCGCCGAGGACCGTGGCAGAGGCTTATGCCGCTCAGGCGGCCCTGTTGGACCTGTGGGAGCCGCGGCTCGGCCCCGTCGCCGGCCTCAAGATCGCCACCACCACCAAAGTGATGCAGGAGCTGATGGGCATCGACCACCCCTGCATGGGCACCATCTTCGCCGCCCGCGTCTACGCCTCTCCGGCGGCCATCGCCAAGGCCGACTTCATCAACGTGCGCATCGAGTGCGAGCTGGCGGTGCGCCTCGGCCGCGACCTGCCGGGGACCGCCGAACCCTATACGCGCGAGAGCGTGCGCGGCACCGTCAGCGAGGTCATGGCGGCCTTCGAGCTGATCGAGGATCGCTTCGCCGACTACAAGTCCTCCAAGGCGCTGTCGCTCATCGCCGACAACGCCTGGAACGGCGGCGTCGTCCTTGGGCCTGCCAAGCCCCTTCCTGCCACTCTTGACGTCGACGGCATCGCCGGCGCGCTCAGGAGCAACGGCAGGGAGATCGGCACCGGCCAGACCGACGACCCGCTCGGCGCGCTCGCCTGGCTCGCCAACCAGGCCGCCGAGTGCGGCCGGCCGATGACGGCGGGCATGGTGGTGATCACCGGCAGCGTCATCCCCACGGTGGACATAGCCCCCGGCGAGCGCCTCAACTTCGCGCTCGACGGCATCGGCGAGGCATCGCTAACCGCCACGTGAGGCGGCAGGAACAACACACAACAACGGATGAGGAGCACATGCCCAAGATGGCGGATTCCCGGCGCAAGAAGATCCAGGCGAAGCAACGTCAGCGCCGCAACGCGGAGAGGCGGGAGAAGAAGGCTGCGAAGCGCGCAGAGCGGGCCGAGAAGGGAGCCGCAGCAACATAGTTTGCGCCAGCTACTCGGACGCCAGCCGTGCCTGCGCCGCAAGCCGGATAGGCGCGTTCGCAGCCCCGTAGCCGGCATAGCCCCGCACGCGCTGGACGATCTCGAAGAAGAAACGATGCTCGAAGGTGTCGGTGTACGCCTGCAGATACTCGCCATCGCCATCCCGGTCATAGAGAATGTTGTGTTGTCGGAAGGCCGCGATCTGCTCGGGCGGGAGGTCGGCTTTGGCCTCCAGGTCGTCGTAATAGTTCTCCGGGATGGGGAGAAGCCGCATCCCGTTCCCCTTCAGCCGCGCCACGGTCGCAAGCATGTCGGTGGTGGCAAAGGCAATGTGCTGCACGCCCGAGCCGAACACCTCGGTCAGGAAGCGCGAGGACTGGGTGCGATAGCTCTGCGAGGCATTGAGGATGATGCGGATGCCGCCGTCACCGGACTGGATCACCTGGCTCTTGACGAGTCCTCCAGGGTCGGCGACGTCCTGCATGGGGGTCTTCGTCACGTCGAGCAGCGAGGTGTAGAACAGAAGCCACGTCAGCATCTCCTCGTAGTGCATGGACTGCGAGATGTGGTCGATGGCGGCGAGACCGGCGGGTTTCGACCCGTCCTCGCCGATGTCCTGGAACTCGATGTCCCACACCCGCCCGAGCTCGCTCTTCGCGTCGAGAAAGTACACAAGGCTCCCGCCGACGCCGCGTACCGCGGGGATCTCGAGCTCGCCTGGGCCCACGGCCTGCCGGAACGGCTGGTCGAGCAGAAGGGTTGCCCGATCGAAGGCCGCTGCGGCGTCGTCAACCTCGAGCCCGATCGCGCACACGGCAGAGCCGTGCGTGATGTTGAAGGAGTGGGCGAACCCCTCCTTTTCCCGGTTCAGCACCAGGTTGATCGCTCCCTGGGCCCAGCGGGTTACCGCTTTGGACTTGTGGCGACCGGCGCGGCGGAAGCCGAGGCCGGACAGCAGCCCCTCGAGCCCCGGTGCGCTGGCCTCATCCACCGCAAACTCGATGAAGGCGACGCCACGACATTTCGCGCGCAGCGGCAATGTGGGCGCGCCACGAGGCGGTCGCCCCGTATGGAGTGACAGCCGGTCGAGCAGGTAGCGCAGCGAGCGGTGACCGTCGACAGCGACGCTGCGGGCCGAGCCTGCCCGGAATTGATCGTTGAAGATCTCCAGTGACAGCGGCCCGTCGTAGCCAGTGGCGGTGAGCGCCTCCATGAACGCGAGAACCGGCAAGTCGCCTTGACCGGGGAAGCTGCGGAAGTGCCGGCTCCAGGACAGGTAGTCCATCTGCAGCAGCGGCGCATCGGCGATCTGCACGAGGAAGATCCTGTCGCCCGGGATGGCGCGGATGGCGCTGAGGTCGGTCTTGCGGGCAAGGATGTGGAAGCTGTCGAGCACCAGCCCGACATTGGGATGGTCGGCGCGGCGCACGACCTCCCAGGCATCGCGGTAGTCGTTGATGTGGCGCCCCCAGGCCAGCGCCTCGAAGGCCACACGCAGGCCGCGCGCCTTGGCCCTTTCGCCGAGCGCGTGAAGGTCGGCTGCGGCGCGGTCGATGCCGCCGAGCGAGTCTGGTGCGACGTTGCTGCAGATCATGAGCAGGCCGCAGCCCAGCTCCTGCATGAGGTCGAACTTGCGCTCGGCGCGCGCGAAAGTGCGGGTGCGCTTCTCGTCCGGCAGGCCTTCGAAGTCCCGGAAGGGCTGCAAGGTGACCACCTCGAGGCCCAGGTCCTTGACAGCCCGGCGCACATCCGCCGGCGTGCCGTTGAAGGACAGGAGGTCGTTCTCGAAGATCTCGACCGCATCGAACCTGGCGGCGGCTATGGCCTCCAGCTTCTCGCCCAGGCTGCCGCTCAACGACACGGTGGCGATCGAGGTCTTCATGGCTCAGCCTCTGTCGATTTCTGCTATTCCCTTGGGCGTTCCCTCCCGGACCGCAGCGGCCTCGCGGAAGGCGCGATGCAGACGGGCTATGTCCGGCTCAATGCCCGTGAACAGCCGAAACGCCTCCGCTGCCTGATGGACGCACATGCCGGCGCCGTTGACGACGCGCGCCCCTTTGGCGCGGCCGGCCTTGATGAGCTCAGTCTCCAGCGGTGTGTAGATCACATCGGCCACCCAGTGGCGCCGCTCCACCGCATGCATGGGAACGGGGTTGCCCGGGAACCCGAGCATGCCGACCGGCGTGGCGTTCACGACGCCGGCCGCCTTGCGCAGCGCCAGCGCCGGGTCGGCTTCGATGCGGCAGCGCCCACTCCCCAGCGCGGCCGCGAGCGCCTGCGCCCGTCCGGCGTCCGTGTCGTGAACAAGCACCGAAGCGGCCCCCAGGTCGAAAAGCGCGAACGCCACGGCGCGGCCTGCGCCGCCGGCCCCGATGAGCACGACGGTGTCACCGTCGATGCGGCCGAGGCTTTCCTCGAATGCGCGCCGAAAACCAGTGCGGTCGGTGTTGTATCCCTTGGTGCGGCCATGCCGATCGATGGTTACCGTGTTCACCGCGCCGATCGACCGGGCCTCGGCAGACAGGTCGTCCAGCAGCGGCAGGACCGCCTCCTTGCAGGGATAGGTGATGTTGACCCCCGCGAAGCCCGCATCGCGTGCGGCGCAGAGGAGGTCATCGAGGCGGCGCCTGGGGAGCCGATCGAGGTCCATGAGGTGGTAGTGGCCGCGGATGCCGGCGGCAGAGAACGCGTCCTCGTGCAGAGCCGGCGACAGCGACTTGCCGATGTTGGCGCCGATCAGGCCCACGAGCATGCGCTGCCCATTCATGTGCCGGCACCGATCTGCTGCTGCAGTCCGCCGCCGAGGAAGAGCTGGGCGATGCGGGCATCGGCGAGGATGCTTGCTGCCGCATCCTCAATGCGTGCGCGGCCCTGCTCCAGCACGAGGCCGTAGTCGGAAATCTGCAGTGCCCGCTTGGCATTCTGCTCGATGAGCATGATGGTGACGCCCCGGTCGCGCAGGTCCCGAAGGATCGAGAACACCTCCTCCACGAGGATCGGCGACAAGCCGATCGAAGGCTCGTCGATCAGCATCAGCTTGGGGTCGAGCAGCAGACCGCGCGCCACCTCGAGGAGCTTCTGCTGGCCGCCGGAGAGGGTTGAGGCCTGCGCGCGCGCCTTCTCGCGCAGCACGGGAAAGCGCTCCAGCATCTCCTCGACGCGCGCGGTAAGACGCCGCCGGTCGGCCAGCGCAACTCCGCCGAGCTCGAGATTGTGGAGAACCGAAAGCTCGGGAAAGATGTTGCGCCCCTGGGGCACGTAGCACACGCCGGCATCGATCATCCGCCGCGGCGCGAGGTTGGTTGTGTCGCGGCCCTCGAATTCGATCCTGCCCGCGCGGACCGGAAGCAGGCCGAAGATAGTCTTGAACATGGTCGACTTGCCGGCGCCGTTGGGGCCGATCACCGTAGTGATGGCACCGCGTCGGATGCTGGCTGTGACACCGTTGAGGATCGTCATCTTGCCGTATCCGGAAACGACCTCCCGAAGCGACAGGATGAATTCGGGCTTGGTCACGATCGGGGCCCTAATGTCCGAGATATGCATCGATCACCTTGGGGTCGCGCCGCACGACCTCGGGTGTGCCCTCGGCGATCAGCCGCCCCTCGGCGAGCACGAGAATGCGCGAGCACAGCGACATGACGAACTCCATGTTGTGCTCGATGACCACAAAGGTGGCCCCTGTCTCCCGATTGATGGCCTGGAGCCGTTCCTTGAGACTGCCGAG
>JBIOWI010000403.1:0-4234 GCA_044868325.1 Hyphomicrobiaceae bacterium
GTGCGACCAGCGCGGCAACGTTTGGGTGACCGCGCCCGGCGGTGTCTGGGTCTATAGCTCCGGCGGGGAGGTTCTCGGCAAGCTGCGCCTGCCCGAGCAGGTCGCCAACCTGGCATGGGGCGGGCCAGATTTCCGGACGCTCTATCTGACGGCAACGCACTCGGTGTACGCGATCCCCACCAAGGTCGGGCCACGCCACGAGCCCTACATGAGCGGCAGGCGCAACGGCGGCACAAGCAGCGACACCTCTGCGCCAGCACCCAAGCTGACCCAGGGTGGGATGCGCCTCGACCCGCAGCGCTGCGCCATGATCATCCAGGATCTGCAGAACGACGTCGTCATGGACGGCGGCGCCTTCGCCGACTCGGGCGCGCCCGCCCACGCCCGCCAGCAGCGCGTGGTGGACAATGTCCGCCGCCTCGCGGAGGCGGCGCGCGCCCGCGGCGTCGTCATCGTCCATGTCTGGTTCGTTGTCGAGCCAGGCGCCCCCGGCGTCACTCTCAACGCGCCCCTGTTCGAGGGCCTGGTCGACAGCAAGGCCCTGGTGCGCGGCAGCTGGGGCGCCGCTCCGGTGCCCGGGCTGGAGCCCAGGGCCGGCGATTTCGTGGTCGAGAAGATGCGCATGAGCGCCTGGGAAGGCACCAGGCTGGAGACGATCCTCAAGGCCACCGGCCGCGACATGATCATCAACACCGGCGCCTGGACCAACATGTCGGTGGAGCACACTGCCCGCACCGGCGCCGACAAGGGCTACTTCATGATCGTGCCGGAAGACTGCTGCTCGACGATGAATGCGGAATGGCACAACGCCTCGATCAATTTCGCGCTTCAGAACGTCGCCGTCGTGACCGACGCTGACACGGTCGTCCAGGCGCTTGGATGACTGGCATAGCTTTACGCATTTGCCTCGCCTGCGGATGTTCTCGGCAGCCGCGCTCCCTTGACCAGCGCATAGATGGCCGGGATGACGACGAGCGTCAGCAGGGTCGAGGACACCATGCCGCCGATCATCGGCACGGCGATGCGCTGCATGACCTCCGAGCCGGTGCCGGTGCTCCACAGGATCGGCAGCAGCCCCGCCGTGATGGCGACCACCGTCATCATCTTCGGCCGCACGCGCTCGACCGCGCCCTCCATGATGGCGGCGTAGAGGTCCTCGCGCGTGAGGCCGCGCCCCTCCGCCTCGGCAAGGGCGCGGCGGTGCTTCAAGGCGCTGTCGAGATAGATCAGCATCACCACGCCGGTCTCCGCCGCCACGCCCGCCAGGGCGATGAACCCGACGGCCACGGCGACCGACAGGTTGAAGCCCAGCCACCACATCAGCCACAGCCCGCCGACCAGCGAGAACGGCAGGGACAGCATGACGATCAGCGTCTCGGTCATGCGGCGGAAGTTGAGGTAGAGGAGCAGGAGGATGATGACCAAGGTGAGCGGCACCACGATCGCCAGGCGCTGCTTGGCGCGCTCGTAATATTCGAACTGGCCGCTCCAGACCGCGTAGTAGCCCTGGGGAAAGGTCACCTTCTCGGCCACGGCCCGCCTGGCGTCCTCGACGTAGCTCGCCAGATCGCGCTCGCGCGCATCGACGAAGATGTAGGCCGCGAGCTGCGCATTCTCCGTGCGGATCGATGCCGGCCCCTGCACCAGCTTAATCTTGGCAACCTGACCCAGCGGAACCGACGCGCCGCTCTCCAGAGGCACCAGCACTTCGCGCGCAATGGCGTCCGGGTCGGAGCGCACGTCGCGCGGATAGCGCAGGCTGACATTGTAGCGCTCGCGTCCTTCCACGGTGGTGGTGATGGTCTCCGCTCCGATCGCCGACGCGACCACCTGCTGCACGTCGCCGATCATCAGGCCGTAGCGGGCGAGTTGGGTGCGGTCGGGCTCGATCTCCAGGTAGTAGCCGCCGATGATGCGCTCGGCGAAGGCGCTGGATGTCCCCGGCACGGTCTTGATCGCCGCCTCGATCTCGCGCGCCAGCTTCTCGATCACGGCGAGGTCCTTGCCCATGACCTTGACCCCGACCGGGGTGCGGATGCCGGTCGCCAGCATGTCGATGCGGGCCTTGATCGGCATGGTCCAGGCGTTGGAGACGCCGGGGAACTGCAGGGCCTTGTCCAGCTCGTTGGTCAGCTTGTCGATGGTCATCCCCGCCCGCCATTGGCCCTCGGGCTTCAGGTTGATGATGGTCTCGAACATCTCCAGGGGGGCGGGGTCGGTGGCGGTGCCGGCTCTCCCGACCTTGCCGAGAACGCTCTCAACCTCCGGAAAGCTCTTGATGATCTTGTTCTGGATCTGGAGGAGGCGCGCGCCCTCGGTGACCGACAGGCCCGGCAGCGTGGTCGGCATGTAGAACAGCGTGCCCTCGTTGAGGTTGGGCATGAACTCCGCGCCCAGCTTTGTTGCCGGCCAGGCGCTGGCTCCCAGCACCGCCAATGCCACGATGATGGTGAGAATCTTGGCGCGCAGGACGCCCCAGATGATCGGGCGATAGACCCAAATCAGGAGCCGGTTCACGGGGTTGCGCGATTCGGCCACGATCCGCCCGCGCACGAACAGCACCATGAGGGCCGGAACGAGCGTCACCGACAGAAACGCCGCCGCCGCCATGGCGAAGGTCTTGGTGTAGGCCAGCGGCTTGAACAGCCGCCCCTCCTGCGCCTCCAGGGTGAAGATCGGCAGGAACGAGACCGTGATGATGAGCAGGGAGAAGAACAGCGCCGGCCCGACCTCGATGGCGGCTTCGATGAGGATCTCGATGCGCGGCTTGTCCGGCGGTGCCCGCTCCAGGTGCTTGTGCGCGTTCTCGATCATGACGATCGCCGCGTCCACCATGGCGCCGATGGCGATGGCGATGCCGCCCAGCGACATGATGTTGGAGGAGATCCCCAGCGCATGCATGAGGATGTAGGCGATCAGGATACCGAGCGGCAGCGTCACGATGGCCACGAAGGCGCTGCGCACATGCAGCAGGAACACGACGCAGACAAGCGCGACGATCACGCTCTCCTCGATCAGCGTCGTCTTGAGGGTATCGATGGCGCGATGGATGAGGTCCGAGCGGTCGTAGACCGGGACGATCTTGGTCCCCTCCGGCAGGCTCGGCAGGATCTCGGCAAGCCGCGCCTTGACGTTCTCGATCACCGAGAGCGCGTTCTGGCCATAGCGCTGGACGGCGATGCCCGAGACGACCTCGCCCTCGCCGTTGAGCTCGGCGACGCCGCGCCGCTCGTCGGGAGCCAGCTCGACGCGGGCCACGTCGCGCACGAGGACGGGCGCGCCGCCTTCCGACTTGAGGACGATCTGCTCGATATCCTCGATGCCGCGCAGGTAGCCGCGCCCGCGCACCATGAACTCGGCCTCAGCCATCTCGACCACGCGGCCGCCCACGTCCATGTTGGAGGCGCGGATGGCGTTGCGCACCTTGTCGAGCGGGATGTCGAACGCCCTGAGCCGGCGCGGATCGACCACCACGCTGTACTGCTTGACGAAGCCGCCCAGGCTGGCGACCTCGGCCACGCCCTCGGCCCTGGCGACGGCAAACCGCACCTGCCAGTCCTGCGTTGAGCGCAGCTCGGCGAGCGAGCGCTTGTCGGCTGTGAGGGCGTACTGGTAGACCCAGCCGACACCGGTCGCGTCCGGTCCGAGCGAGGGCGTCACGCCGGCGGGAAGGGTACGTGCCGCCGCCGAGAGATACTCGAGCACCCGCGAGCGCGCCCAGTAGATGTCGGTGCCGTCCTCGAAGATGACGTAGACGAACGACACGCCGAAGAACGAGAACCCGCGCACCACCCGCGCCTTCGGCACCGACAGCATGGCCGTGGAGAGCGGATAGGTGACCTGGTCCTCGATCACCTGCGGCGCCTGGCCGGAATACTCGGTGTAGATGATGACCTGTGTGTCCGAGAGGTCGGGGATGGCGTCGAGTGGCACGTGCCGCAGCGCATAGACGCCCGCACCCGTCGCCAGGACGGCCGCGATGAGGATCAGCACGAGGTTCTTGGCGGACCAGCGGATCAGCGCGGCGATCATCTCTTGGTCTCCGCCCCAGGGGTCGGCCCATCGGCGGTGAAGCTCTTGAGCGCGGCCCGCAGGTTGCTTTCGGCGTCGATCAGGAAATTGGCCGTCACCACCACCTTCTCGCCCGTCTTGAGGCCTTCGCGGATCTCGATGAAGCCGTCGCTCCTGAGGCCCAGCTTCACGGGCTTCGGCTCGAACAGGCCTTCGCCGCGCT
>JBIOWI010000404.1:0-7381 GCA_044868325.1 Hyphomicrobiaceae bacterium
TCTTGAGGCCGAACAGTTCGTCGATCTCCTCGTCCTTGGAGGTGAGGAAGATCACCGGCATGTCGGTCTGCTGGCGCAGGCGGCGGAGCAGCTCCATGCCGTCCATGCGCGGCATCTTGATGTCGAGGATGGCGAGGTCGGCCGGCTCCTCCGACAAGGCCTCCAGCGCGGCGGCGCCGTCGGAATAGGTGCGCACCTTGTAGCCCTCGGCCTCCAGCGCGATGCTGAGCGAGGTCAAGATATTGCGCTCGTCATCGACAAGGGCGATCGTGCTCTTCTCTTTCATGCTGTTTCCCTGGCCGTCGGTCGCGCGCCCACGCCCCCCATCGCACACACATCCCCTGGACGGGGCGTGGCCTGCGAATTGACGCATGGGCCGGTGTGAGAGCCAAGTGCCCCGGCACGCCGCCGCGGCGCTTGTCCCCATCCATGACGCGACACCTGTCGATCCCCGGTTCCTGGTGAGCCCGAACAGGACGGCCGCCCTCCGTGTTGCGGGCGGGGTCAGGTTTGCGCCTGCTGCACTCCACCAGTGCAAGTCAAGCCATCCTTACGCGCCCCCGCCGCCGATTGCAACCGAGCGCAGTGCAGCATCGGCCGCACACCCGGTGTTCCCTAGCGTCTGGATTGAAATTTTATTTCTCCGGCGGTGGTCGTACCCGGCGTCCGCAACTGTGTGCTTCGACCCGTTCTGCCAGCAATCCCGCTATCGCGCTCGCTGTCGCATATGCCGGGGAGCACCGCCGGGATGCGGAGCGTGGACCGCTTTCCACCGGCTGCGCGCTCATCGTCTTCAACCGGCTCTCGCTGCAACGCAGCACAAGATCTGCGGCGTTTGGTGAGCTTCTGGCCGATTTCCCGCTTCGTTAAACAGATTCGGTACAACTGCGATGGCCTCCGGTGGGCGTTTCTCCCCCACAAGAGCCACCGGGTTGTGTAGACTCGCGCCTCCGCTTTTTCCACGGCGGCCCGGAGGAAATCCCAGGCTTTGCCGCCCGTAAGGTCGGCATGGCGACTACCCTTCTTTTTCTACGAGCAGCGGTCCGCACATGACGAAAGACGCCTTTTTCTCCGGCCTTGCCACCAAGGCGAAGCGCAACGCCAGCGATGCCGAGCTGATCGAGCTGGCCATTTCCCGCGGCGAGGGACGGCTGACCGCGGCGGGTGCGCTGGCGGTGGAGACGGGCGTCCACACCGGCCGCTCCGTGCAGGACAAGTTCATCGTCCGCGACGCCGCCACCGATCCAGTCATCTGGTGGGACAATAACAAGCCCATGTCGCCGGAGCACTTCGAGGCGCTCTGGGCCGATTTCCAGGCGCATGCCGCCACGCGCGAGCTGTTCGTGGAGGACCTGCACGCCGGCGCAAGCCCTGCGCATCGCCTGAACGCCCGCATCTACCTGGAGTACGCGTGGCACGCGCTCTTCATCCGTCACCTCCTGCGCAAGGTGCCCGAGACGGAGAAGGCGGCGTTCACGCCCGGCTTCACGGTCGTCAACCTGCCCTCCTTCCGGGCGGATCCCAAGCGCCACGGCGTGCGCACCGAGACGGTGATCGCCTGCAACTTCGCCCGCAAGCTCGTGCTGATCGGCGGCACCTCCTATGCTGGCGAGACCAAGAAGTCGGTGTTCACCTACCTCAACTACGTGATGCCCGAGGCCGGCGTCATGCCCATGCACTGCTCGGCGGCCGTGCACGACGCGGGCCGCTCGGCCATCTTCTTCGGCCTCTCCGGCACCGGCAAGACCACCCTGTCGTCCGACCCCAAGCGCACGCTCCTGGGCGACGACGAGCATGGCTGGGGTTCGGATGGCATCTTCAACTTCGAGGGCGGCTGCTACGCCAAGACCATCCGCCTCTCCGCCGAGGCCGAGCCCATCATCTGGGCTGCCACTAACCGCTTCGCTACGGTCCTGGAGAACGTGATCCTGGACCCGGCGACGCGGGTTCCCGACTACGACGACGGCCGGCTCACGGAGAACACCCGCTCCGCCTACCCCATGCAGTTCATCCCCAACGCCAGCCCCACGGGCGTGGCCGGGCACCCCAAGAACCTCGTCATGCTGGCCGCCGACGCCTTCGGCGTGCTGCCGCCCATCGCCAGGCTCTCTCCAAGCCAGGCCATGTACCACTTCCTGTCAGGCTACACCGCCAAGGTGGCGGGCACCGAGAAGGGCCTTGGCAAAGAGCCGCAGGCCACCTTCTCGACCTGCTTCGGCGCCCCCTTCATGCCGCGCCACCCTTCAGTCTACGGCAACATGCTGCGCGAGCTGATCGCCAGGCACGGCGTCAGCTGCTGGCTCCTCAACACCGGCTGGACCGGCGGCAAGTTCGGCACCGGCCGGCGCATGCCCATTGCCGCCACCCGCGCCCTGCTCGACGCCGCCCTGTCGGGCGCGCTCGCCTCCCAGCCCATGCGCACCGACCCGCTGTTCGGGTTCCAGGTGCCGCTGGCCCTGCCGGGCGTGGACCCGGCCATCCTCAACCCGCGCGAGACCTGGTCCGACAAGGCCGCCTACGACGCCCAGGCCCGCGCGCTGGTCGACATGTTCCGCGCCAACTTCGCCAAGTTCGAGACCCATGTGGACGCCGACGTGCTGGCCGCCGCCCCCATACTCAAGCAGGCCGCGGAGTAGCGGGAGCGGGGCCGGAGCCTGCCAGCTGGCCCCCTGCCGTCGCTATTGCCCGGAATGTCCGAGCCGCCCACCATTCGCCCCGCCCAGCCGGAGGACCGCGCCGCCATCGCCGCGCTCAATGCGCGCGCCATGGGTCCCGGCCGGTTCGCCCGCACGGCCTACCGGGTGCGCGAGGAGGCGCCGGCGGGGTTCTCGCCGTTCTGCCGGGTGTCCCTGCTCGGCGACCGCCTGGTGGCGGCGGTGCGCTTTACGGAGGTGAGCATCGGCGGCCGGGGCGGCGCCCTGCTGCTGGGACCGCTGGCCGTCGAACCCGAGCTGGCCAACCGCGGCTACGGCCGCGGCCTCGTGGGCACCGCCCTGGAGGAGGCCCGCGCCGCCGGCATCGCCCTGGTCGTGCTGGTGGGCGACGAGCCCTACTACGCCCGCCTCGGCTTCCGCCGCGTGCCCACCGGCCAGATCCTGCTGCCCGGCCCCGTGGACCCCAACCGCCTGCTCGCCGCCGAGCTGACCCCCGGCGCCCTGGCCGCCTACTCGGGCCTCCTCCGCGCTGAGGTGTCAGACCTCCGGGTCTGACACTGTAACGCATGTCTCCATGTCCGGCAGGCCCAGACGGCCGGACACGACGGCGTCGAGGATGGTCTTGCCGGTGCCGCCGTCGCGGCTCGGCGACGGCTGCACGGCGCTCCCCGTCAAGACCGGCGCCTGCGGCGCTCGGCTCGGGCGGGGAGATCGGGCGCCGCCTCGCTGAAGCCCGGACCGCGCGCGGCATTCGGGCTCGCCGGCTCGGGGTACGTGATCGCGCTGCCGACGCGTATGCGGCCGGGCGTATGCAGACGCGGCTCGGGGGACACCGAGATCTCGACATCGTGCCCGAGCGCCGTCAGCAGCCGCATCAGGCGCTCGCTGGAGAAGTTGGCAAGGCGCCCGTTGACGAGGGCGGAGACCTTGGGTTGGTCGATGCCCATGAGTTCGGCGGCAGCCGCCTGCGTGAGCCGGCGGCGCCGAAGTATGGCGCGGAGCTGGCTGGCAAGCTGAGCCTTGACCAGCTCCTCCTCAGGCTCTGCAAAGCCGAGGTCGGCGAACACGTTGCCGCTGCTCTCGGTTACTGCATTCTCCTCAGCCTCGCGTCTCCTAGCCATTGTCTGTAATCCTCTTCGGCGCGCCTGAGCCGCTGAACGACGAGATCGATGTCGGCCTTCGGCGTGGCGATGCCTCGCCTCGATTTCTTCTGAAACGCATGCAGAACGTAGACGACCCCGGCGAAGCGGATGGTATAGACCGCGCGATAGGTATCGCCGTCGAAGTCGTCCACGACCTCCAGCACGCCCGCCCCGCCGAAGCCTTTCAGAGGCTTGGCAAACGGTGCCTTGCCTCCCAGCTGCGCGTCCCAAAGGGCCCCACCGACGCGGCGCTTGACGTCATCGGGAAAAGCGCTGAGATCGTCCTTGCTGCTGCCAACCCAGCGCACAGGCTTCGGCGGCCGCTCTGCCATCTTGGAGCCTCCCCAACATGCCTGAACAGGCATGTTGCAGTCAAGCGGTATCTTTGCACGTTGTGTCTTTGGACGTCGCAATACCACGGAATTCGATCAGAGGGCTGCTTTCGTGCGTTGGGTTGCGCTGACCCTTTGTGTGGCGGTTCCGGCGCTGGCCGCTTGGGCACAGGAGAGGGGCGACGAGGACCAGTGGCCCGTCTGCCCCGTCGTGAGCGAGCCGTTGGCGAGGAGCGTCGCCGCACAGATCAAGGGTAGCGGCCGGTGCATGGCGCCTTGCCGGGGCTGCGGCTGCAAGGGCGGGCCGGGCTACCGCGCGCGGGACGGCAACTGCGTCGGCTACGCCAACCTGATCCGCGAGTGCGGACCGCCGCCGCATTCGGGCTGTCGGCGCGAGTGCGCGCCCATAGTGGCAGGCTGCCTCGGCCGCGCTGCCGGCCGCGCCTGGCTCAGGAGCTTCGCTGCCGGGCTGGGCCTGGAAGTCACGTTTCTGCCTGCGGAGAAGCGCGAGGACGGACCGGCGGATCGGGCGGCGGACGGAGCGAAGCCGTAGCCTCCGCGGCCGCAGCGGGCGCGCACGCGCAGCCTTGGTCATCCGCTTCGCTGCGCCCCTGCCAAACCGAGGAAAATGCAAATGGTAACCGACGCCGTCCCGTCGAAGCGGTCGTCCTGCAGGATCACGACAGGGCGCGGCTTGCCCGCATAGTCCTGTGCCGCAGAGGCGGTCCAGATCTCGCCGCGCCTTTATTCGTCGCTACGATCGGAGATCGCGTCGATGAAGTCCTGCTCGGCCTTCGCGTGCCGGCTCCTGGCAACTGCCAGCGACTGACGGTGCGCCTCCTCGGCGAAGCCGGGCGCGCGCACGTCCGGCACCGTTGCGGTCATCCGGGTGGTCAGGCGGAAGCCCTCGCGCTCTTGCAGGTAGGCGACGATCTCAAAGAGATTGCTGGCTTGCGGATTGCCCTCCGGCCCCAGCATGCGCATCAGGCTCTTGGGGGACTTGCGCGTCGCTGCGCCGAGCTCCGCGAAGCCCACTGTGGCGTTGATGTAGTCGCGCAGGACGGCTTTGCCGGTGTCTACATCTCCGGCGAGCATGCAGTCGATGGCCTCTGTGAGAAGCGCCTTGCGAAAGGCCGCATCGCGCCTGGCGCGGGCCTGGACCGTGTCCCTGAAGTCGCGTGTCAAAGCCATTGGCCATTTCCGCTTGCGATTGCGATAGTCCTGCCAGCACGCCTTCGTCGCCTTGATGTCGGCGGCTTGGCCCTTCTTGCTCCCGCCGCCCAGGAGGATGGTTCCGGCGCCAGGTGTTAAAGCCCGCGCGGCAAAAATCCCAGCGGCGGCTGACGGCGCCGGCTTTGTCTAGTTGGCAAGCTCGAGGCGTCGCTCGATACGATCGAGGCGCTGCTCGATCTTGTCGATCTCGGCGCTTTGGCCGTATTCCGCAAGCAACAGGCCGCCTAGATGCCCGTCGACTGCTGTGAGGCGCAGCTCCACGCGGCCCACGCGCTCGTCGATGGAATCGACCTTCGAGCGGATGTGGCGCAAGTGCTCAAGCACGAGACTGCTGAGATTGTCGGCCATGGACGCTCCGTAGCAAGCAGTTGAGGCCGGGCGCGAGAACATTAGCGGAACATAGGTGTGCACGCAATCACGTTGTGCTCGTCATAAAGTGCGGCAGCCAGCCCTCGTGGGTCGCCCGCAGATCGCCCAACGGCAGCGCGGCCTCGTCCTTCAGCGTGAGCGCATCGCCGCCGACCAGCGCCACCACCCGCGCCGGCAGTGCCAGCAGCCGCGCGCGCTCCGTCACCTCCTCGGCCAGCTCCGGCGCCACCTCCAGGACGTACCGGCCCTGGTCCTCGCCGAACCAGGCGGCGTGGGCGGGGAGCTTACCTTCGTAGGGGTAGAGCTGGACGCCGACGCCGCCCGCCAGGGCCATCTCGGCGATGGCGACCAGCAACCCGCCGTCCGATACGTCGTGCACGGCGCCCACCTTTCCCTCGCGGATAAGGGCGCGCACCAGGTTGCCGGCCTTGATCTCGTCGGCGAGGTCCACCGGAGGAGGCGCGCCCTCGCTGCGGCCGGTGGCGTGCAGCTGGTAGAGCGACTGGCCCAGGTGGCCGGCCTCGCGGCCGATCAGCACCAGGAGGTTGCCCTCGGCCTTCAGAGCGATGCCCGCCGTGCGGCGCAAGTCCGGCACCAGGCCGACGCCGCCGATCGCCGGGGTGGGCGGGATCGCCACGCCGTTGGTCTCGTTGTAGAGCGAGACGTTGCCCGACACGACCGGGAACCTCAGCACCCGGCAGGCCTCAGCCATGCCTTGCACGGCGCCCACGAATTGCCCCATCACCTCGGGCCGCTCGGGGTTGCCGAAGTTCATGTTGTCGGTGATGGCGAGCGGGTCGGCGCCCACGGCGATCAGGTTGCGCCAGGCCTCGGCCACGGCCTGCTTGGTGCCCATCACGGGATCGGCCAGCACGTAGCGCGGGGTCACGTCGCAGGTGGCGGCTAGCCCCTTGTTCGTCCCATGCACGCGCACCACCGCCGCGTCGCCGCCGGGACGGCCGACGGTGTCGCCCATCACCGTGCGGTCGTACTGCTCCCAGATCCAGCGGCGCGAGGAGAGGTGTTGGCCGCCCAGCATGGCCCTGAGCGTGCCCAGCATGGAGTTGGGCGCCGGCACCCACTCGCCCAGGATGATCTTGGGCGGCACAGTGGGCACCCAGGGCCGCTCGTACTTGGGCGCCGAGGTGGCCAGCGTGTGGACGGCCAAGTCGGCCTCCACCGCGCCCTTGTGCCTGACGATGAGCTGCCCGGTATCGGTCGTGTGGCCGATCACGGCGAAGTCCAGGTCCCACTTGCGGAAGATGGCCTCGGCCTCGGCTTCGCGGCCGGGCTTCAGCACCATCAGCATGCGCTCCTGGCTCTCGGAGAGCATCATCTCGTAGGCTGTCATGCCGGTCTCGCGCTGGGGCACCTTGTCTAGCTCCAGCTCCAGCCCCACGCCGCCCTTGTCGGCCATCTCGGAGGTGGAGGAGGTGAGGCCCGCCGCGCCCATGTCCTGGATGGCGACGATGGCGTCGCTCGCCATCAGCTCGAGGCACGCCTCGATCAGCAGCTTCTCGGTGAAGGGGTCGCCGACCTGCACCGTTGGGCGCATCTCGTCGGATTTCTCGTCGAACTCGGCGGAGGCCATGGTGGCGCCGTGGATGCCGTCGCGCCCGGTCTTGGAGCCGACGTAGACGACGGGCAGGCC
>JBIOWI010000405.1:0-3996 GCA_044868325.1 Hyphomicrobiaceae bacterium
CGCGAGCGCGACCCAGCCGCAAGACAAGTCAATGGTTTACGCGGGACGAAGCTCTTGGACTGGACGCCGCCCGCTCGGGCTGGCGGCCAGATCAGTGATGGGGGTGCCCGAACTTGTAGCTCAGAACCAGACGCGCGGTGTGCATCGACGGATCAATGCCAACCGTGATGAAATCGCCGAAGTTCTCTTCATCGAACTGTGAGAACCGGTATTCCAGCTTCAGCGTCCAGTTGTCGCGCAAGAAGGTTTCAACACCAGCCCCCACAAAATAGCCACTGAAAGTCTCGGAGGAGCCGATGTCGAACTCAGCCTGGGTGTAGCCCGCCGTCGCATACAAAAGCGTCGATGGATTGGTCAGGAAACCCAGGCGACCGCCGATCGCCCAGGAATGTTCATGGTCGATCGAACCGTTCAGAAGCCCGAAAAAGAGCGAGACATCGCTCGACATATTCGACCCGAAGTCGTAATCGGCGAAGATGCCCGCCACCCACCCCGGCCTGATTACACGATCATAGCCGATCGTGACGGTGCCGAAGATGCCTTCACCGCCGAGGCGATCAAAGCTGAAGAGTTCCGGCAATTTGGGGTGGTCAAAACCGACCGAGACATCATTCAGCATAGCGCCAGCGCCGATGCCGACGCCCACGTAGAAGCCGTTCCAGTTGGGACCGGCGGCAGCCACGGGGTCAGCAACACGACCCTTGGTGGGCATGCCGTCGGCGGCGGCGGGGCCGGCGGAAAGCAGGAGGGCGGCCGCGACGCCCAGAATGAGTCGCTTCATTTTTCGTCTATCCTGTTCGTTTGATTACGCAGCACGCCCGGCGGCCTTGTTCTCGGTGTTATGAGGCCCGCCACCTGGTGAAAACGCGCGGGTATGAGAACCCCTCTCCCCCGTCGTTGTGCCGCCGGAATGCCGTGATTCGAGGCAGATCAGCTATCGGTTGAAGCACATCGAATAGACAATGACGTGCGCTTGTGGCAGCGCCGCAACTATGACACCGGGCCGCCACAGGGCGGCCGTTTTTGCCGGCGTTCAGGATTTGGAAAGGAAAGGGGTGTGGGCGTCGGGCGCGATTACGCCGTCTCGGCAGCCTGCAGGGTGTTCCGCAGCAGGCAGGCTATGGTCATGGGGCCGACGCCGCCGGGGACCGGGG
This sequence comes from Hyphomicrobiaceae bacterium, assembly GCA_044868325.1. Lineage (GTDB taxonomy): Bacteria > Pseudomonadota > Alphaproteobacteria > Rhizobiales > Hyphomicrobiaceae > AWTP1-13. Next base: position 1,155 of record JBIOWI010000405.1, read on the forward strand.
TGATGGCGCCGGCGACCGCCTTGGCCTCCTCGTAGGCCACGTCGCCCACCAGCCGGTCCTTTCCACCCGGCACCGCCACGCGCTGGATGCCCACGTCTATGACGATGGCGCCGGGCTTGATCCAGTCCCCCCGCACCATCTCGGCACGGCCCACGGCGGCGATCGCCAGGTCGGCGCGGCGCACCACGTCAGGCAGATTGCGCGTGCGCGAGTGCGCCACCGTCACGGTGCAATTGGCCCCAAGCAGGAGCTGCGCCATGGGCTTGCCGACGATGTTGGAGCGGCCGATCACCACCGCCTCCAGGCCCGCCAGATCGCGCTGCACCGACTGGGCCAGGATCAGGCATCCGGTGGGGGTGCAGGGCGCGAGCGCCTTGCTGCCGGCAGCGAGGCGTCCGACGTTGATGGGGTGGAACCCGTCCACGTCCTTGGCCGGGTCGATAGCCTCGATCACCTTGACGGAGTCGATGTGCCGGGGCAGCGGCAGCTGCACCAGGATGCCGTTCACGTCGGGCCGGCGGTTAAGCTCGGCGATCAGGGCCAGGAGCTCCGCCTCGCCGGCGGTGGCTGGCAGCTTGTGCTCGATGGAGACCATGCCCACCTCGCGGGTGGCGCGCGCCTTGTTGCGCACGTAGACCTGGCTGGCCGGGTCCTCTCCCACCAGCACCACGGCGAGGCCTGGCGCCGGGCGGCCCTGGGCGACGCGCTGGGCCACTTTGGCAGCCACATCGGCCCGCACCTGGGCCGCGACCGCCTTGCCGTCGATGATGCTGGCGCCGGCCATCCTCTCCCCCCTCGTGGTCCTCAGCTCGTGGTCCTCAGCCGAGTGCGGCGATGCGTGCCGCCACCAGCTTCTCTAGCACGCCGGGCTCGCCGCCGATCTCCAGCATCTTGACGCGCGACTTGTGACCGCGCGCCACGGTCACCTGGCTGCCCGCCAGCCCCAGCCACTGGGCCACGACCGCCGCCACCGCGGCATTGGCCTCGCCGTCGGCAGGCGCCGCCCGCACGCGCACCTTGACGGCCGGCCCCTCGGGCGTCTCGGCCAGCCCGTCGATGCCGTCGCGGGCCGACCTGGGGCTCACCCGCACCGCCAGCACGAGGCCCGCCTTGGCCGGGCGCCACGGGACAGGCCTCGACGCTGGCCTCGACGCGCGCGGCGCCATTTACGCGACCATCTTCGCCAGGTTGGGCAGCACCACGATCTGGATGAACCAGCAGATCAGGATCAGCACCATGGGCGAGATGTCGATGCCGCCCAGGTCCGGCAGGAAGCGCCGGATCGGCCGCAGGGCCGGCTCGGTGATGGCGTTGAGACCCATCCAGAGGGAGCGCACGAACTGGTTGTAGGGGTTGATGACGTTGAAGGCGATCAGCCAGCTCATGATGGCGCCGGCGATGATGATCCAGATGTAGAGGTTGATGACCACGTTGATGAATTGCAGCAGCTCGATCATGGGTGCACTCTTTGGGGGGCCTTGGACCCTGGGGACCGTCTGCGACCGCCCTATGGGGACCGCCTCGGCGCCGTTGGGGACGGCCCGCGAGGGACCGCCCGTGGAGCCGCCTCGGGGAACCGACTGGAAACGCCTACGGCGCTGACATGTACCGGTGCAGGGCGCCTGTCACAAGGGGTCGCCCAAGCCACGGCCCGTGTTGTATGAGCGGTCCGGCCGGGCCGCCGTGCGGAGCGGCATTGCGGGATGCCCCTCCACCTGGGCCGTTGCGCTTGGCGAGGTCGGCTCGGTGCAACCGCGCTTTTTTGCGCGATTGCACCAGACGGGGGCACAATTTTGCGCCCACGCGCCTTGACAGCCTCACGGCCCTTGTCTATCTGAAACCGCGCTTGCTGGCACTCAATTGCGGTGAGTGCTACCAGGCTCCAATCCCGTACCGGCAGAGGCCGTACCGGCCGTCCATCTCTGAAAAAGCGGAGAGTCTTCCCTCATGAAATTCCGTCCGTTGCACGACCGCGTGGCCGTCCGCCGCGTCGACGCCGAGACCAAATCGGCTGGTGGAATCATCATTCCCGATACCGCTGCCGAGAAGCCCCAGCAGGGCGAGATCGTCGCCTGCGGCCCCGGCGCCCGCGACGAGACCGGCAAGCTCATCCCGCTCGACGTGAAGAAGGGCGACAGGGTTCTGTTCGGCAAGTGGTCCGGCACCGAAGTGAAGATCGATGGGCAGGAGCTGCTCATCATGAAGGAGAGCGACGTCATGGGGGTCCTGGACAAGTAAGGCCGCGTCGGCGGCCCCACACTCCCATCGCATCGAGGGCCGCATCCCCCTCATTTCCTTCCCCCCAACCCAACGGCAAGTTTGCAGGAGCTGACAAAACCCATGGCTGCCAAGGAAGTCAAATTCTCTGCCGAAGCCCGCGAGCGCATGCTGCGCGGCGTCGATATCCTCGCCAACGCGGTCAAGGTGACGCTGGGCCCCAAGGGCCGCAACGTCATCCTGGAGAAGTCGTTCGGAGCCCCCCGTTCGACCAAGGACGGCGTCACCGTCGCCAAGGAGATCGAGCTTGAGGACAAGTTCGAGAACATGGGCGCGCTGATGGTGCGCGAGGCCGCCCAGAAGACCAACGACGCGGCCGGCGACGGCACCACCACGGCGTGCGTGCTCGCCCAGGCGATCGTGCGCGAGGGCGCCAAGGCGGTGGCCGCCGGCATGAACCCGATGGACCTGAAGCGCGGCATCGAAAAGGCCGTGACCCAGGTGGTCGAGGAGATCGGCAAGCGCTCCAAGAAGGTGAAGAACTCCGAGGAGATCGCCCAGGTCGGCACCATCTCCGCCAACGGCGAGAAGTCGATCGGCAAGATGATCGCCGAGGCCATGCAGA
>JBIOWI010000406.1:0-2459 GCA_044868325.1 Hyphomicrobiaceae bacterium
TCCGTAGGGTGCCAATCGCGCGAATGCGCGATTGCACCGAGCCGGCCTCAAGAATTGGCGGGCGGGGTCAGACCCCTCGCCTCCACCGTCGAGGCCAAAGATGCGGCAGGCGCGAGGGGTCTGACCCCGCCCGCCAATTCTTGAGGCCGGCTCGGTGCAATCGCGCATTCGCGCGATTGGCACCCTACGGACCGAACGTCTCGGCAATCAGGCCGTCCACCACCCCGCGCAGCGCCTCCTCGCGCGGGACACCCGAGCTCAGCAGACGGTTGAAGTGCGCGACCTGGCGGTCGGCGCTGGTGCCGCGGGCGACGATGGTGCGGGCGTGCTCGACCTCGGGACGGCAGCCCAGCGCCTCGGCGTCGTCGCGCACCATCGCCAGCAGCTCCTCGACCAGATCGCCGAACGGCACCAACTCGCCCCTGCCGAAATCGAACAGCGTGCCGGCCACGCCGTAGCGCTGGGCGCGCCAGCGGTTCTCGGACAGCAGGAACCTCGGGTAAGGACGCCACATCTGGTTGGAGCGGCGGATGCGGTAGAGCATGCGGAGAATGCTGACATAGAGCGCCGCCACGCACACCGCATCGTCGACGAGCGTGCAGACATCGGGGATGCGCAGCTCCAGCGTCGGGAAGCGTTCGGAGGGGCGCAGGTCCCACCAGATCTTGCTCGCGTCCTCGATGACGCCGTTGCGGACCAGGAGATCGACGGTGTGGCGGTACTCCGCCCAGCTGCCGAACCGCTCCGGCAGGCCGGTGCGCGGCAGCTCGTTGTAGGCGGCGAGCCGGTAGCACTTGAGACCGCTATCCTCGCCCTCGATGAAGGGCGAGGAGGTGGAGAGCACGAGCAGGTGCGGCAGGAAATAGCGCGCCTGGTTCATGAGGTCGATGCGCAGCTCGTCGTCCTCGATGCCGACGTGCACGTGCATGCCGCAGACCACCATGCGGCGGCCCACCCAGGCCAGGTCCTTGGCGATCGACTGGTAGCGCTCGCGCTCGGTGGCTTGCTGGACGCCCCAGAGCGCGAATGGGTGTGTCGCGGCGGCGATGGGCGCCAGCCCATGCGCTGCCGCCAGGCTGGCCACCGTCCGGCGCAGCGACCTGAGCTCGGCGCCGGCGGCGCGCGCCGCATCGTGCACCCGCGTCTCGACCTCGATCTGCGACTTCAGGAACTCGCGCGCCACCTGCCCGCGCAGTGCCCGCTCGCAGGTCTCGAACAGCGTCGGCGGCATCTCGCGCACCAGGTCGCGCGTGGTCCGGTCGACGAGGAGGTACTCCTCCTCGATGCCGATGGTAAACGACGGCTGGTTCGGCGCCATCCCCGGATTGTGCCACAGTTCGGTCGGGCGTTGGAGGGGCAGGGCGCCCGTGAGTATGGGATCGATGTCGCGCGCTGCCGCGGCGGCCCGTTGCGCCGTGGGCAGCCCGATGCAGAGACCGTAATGCCGTGCTCGGCGGTTTCGGATATCTCTGCCCAATTTCCCTTGGAAGCCGGCTGAGGAATTTTACAACCCGGCACTCCGACGGCGGGGCCAGCGTCTCCCTATCGACGAGACCGAATGAACCGCCGGCGGCATATGGCCTCCGCTTATTGTCCGTGCCCATCGCCGGGCTTCTAGGCGCAGGGCCGCCACGGATCGCGATCGAGCGCGGCGCGGCGGGCCTCGGCGCAGAGCAAATCGAGCCATGCGCGTTGTCCTTGCGTCCAATCCACATCCGCCTCTTCGTATCGCCTGGCCCGCAGCCTCGCCGACACCGACCACCAGTTGTTGCACTGACCCGAGCGGGCCAACTCCACGGCATGTCTCATAGCATCGTAACGCCGGTCACTCATGCCCCCTCCACGCTTGACAACGTCAACATCCCCGCGGGTGGTATATTGGGTGACGACTGCGGCGTGTCAAAGGCAATCGTTTGAAAGCAGAGCGATGTCTATCCGCTGTGGATAATCTGTCCCAGGACGACGGACTCAATGTGGAAGCTATATATATAAGATATAGGATCGGGAAATCCTCCGTTGCCGCAGATTGAAGCTCCAGGCTTGTGCACCCAGAGGCGAGGCCGTGGGCGCCGACAATCGGATTCGAATGCTCTCTATCGGGTACACATCTGCAGACGACATAGCGTGTCAGAAAACTTTCAGAAAACTTTCACGGAGCGATGGCTCGCACGGAGAACGTAGATTGGGTTAGCGCCGCCGGCCCAGCACCGACTTGATGATGGCGTTGCCGAGGCTGGTGGCGACCGAGCGGGCCAGCGATTTGGCGAAGGCCTCGCCGTAGCTCTGGCGGCGGCCCGTGCCGCCACCCTTGCCGCCTCCCATCAGGATGTTGCCCCAGCTGTTGGCATCGGCCTCCTGCGCGGCGGCGGTCTCGGCGGTGCGCTTCTGCAGCATCTCGTAGGCCGACTCGCGGTCCACGGTCTCCTCGTACTTGCCGAACACCGGGCTCGCCTCGATCT
>JBIOWI010000407.1:0-11107 GCA_044868325.1 Hyphomicrobiaceae bacterium
AGATCGATGCCGTCGATATCGGCGAAGCGCTTGAAGAGGGCGCCCTTGCCCTCCATCACCGGCTTGGCCGCCTGCGCGCCGAGGTTGCCGAGCCCAAGGATGGCCGTGCCGTTCGAGACCACGGCCACCAGGTTGCCCTTGTTGGTATAGTCGTAGGCGAGCTGCGGGTCCTGGGCGATGGCCTGCACCGGCACGGCGACGCCCGGCGAGTAGGCGAGCGACAGGTCGCGCTGGGTGGTGAGCGCCTTGGTGGGGGTGATCTCCAGCTTGCCGGGCTTGCCCTGGCTGTGGAACTGCAGGGCCTCCTCCGCCGTCCAGCGGGCCAGGTCGAACTTGACGGGCATATCGCTCCCCTCCTTCAGGTCCGCTGCTAGCGGAAAACTCCAACCTCCGCCCGCCCGCCAGCGGGAAAAATGCGACCATAGTGGGCAGTGCCCAGCGGCACAACGCTCGGCTTGGCGCACCTCTGCTCCAATTGAGTGCAAATGGCACGCCAGTCACACCCCGCGGCGTTCCCTGGAGCTGGCCGACAGGCTATCCCTAGCCGATGTGCGACGAGGGATAGCAGCGGGGCGGCATGCGGCGAGGCGGGGAGCGCAGGATCGACACCGGCGACGGGGGCGCCGCGGAGACGGGCGAGGCGGCGGCCCCGGCCGGGCGCGGACAAGCCCGTGTCCCGGCCGGCGTCACGCCGTCGATGGCGCAGTTCCTGGAGATCAAGGCTGCCCATCCTGGCTGCCTGCTCTTCTATCGGATGGGCGATTTCTACGAGCTGTTCTTCGATGACGCTGTGACAGCCGTCGAGGCGCTGGGCATCGTGCTCACCAAGCGCGGCAAGCACCTGGGCGAGGACATCCCCATGTGCGGCGTGCCGGTGGTGCGCGCCGACGAGTACCTGCAGAAGCTGATCGCCGCGGGTTTCCGCGTCGCCGTCTGCGAGCAGATGGAGGACCCGGCGGCGGCGAGGAAGCGCGGTTCCAAGGCCGTTGTGCACCGCGATGTGGTGCGGCTGGTCACGCCGGGCACGCTCACCGAGGACAGCCTGCTCGACGCCAGGGCGCGCAACTACCTGACGGCGGTGTTTGCCGGGCCTGCTCCGGCCGGCACGGCCGGCACCGGCAGGCGCGGCGATGCGGGCCAGATCGCGCTGGCCTCGCTCGACATCTCGACCGGCGAGCTGGAGGTGGGCGAGGTGGCGCGGGCCGACTTCGCGGGCGAGATCGTGCGGCTCGGCTCCGGCGAGGCGATCGCGTCCGACGCGGCGCTCGCCGATGCGGACATCGCCCGGGGCGTGGCGCTCGCGCGCTGCGCCACCACGCCGGTGCCGGCGGCCACCTTCGACAGCCTGGCGGGCGAGCGCCAGCTCAAGGCACAGCTGGGCGTAGCCGACCTAGCCGCCTTCGGCGGCTTCTCGCGGCGCGAGCTGGCAGCCGTCGGCGCGCTCCTCAAGTACGTGGAGCTGACGCAGATCGGCCACCGCCCCTGCCTGCGCCCGCCGCGCCGCAGCGGCTCGTCGGCGCACATGCTGATCGACGCGCCGACGCGGGCGAGCCTGGAGCTCGTACGCTCCACCTCCGGCGAGCGCAAGCCGAGCCTGCTGGCCGCCATCGACCGCACCGTCACCGGCCCCGGCGCCCGCGAGCTGGCCGCCCGGCTCGCCAGCCCCTTGCGCGACCTGTCGGTCATCGACGCCCGCCTCGACGCCCTCGCCTTCCTGCACGACTGCGAGGCCCTGCGCGAGGACTTGCGGCGCACCCTACGCCACACGCCCGATCTCGCGCGCGCCGTGTCTCGCCTCGCCCTGCAGCGCGGCGGCCCGCGCGACCTTTCGGCTATCCGCGACAGCCTCGCCGCGGCGCAGACCTGCGTGGAGCTGCTGCGCAAGGCCGGCGGCGCGATCCTCGTGGAGGGAGGCTCTGCAGTCGACGACGGGGGTCAGACCCCTCGCGAATACCGCGGTGCAAGAGCCGCTACGGTGGAGGCGAGGGGTCTGACCCCCTTCCTGCCCGGAACGCTCGCCGGCATCGCCGAGAGGCTGGGCGCGTGCGACGCGAGCCTGCAGCCGCTGCTGGCGCGCGCCCTGGTCGACGAGCCGCCCCACCTTAAGCGCGACGGCGGCTTCGTGCGCGAGGGCTACTCGGCCGACCTCGACGCGGCGCGCACCCTGCGCGACGACAGCCGCAAGGTGATGGCGGCGCTGGAAGCGAAGTACGTGCAGGAGACCGGCATCAAGTCGCTCAAGGTGCGCCACAACAACATCCTGGGCTACTACGTCGAGGTGCCGGCCGGCGCCGCCAGGCCGCTCACCGCAGCGCCGCTCAGCGAGGCGTTCCGGCATCGCCAGACCATGGCCGGCGCCATGCGCTTCACCACTGAGGAGCTGGTGGAGACCGAGGGCCGCATCGTCTCCGCCGCGGAGCGGGCGCTGACGCTGGAGCAGGACATCTTCGCCGAGCTGGCTTCGGCGGTGGCCGCCCAGGAGCGCGCCCTGGGCGCGGTGGCGGGCGCGCTGGCCGAGCTGGACTGCGAGGCGGCGCTGGGCGAGGTGGCGATCGAGCAGGGCTATACCCGTCCGGTTCTGGACGACAGCACCGCTTTCGAGATCGTGGGCGGGCGCCATCCCGTGGTCGAGCAGGCGCTTCGCTCCTCCGAGGAGGGCGCCCAGTTCATCGAGAACGACTGCGCCCTGGGCGGCTCCCAGTCCGGCGAGGCGAACGCCGGCGGCGGCTCGGCTGCCGCAGGCGAGGCGTTCCGCCCCGCCCGCCTGTGGCTCGTCACCGGCCCCAACATGGCGGGCAAATCCACCTTCCTGCGCCAGAACGCGCTGATTGCGGTGCTGGCCCAGATGGGCGCGTTCGTGCCGGCGCGCTCCGCCCGCATCGGCATCGTCGACCGCCTGTTCTCGCGCGTCGGCGCCGCCGACGACCTCGCCCGCGGCCGCTCCACCTTCATGGTCGAGATGGTGGAGACGGCGGGCATCCTGAACCAGGCCACGCCGCACTCGCTCGTCATCCTCGACGAGATCGGCCGCGGCACCGCCACCTACGACGGCCTCTCCATCGCCTGGGCGGTGGTGGAGTACCTCAACGAGGTCTCGAAGTGCCGCGCGCTGTTCGCCACCCACTACCACGAGCTCACCGCGCTCGCCGGTCGCCTTCCCGAGGTCGCCAGCGTCACCATGGAGGTGCGCGAGTGGAAGGACGAGATCGTGTTCCTGCACAAGGTCAGGCCCGGCGCCGCCGACCGCAGCTACGGCATCCAGGTTGCCAAACTCGCGGGCCTGCCGGCTGCCGTGACCCGGCGCGCCACCGAGGTGCTAAAGCTCTTGGAGAAGTCCGGCGGCAAGCCCGCCACCGGCCCCGCCCTGATCGAGGACCTCCCCCTGTTCGCTGCCGCTGCGCTTCCCTCTCCTCGCACGGAGGGAGACGGCCAAGGCAAGGACCAGCCACAGCCCGCGCCCTCTCCGGTGGAGGAGGCGCTGGCCACTCTCAATCCGGACGAACTGACCCCCAAAGAGTCGCTTGAGGCGCTGTACAGATTAAAGGATCTCTGCATAAAGCAGGGAGACTGAGGATTTTCATTCTACAGCGCCTTTCGCCTGCAGCCGCGCGGGGGTAAAATGCGCAGCGATGAGTTCGAATGGGACGACGCTAAAGCGGACCTGAACTATGCTTGGCACGGGGTCACCTTCGCTATGGCAAGCGAGGTGTTCGATGACCCGTTTGCCATTGTGGAGCTCGACGACCGATACGACTATGGAGAGGATCGCTTTGGCGCCATCGGGATGGTAGAAGATCGCTTGCTGTTCGTTGCCTACACCTACAGGGGCAATCGAATACGCATCATCTCCGCCCGAATTGCTGAGCCGCACGAGCACCGCCAGTACCATGAAGAAAGCTGTTGAACGAGCCAAGGCGAAGACGACGAGGCACGACTGGAGCCGCGTCGATGCAATGACCGAGGCGGAGCGTCACGCCGCCGCACTGGCAGACCCTGATGCGCAGCCGCTCACTCCGGAGGATTTCAAGCGGATGAAACGCGTGCCGCGGATAGCCGTCATCCGCCGGGCCTTCCGTCTCAGCCGGGAGGAGTTCGCCGCCCAGTTCCATATCCCGATCGATACCATCAGGGACTGGGAGCAGGACGTCAGCGAGCCCGATGACGCCGCCAAAGCGTACCTATGGGTCATCGCAAGCGAGCCGAAGATGGTCCGTGAGGCCCTGCTTCGGAGGCCGGTCTCCCGACAATAAGCGTGATCCGGTCTCGGCTTAGCTTGAAACGCGTCTGCATTCCGCGCTCGCCACTGATGCCTATTGCGTTCTTTGCAAGTGCACCGAAAGGTGGACGCCGACACTTGAGCGATCGGCAACGGGAGGCACCATGTCTCAGGACTACGAAACCGCGGCCCGGACGATGACGTCCGCCATGCTCGGCATGAAGCTGTGGGTGATCACCACGAAAACCGTGGTCGACCGCGACAAGATCGCGCCGCTCCTGCAGGCGCACCTCGAGCATCAGGTGCGGCTCGAAAAGCAGGGGGTCATGTTCGGCGCCGGCCCGCTGCGCAACCCGGACGGGTCGCGTGCCGACCTCGGGCTCATCATCATTCGCGCCGCCAGCGCCGAGGAAGCGCGGCAGATCGCCGACTCCGACCCCATGCACCAGGCTGGCGTGCGCACCTATACGCTGCACGAGTGGACCCTCAACGAGGGCCGCATCACCGTCAGCATCGACTTTTCCGATCAGCGCTGCCGGCTGGCCTAGCCGCGCCCGCGGCTTTCCTCGAGAGACAATCGTCGAGCTCTTCGTCAGCAACCTCAGTGTACTCGCCACGATCGAGCGCATTCACGCCAATCTTGATCGCAAGCCGCAACCTCTCCAGCTTGAGCGCGTCCTCGGCGCGCCGCTGTTGGAGGGCCCTGATTGCGTCACGCACGGCCTCACTGGCGTTTTGATACTCGCCAGTCTCGATAACCTCGTCGATGAACGCGTCCTGCTCGGACGTAAAGCTGATATTTCGGGTCGGCATTGATGACTGCCTCCAAGCATGACGACGTGAGGATCGATGCGCAGCCTAGCGTTGTTGGCAAATTTGCCAACCAGTCGTGCGCTCATCCGACCCGCTTCCATTGCCCGGCCCCGCCAATTCTGCCATCCATGCTAGAAGGGCGCCTCCACCCGCCCGCACGAGCCCTATGGACACCGCTCTAATAGCCGCCAAGCCTCCCTACTTCGACCCGCGCGAGGTCGGCGCCGAGCTGGCGCAGATGGTCGAGGTCCACGGCAGCGTGGAGAAGGCGCGGCCCGATGTGCTGTGCCGGCTCAAGGAACTGCTCAAGGCGGCGCGGGCGGAGGCCGAACGGCAGCTGCTCGCCGACGGCAGCGGCCGGCACTGCGCGGCAGGTCTGTCCGCGTTCCAGGACGCGCTGATCGGCGTCATCTACGAGTACACGGTGACGCACGCCTACCGGGTGGAGAACCCGTCGGCGGCCGAGCACATGGCGGTGGTGGCCACCGGCGGGTATGGGCGCGGGCTGTTGGCGCCGTTCTCCGACGTGGACCTCCTGTTCCTGCTGCCCTACAAGCAGACGCCCTGGGGCGAGAGCGTGGTGGAGCACGTCCTCTACCTGCTCTGGGATCTCGGCCTCAAGGTGGGGCACGCCACCCGCAACGTCGACCAGACGCTCAAGCTCGCGCGCAGCGACCACACCATCCGCACCGCCATCCTCGACGGCCGCCTGATCCTGGGCGATGCGCCGTTGTTCGACGAGCTGATGCGGCGCTTCCGCGCCGAGGTGGCGCCCGGCACCGCCCAGCGCTTCTTCGAGGCCAAGCTCGCCGAGCGCGACGAGCGCCACAAGCGGGCCGGCGAGTCGCGCTACCGGGTGGAGCCCAACATCAAGGACGGCAAGGGCGGCCTGCGCGACCTCCACACCCTGCACTGGCTGGCGAAGTACCTCTATGGCCAGGGGCTGGGCGAGGGGCTGGGCGAGCCGCAGGACGAGCGCGGGCCGTTCACCCCGGCCGAGCAGGCCACGTTCCGGCGCAGCGAGAACTTCCTCTGGACGGTCCGCTGCAACCTGCATTTCCTCGCCGGCCGGGCCGAGGAGCGCTTGGGCTTCGACGTGCAGCAGGCCATGGCCGAGCGGCTGGGCTATGTCCACCGCTCCGGGCTCAGGGGCGTCGAGCGCTTCATGAAGCACTACTTCCTGGTCGCCAAGGACGTGGGCGACCTCACCACCGTGCTGTGCTCTGCGCTCGAGATGCAGCAGGTCAAGGCCGCGCCCGCGCCGGGCGGCCTCTTCAATCCGCTCAACTGGCGCAGCCGCGGCAGAGGGCGCGGCAACGGCGACTTCCGGCTGGAGCATGGCCGCCTCAACGTCACCAGCGACGAGGTGTTCGCGCGCGACCCCGTCAACCTGATCCGATTCTTCGCCAGGGCCGAGGAGACCAACTCGTTCTTCCACCCCCATGCGCTGCGCCTGCTGCGCCGCTCGCTGCACCTGATCGACGACGGGCTGCGCAACGACCCGGAGGCCAACAGCATCTTCCTGGAGATGCTGTGCTCACCCCACAACTCGGAGCCCACGCTCAGGCGCATGAACGAGGCGGGCGTGCTCGGCCGCTTCATCCCGGACTTCGGCAAGGTCGTGTCGATGATGCAGTTCAACATGTATCATCACTTTACGGTGGACGAGCACCTGATCCGCACCATCGGCGTGCTCGCCGGCATCGAGCGCGGCGAGGACGCCGACGCGCATCCCCTCGCCAGCCGCATCATCGGCACCATCCAGCACCGGCGCGCGCTCTACGTGGCAGCATTCCTGCACGACATCGCCAAGGGTCGCGACGAGGACCACTCCGTCGTCGGCGCGCGCATCGCGAGGAGCCTGGGGCCGCGGCTGGGCCTCACTCCGGCCGAGACCGAGACGGCCGCGTGGCTCATCGAGCAGCACCTGACCATGAGCCATGTCGCCTTCTCGCGCGACATCGGCGACCCCAAGACCGTGCGCGATTTCGCCAGCGTCGTGCAGAGCCCGGAGCGTCTGAAGCTGCTCATCACCCTAACCGTCGCCGACATCCGCGCCGTGGGGCCGGGCATCTGGAACGGCTGGAAGGGCCAGCTCCTGCGCGCGCTCTACTACGAGACCGAGCCGACGGTGGCCGGCGGGCACACGCAGCTCCCCGCCCGCGAGCGCACGGCCAAGGCGCAGGAGGCATTCCGCGCGGCCGCGGCCGCGGCCGACTGGCCGCAGGCGGACGTGGACCGCTTCATCGAGCGGCAATACCCCGACTACTGGCTGCGCACCGACACCCGCAAGGCGGTGGAGCACGCCGGGATGGTGCGCGGGGCCGAGGCGGCGGGCATGGGGCTTGCGAGCCACGTCTCAACCGACGCGTTCACCGCCATCACCGAGCTGTCGCTGCTGGCGCCCAACCATCCGCGGCTGCTGGCCCTGTTCGCCGGAGCGTGCGCCGCCGCCGGCGCCAACATCTCGGGCGCGCACATCTCCACCACCCGCGACGGCTTCGCGCTGGACACCTTTCTGCTGGCGCGCGAGTTCGAGATGGACGAGGACGAGACGCGGCGGGCGAAGCGCATCACCGACACGATCGAGCGGCTGCTCAAGGGGGACGTCCGCCTGTCGGAGCTGATGGCGAGGCCGCGCGCGCGGCAGAGCAGCCGGATCGCGGCGTTCACGGTGCCGCCCGAGGTGCTGATCGACAACGCGCTGTCCGACCAGTTCACGGTCGTGCAGGTGTCTGGCCTCGACCGTCCGGGCCTGCTCTACGAGCTCACCAACACGCTGTCGGACCTCAACCTGGATATCACGTCCGCCCACATCGCCACCTTCGGCGAGAAGGCGGTGGACGTGTTCTACGTCACCGACCTCACCAACAAGAAGGTGACGAGCCAGCCGCGCCAGAAAGCCATCGAGGAGCGCCTGCTGGCGGTGCTGGGTGGGACGCGGAGCTAGGATCGCCATCGTGGGCGGTCCATGTTCGCCACGCCGCACGCCTCACCTCGCGGCGGATGAGCGCCGCCGCAGATCTTCGCATCGCTGTCCCATACGGAACGGTTAACGCCGCCGCGCGTTCCCTGCGCGAGCACAGCGGCGCACGCGCTGCGCCACGCGCAGATGGAGTACCGCCATGAACCGTCTAGTCCTCGGCTTGGCCGCCGCTGTGAGCGGCCTCGTCTTCGTTCCCAATCTCGCGACGGCACTTACTGCCGTGACAACAGGATCCACCGAGCTGCGGGCAGGGCCGGCATACGATTTTCCTGTCGTCGACCAGATCCCGGCCGATGTCCGCGTGGACGTCCATGGCTGCGTTCGCGGTTATCGCTGGTGCGACGTGAGCTGGCGCGACGCCCGCGGCTGGGTGCCGGGTGAGGAGCTGGCGTACCTCTATCAGGACCGGCGCGTGACCATCGTCGAGTACGGACCGCGCATTGGCCTGCCCGTCATCGCGTTCTCATTCGACGGCTACTGGGACCGCCACTACCGGCGTCGGTCTTGGTACAACGAGCGCGTGCGTTGGCGCAGCGTCTGGCGCGAGCGTGAACGCGGCGAACGAACCTCGGGCGACCGCGTCAGGGATCGCCGGGAAGACAGGGCGGATGACAGGGTAAAGCAGCGGCAGGAGGCTGAAGACCGGGTGAAGCAGCGCCGAGAGGCCGAAGAGAGGGTGAAGCAGCGGCGAGAGGCCGTTGGGCGTCAGGGCGAAGGCGAACGCCGCTTCGACGGTCGGGGCAAGCGCGAGGAGCGGCCTGACGTTCGCACCGGACGCGGCGATGGGCGCGACCGCGGCGAGTCCAGAGGCTATCTCCCCCAGAATCCTGGACCCCGTCGGGACATCGATCGCGGCATGCGCCAGAGCGACCCCAACCCGGCTGGACGCCCGGCCCCCAGCATGCAGGATCGCAGCCCAGGAGGTCGCGGCGGCCCTGATAGGGGCGGCCCCGGAGCGGGCGACCGCGGTGAGCGCAGGCCGAACTAACTGAAGCTGAGTTCGACCTTGGAAGGGCTTCGCGTCAGCGCGAAGCCCTTCTCAATCCGACAGCCCTTCCACGCCCTAAAGTCCCCTTCAAAACGGACCTGGCGGCTCCGGCTTCCGTCCCTTCAGAAGGTACGTGAGCACGAAGCCGGCGACGAAGCCCCCCACGTGGGCCATGTAGGCGACGCCGCCGGTGTCCTGGCTCTGGGCGGTGGTGAACAGGGCGCCGGCGCCGGCGAAGATCTGCAGCACGATCCAGAAGCCCAGCACCAGGATGGCCGGCATGGCCACGATCTGGTTGTAGAGCAGCACACGCACGCGGGCGTGGGGGAAGAGCAGCAGATAGGCACCGAGCACGCCGGCGATGGCGCCGGAGGCACCGACGTTGGGAATCCTCGATCCGGGCGAGACGTAGTATTGGGCGAAGGTGGCCGCGATGCCGCACGCCAGGTAGAAGATGAGGAACTTCACCGGCCCGAACCGGTCCTCGATGTTGTCGCCGAAGATCCACAGGTAGAGCATGTTGCCGCCCAGGTGCAGCCAGCCGGCATGCATGAACATGGCGGTGAAGATGGTGGGCACGGCGGCCGCCGGATCCTGGCTGAACCGCCGCGGAATGAACGCCCACTGCTGGATGAAGGCGTTGCCTCCGCTCAGCTCGACGAAGAAGAACAGCACGTTGAGCGCAATGAGCGCGTAGGTCACCACGGGCAGCGACCTGCGCGCCTCGTTGTCGTCGCCGATGGGAAACATGGCTGAGCCCCCTTCGCTGCCGCCGCCCTGCCGCGGCGGCACAAGTCTCGCACACTTGGCCCGGCCGGCGAACAGCGCTGGCGGCTAGCCGGGCCCCGGCAACGCACAAGGGAATGCCGGTGTTGCATGCGCGCCGATTGCCGCTGCCTTGCTCTTGACCGTTCCGCAGGCTAGGGCTCGCGGCCATGAAGCTCTATCGCGCCTTCGCCACCGTCGGCGGCCTGACCATGGCCAGCCGCATCCTGGGGTTTGCCCGGGACATCCTGATCGCGGCCGTGCTGGGCACCGGCTGGGTGGCGGACGCGTTCTTCGTCGCCTTCCGCTTTCCCAATCTTTTCCGGCGGTTGTTCGGCGAGGGAGCCTTCAACTCCGCGTTCGTCCCGCTGTTCGCCAAGCGGCTGGAGGGGGAGGGGCCGGAGGCGGCGCGCTCCTTCGCCGAGGAGGCGTTGGCCGGCCTCCTGTTCGTGCTCCTTCTGCTCACGGCCCTGGCTGAGGTGGCCATGCCGTGGCTGATGTACGTGCTGGCGCCCGGCTTCGGCGGCACGCCCGACAAGCTCGATCTCGCCGTGCTGCTCACCCGTATCGCCTTCCCCTATCTCCTGTGCATGTCGCTGGTGGCGCTGCTGTCGGGGGCGCTCAACGCGCTCGGACGTTTCAGCGTGGCCGCCGCCGCGCCGATCCTGCTCAACGTGGTGCTGATTGCGGCGATGCTGCTGGCCGCCTGGCTCGGCCTGCACGACACCCCGCAATCGGGCGTGATCCTGGCCTGGGGCGTGGCGGTGGCCGGCGTGGTGCAGCTCGCGGCCCTCTGGATGGCGGCGCGGCGCGCCGGGCTGCACTTCCGCCTGAAGGCGCCGCGCCTCAGCGCCGATATGAGTCATCTGGTCAGGCTCGGCGTGCCGGGGCTGATCTCGGGCGGCGTCACCCAGCTCAACATCGTGGTGGGGACCATCATCGCCTCGCTGCAGGCGGGTGCCGTGTCCTACCTCTACTACGCCGACCGGCTCTACCAGCTGCCGCTCGGCATAGTCGGCGTCGCCATCGGCGTGGTGCTGCTGCCGGACCTTGCCCGCAGCCTGCGTGCCGGCAACCATGCCGCGGTCATGGACGACCAGAACCGCTCCGTCGAGTTCGCCCTGCTGCTCACCCTGCCGGCCGCCGTCGCGCTGGCGGTGGCGGCCGAGCCTATCGTCCGCGTGCTGTTCGAGCGTGGCGCCTTCAAACCGGACGACACGCTGCCCACCGCCGCCGCGCTAGCCGCCTTCGCCTTCGGCCTGCCGGCGTTCGTGCTGATCAAGGTGCTCCAGCCCGCCTACTTCGCCCGCGAGGACACGCGCACGCCGATGCGCTATGC
>JBIOWI010000408.1:0-3783 GCA_044868325.1 Hyphomicrobiaceae bacterium
ACCGACACCTATTCCAAGTGCTTGCAGACTAACCGCAAAAAGCTTGTGAAGAGCGCCCTCGAGAAAATTGTGGGCTACCCATTCACCCAGATCATGAAATATCCCCTTGCCCATACCGGTGGTAAAATTCTGCCGACGGAGACTAGGCATTCTTGCATAGCGGCGGAGGCGCGTGGTTGCCGCGCGGCCACATTCTCACGCGGACGAAGGGACGACCGTGGCAACCCCTCGCAAGGCAAAACGTAGTCGGGCCAGTCCGGGCGCGTCAGCGTCTTGTGGGAGCCAAGTTGGCGCTTCACCTGCCAGCCGATGCGAACGAGCGCGGCGAGAACCCGCCGCGCCTTCGCTGACGGCCAAGCGGTCACGCGGCAGCCAGCGAGATACTGATCTCCACGGGTTTCGCCTCCCCGTGCTCCAGCCGTTCAGCAAGAACGCGCAGAGCGAGGATCTCGGCTCGCGCGGAAGCCTCGTCCGAAGTCGCACCGTAGGCCAGGACGCCGGGAAGCTGCGGGATCTCCGCAATCCAGCGGCCATCGTCCTCGCGCTCGATCTCAATCTTCAGGTGCATGAGCGATTGTATAGCACACGGCGAGAAGCGTTGCACCAGATTGGTTGTCCGCCTTCGTCCGGGCGTCACTTGCCGTTCCGCTCCGCGTCGAGCGGAGCGAAGTGGCCGTGCCGCTGCAGCCAGGCCATCAGGGCGAGCGCGGGCAGGGCGGCGGCGGCGGTGGCGATGAAGAACAGGGGCCAGCCGATGGCCGTCACGAGGTAGCCGGTGCCGGAGGACAGGAAGGTGCGGCCCGTCGAGGCGAGCGCGGTGAGGAGGGCGTATTGGGTGGCCGTGTGCAATGGGCTGTTGCACAGGGCGGACAGGTAGGCGACGAAGATCACGGTACCGATGGCGCCCGTGAAGTTCTCCACCACGATGGCTACGGTGAGGGCCCAGGCGCCAACCGGCTGCGCATAGAGCCAGACGAACATGAGGTTCGAGATCATCTGCAGGGCGGCGCCGAGCCACAGCGCGGCGGCAAGCGGCATGGCACGGGCAACCGCACCGCCCGCAAAGCCGCCGATCAACAGGGCGCCCAGCCCGACGCCCTTGACGATGTTGGCGTAGGTGTCCTTGTCGTAGCCGAGCGATAGCACGAAGGGTGCCGTCATCCGGCCGGCCAGCGCGTCGCACAGCTTGTAAAGCACGATGAAGATAAGCACGGCGATGGCGAGGTCGCGCGAGAGGAACTGCCGGAACGCACCCCCGGCAGTTTGAAAGACGCGACGCACCGCATCGGCCCCCGACGCCTTGTCGGCCACCTCGACCCGCGCCGCAGGCTCGCGTCCGACCAGCGTGGCGAGCAACCCGACGGCCACCAGCGCGGCGGCGACGGCGTAGGCGACAGGCCAGACGGCGACCTTGCTCAAGCCCTGCCATTCCAGCCAGGCGGTGAGCTTGATCACACCCGCGCCGGACACAAGCATGCCTATCCGATAGGCAGCAACGTAGCCGGCCATTCCGGCCGCCTGCTCCTCGGTCGGCAGGCTTTCGACACGATAGGCGTCGATGAGGATATCCTGGGTGGCGGAGGCGAAGGCGACAAGCACGGCACCAAGCGCCACGGCCAGAGGAGCAGCGACGGGGTCACGGGTGCCGAGAAAGAGGATCGTTCCCATGAGCAGGAGCTGGGAGGCGACGAGCCAACCGCGGCGCCGTCCAAGCCGTCGTGCCAGCCAAGGCACGTCCAGCGCGTCGACGACCGGTGCCCACAGGAACTTGATCGTGTAGGGCAGGCCAACCAGGGCGAACAGGCCGATGGTACCGAGATCGACCCCGCGGTCGGCCATCCACACCGTAAGCGTTTCGCCCGACAGCGCGAGCGGTAGCCCAGCTGAGAAGCCGAGCAACAAGACGACAAGCACCTGCGGCCGGAGGTAGACCGTCACCGCGTCCAGGAATACGCCAATGCGGCCGGATCGGCCTTCGGTGGTCAGGCTCATGTGGCTCCCGGGCGTAGGTTCTCGGCAGGCAAGGCCGCTTGAGTAACCCGCGAGGCCCCTTTGGCGCAAATCGCGCCAGGGCCGAAGGCCTGCAATGCAAGATTGTGCGGTGGATGCGTTCGGAAATGGTGGGTTACGGCCCTTCGGCCTAACCCACCCTACGTCTCATCCGAACCGCTTGCGGCTTTCCTCGATGGCGTCCTCGAAGGTGCGCAGCCCGGTCGTCGGCGCGCTCACCAGCACGGCCATGTTGCCAGGGCGGTGCTCGTTCTTCCACATGCGGGTGTGGGCCTTGGGGATCTGCTCCCAGGGGAACACCTCGGACATGGCCGGGTCGATGCGGCGCTCGATCACCAGCTTGTTGGCCTGGGAGGCCTGGAGGAGGTTCGCGAAATGCGAGCCCTGGACGCGCTTCTGGTGCATCCAGAGATAGCGGGCGTCCATGGTGAGGTTGTAGCCCGTCGTGCCGGCGCAGATCACCACCATGCCACCGCGCTTTACGACGAACACCGACACCGGAAACGTCGCGGCGCCCGGGTGCTCGAACACGAAGTCGACGTTGTTGCCCTTGCCGGTGATCTCCCAGATGGCGGCGCCGAACTTGCGCACCTCCTTGAACCAGGCGTCGTACTCGGGGGTGCCGACGTGGGGCAGCTCGCCCCAGCAGTTGAACTTCTTGCGGTTGATGACGCCGCGCGCGCCCAGCTGCATGACGAAGTCGCGCTTGTCGTCCTCCGAGACCACGCCGATGGCGTTGGCGCCGGTGGTGGCGATGAGCTGCACGGCCATGGAGCCGAGGCCGCCGGAGGCGCCCCAGACCAGCACGTTGTGGCCGGGCCGGATCACATGGGGCCGGTGCCCGAACAGCATGCGGTAGGCGGTGGCCAGCACCAGCGTATAGGAGGCGCTCTCCTCCCAGGTCAGATGCTTCGGCCGCGCCAGCAGCTGGCGGTCCTGCACGCGCGCGAACTGGGCGAAGGAGCCGTCCGGCGTCTCGTAACCCCAGATCCGCTGCGACGGCGAGAACATCGGGTCGCCGCCGTTGCACTCCTCGTCGTCGCCGTCGTCCTGGTTGCAGTGGACGACGACCTCATCGCCCACCTTCCAGCGCTTCACCTTGGAGCCCACCGCATAGACGATGCCCGCGGCGTCGGAGCCGGCGATGTGATAGGGGCTCTTGTGCACGTCGAGGGTGGAGATGGGCTTGCCGAGCGCCGCCCACACGCCGTTGTAGTTGACGCCGGCCGCCATCACGAGCACCAGCACGTCGTGGCTGTCGAGCTCCCAGGTGGGCACCACCTCCACCCGCATAGCCTGGTCGGGCGGCCCATGCCGCTCCTTGCGGATCGCCCATGCGTACATCCGCGACGGCACGTGCCCGAGAGGCGGGATCTCGCCGATCTCGTAGAGGTCCTTGCGCGGCGTGCTCGCTACGGCTGCAGGGGCGGCGCCCCCAGCTGCTGCAGCTTTCAGGGGTATCACAGTCCCAGCCGACTCTGCCTTGACTTGAGGCATGTCCGTCATCTCGCCATGGTAGCCTGCCCATCCGGCGAGCATAGCGTCCGACAGTTTTCGGCGCTGCACAAGCGAATTTTTGCAGTGCAGGTAAAGGGGCGGCCCCCTCGCGCTAAGCCTTTCGTTCAATATAACGCGCTGGACGCGAGGGGTCTGACCCCATTCGCCGCTAAATTGTTGCGCTGCGTGCCGCCTCAGCTACGCTGAGCCATCTCGCGCATGCGAACCAGGAGCGAAACGACATGACCGCCCAGGCCAAGGGGCCAGACCCCTCGC
>JBIOWI010000409.1:0-33216 GCA_044868325.1 Hyphomicrobiaceae bacterium
TCGCGGACGCCCGCGCATGACTCGGGGTCGATGCGGATCGCTACTCCTTCATCGCAGTGGACTTGCACCACCTACTCCTCGCCGGTATCACCGGCGCACTTGGGTTACGCGCTTCGCGCTAACCTACGTGAACGTCAGCTCCTCGCCATCCGGTAAGGGCGCCAGATAGCCCGCCACAAGCTCCGGCGTCACCTCGCCCAGCCGGGCTGGCGACCATTTGGGCTTGCGTTCCTTGTCGATCAGGAGGGCGCGGACGCCCTCGGGGAACTCCCCGTCCTCGAACAGGCGCACCGTGAGGCGGTACTCCACCTTCAGCGCCTCCTCCAGGGAGGCCAGCGTGCGGGCTTGCCGGATGGCGGCGTGGGCGAGCTTAAGGGACTTGGGCGACTTCTGCAGCAGGGTGGCACGGGTCTCGACCGCCCACTCCTCGGCGATGCCGGCCAGGGCCATGTGGACCGTCTCGACATCCGCGCCGGCGAAGGCCACATCGATGGCGGCGCGGCGGCGCGCCAGCTCCGACTGGCCCGGGTCCTCGGCGAGGCCGCGGATCGCCTCGCCGCACGGGCAGCCGCTCGGGTCGACGAGGCTGTCGACGAGGGCCGGGAGCCGCGCGGAGGGGACGAGGGCATCGCTGAAGCGGGCGTAGATGGCGTCGGAAGCGCGCATCGCCTCGCCGCTGAGGCCGAGGTACGCGCCGGTCTCGCCCGGCGCGTTGGCGAGCAGCCAGGTGCCGCCCACGTCGGGGATCAGGCCGATGCCGGTCTCGGGCATGGCGAGCTGGGAGCGCTCCGTGACGATGCGGTGGCTGGCGTGGGAGGAGAGGCCGATGCCGCCGCCCATGACGATGCCGTCCTGGAGCGCCACGAAGGGCTTGGGATAGCGCGCGATCAGGGCGTTGAGGCGGTACTCGTCGCGCCAGAAGGTCCGGGCGAAACCGGAGCCGAGCGTGCGGCTCTCGTACAGCGAGCGCACGTCGCCGCCGGCGCAAAGCCCGCGCTCACCGGCGCCGTCGAGGAGCACCAGCTCCACCGCCGCGTTGTCCTTCCAGGCCGCAAGCGCGGCCCAGATGCGGCCGATCATCGGATAGGTCAAGGCGTTGAGCGCCTTCGGCCGGTTCATGGTGATGCGCCCAGCCCGGCCCTCGCGCCGGATCAGGACCTCGTCGGCTGCTGACGGCTCCATGATGCTCCCTCTGCGTGACTTGCGATCCAGGCGCTCGTGGCAGTGCACCGTGTAGACCACGGCGCTCGCAATTCAGGTGCGCTATGTGGCCGCCCGGCGAAGGTGTCAGACCCAGAAGGTCCGGCACCGGGTGGTATGCGACGGCGATACAGTTGGCGCCCCAAACGATCAGGGATAGTCTACGCCCATGCGAAGCAAGCGGACACAGGTTGGGATCGTCGGGGCGGGACCGGCGGGTCTGTTGCTGGCCAGACTGCTCGGGCTGGCGGGAATCGGTTGCATCGTGCTGGAGCGGCACAGCCCCGAGTATCTGCGAGCGCGCATCCGGGCGGGGCTCTTGGAGCAGGGCACCGTCGATGTCCTCGCCGAGGTCGCCCTGGGCGAGCGGCTGAAGCGCGAGCGGCTCATCCACGACGGGGTGGAGCTGGCCTTCGGCGGCCGGCGCCACCGCATCGACCTGAAGGGCCTCGCCGGCAAGAGCGTGACCATCTACGGCCAGGCCGAGATCCAGAAGGACCTGATGGATGCGCACGAGGTCCAGGGCGCCCAGATGGGTACCGAGGTCGTCTACGAGGCCGAGGACGTGAGCCCGCACGGGCTCACCTCCGATCGGCCCTGGCTGCGCTACCACAAGGACGGCGAGGCGAACGAGGTGCGCTGCGACTTCATCGCCGGCTGCGACGGCTCGCACGGGGTGAGCCGCCAGGCCATCCCACAAGAGGTCTTGCGTATCTACGAGCGGGTCTATCCGTTCGGGTGGCTCGGGATCCTCGCCGATACGCCGCCGGTGAACCCGGAGCTGATCTACTGCAACCACGAGCGCGGCTTCGCCCTGTGCACGATGCGGTCCGAAACGCGCAGCCGCTACTATCTGCAGGTGCCGGCCGACGAGGACATGGCCGACTGGTCCGACGACCGGTTCTGGAGCGAGCTCCGCCGCCGGCTCCCACCCGATGCGGCAGCTAGCCTGACGACCGGGCCGCGGTTGGAGATGAGCGTGGCGCCGCTGCGCTCGTTCGTGGCCGAGCCGATGCGGTACGGGCGGCTGCTCCTGGCCGGCGACGCTGCCCACATCGTGCCACCCACCGGCGCCAAGGGGCTCAACCTGGCGGTCACCGACGTGCGGATCCTGGCCGAGGCGCTCGACGCCTACTACCGGTCCGGACGGACGGACCTCCTGGACGGGTACTCGGACCGATGCCTCGCCCGTGTGTGGAAGGTGCAACGGTTCTCGTGGTGGATGACCAGCCTGACCCACCGGTTCCCGGAGGCATCCGGCTTCGAGAGGCGGGCGCAGGCGGCCGAACTGGCCTACCTGGCAAGCTCCAAGGCCGCGCAGACGACGCTGGCGGAGAACTACGTGGGGCTGCCGGTAGAGTGAGCGGCGAGTTGCGGCAGACAGCCGCGCGCGAAAGCCCGCTCCGAGAATGCGGTCAAACGGGCACAGATTGTAGGTGCAGTGATGCGTCGTCGCATCACAATAAATATCGGATATCCGCTAAGGTTGTACCTGGGATGGGAGCTGACCTTGGGGGGATGATCCATGCGTCGCGTGGCGTTGTTGCTTTGTGCCGGCTTGGGTGTGGGATGCGCTTCGTCATCGAATGAGATCCAGCCACAGTACGTGTCGCATCTTCAGTACCAGAGTCTGTCGTGCGCTCAGATCGGTGCCGAGGCCCAGCGTATTTCCCGGCGCGTTGCCGAGGTTTCCGGAGCGCAGGACGAGAAAGGCGTCCTCAGACGCCGTAGCAACAGGCGTTGCCCTCGTTATCTTCTGGCCAGCGGCATTTCTCATCAAGGGCGACGGGGCGACTGCGGCCGAGCTTGGTCGCCTCAAGGGCGAATTCGAAGCGCTTGAGCGAGTGTCAGTCCAGAAGAGGTGCGGACTGCGCTTCGAGCGCCCGGCACCCACGACATCCGAGGCGACAAAGGCCGGACGGAAAAAGGCGGCGGAAGCGGCCGGTCAGACGTTCTAGCCTGCTTGAGCTCGAAGAGTTGGCGCAGACGTGTCAAGTTTCACGGTGTCGAGATTCGGCAGTCGGGCGTCGGCAGTCGGCGTCGGCAGTCGGCGTCGGCAGTCGAAAATTCGATCCACTGCCGAAGCCCCACTGCCGGGCATGACTCGCCGCTCTGAGCAGAGCCCTCGTTAGTTCTAGGGCCATCTACCCAACGGAAGGGCGGCGACGAAGCCTTGGTGGGGCTGGCCGCTTGGTCAGCCCGTCAACCGACTACCCAACCGCTTTTTCCGGCTGTTCAGTATCACATGCGTGCCACCTCGCCCCGGCTTATGCCATGCTCCGATCCAGAAAGTAGGATTACACTCACATAATAGCAGACACACAACCTGTAATCAAACGAAAAATGATCTAAGGTCGCTCTTTCCGACCCGACTCCCCACGCCTCGCCATGCCGAGCAGCCGGGACGCCGCCGCTTCACGTGAAACAGCCGCGCTCAGACCATTAACCACGCAGCGAACGCACGAACTCCGGCCCGGCGGTGGCGAGGATCTCGGCGGCGGCGTCCTCGGCCAGCCGAAGCGCCTCCTCGGGGCGGCCTTCGCGCCGGGCCCGGAAGCACCGGCGGCCGTCCGGGCTCAGGATCATGCCGCGGAATACGAACCGGGGGCCGGCAGGCCCCTCCAGAAGCTCTCCCAGGGCCGCAATCGGAGTCCGGCAGGAGCCCTCGAGCCGGGCCAGGAAGACGCGCTCTGCGGTCACGGTGAGGGCCGTGAGCTCGTGGTTGATCGGGGCCAGGACCTGGGCCGTCTCCGTGTCGCCGGCCCGGATCTCCACGCCGATGGCGCCCTGGGCCACTGCCGGCAGCATCTCGTCCACCGGCACCGGCCCGGCAGCACGGTCCGCCAGGCCCAGCCGGTTGAGGCCTGCGAGGGCCAGGAGCGTGGCGTCCGCAGCACCCTCGGCGAGCTTGCGGAGCCGGGTCTCCACGTTGCCGCGCAGGGGCACGACCTTGAGGTCGGGGCGCAGGTGCCGCACCTGGGCCTGGCGCCGCAGCGACGAGGTGGCCACAACGGCCCCGCCGGGCAGGTCGGACAGGGAGGCGGCCTTGGAGCTGATCAGGGCGTCGCGCACGTCCTCGCGAGGCAGGAACGCGGCCATCGTCAGGCCCGCCGGGAGGGCCGTGGGCATGTCCTTCATGGAATGAACCGCGATGTCCACCTCGCCCGCCAGCAGGGCCTCCTCGATCTCCTTAGTGAAGAGCCCCTTGCCGCCGGCCTCGGCCAGCGGCCGGTCCTGGATGCGGTCGCCCGTGGTCTTGATGACGCGAATCTCGAAGGCGAGCAGGCCCGGGCCGTGCGCGGCCTCGAGACGGGCCTCGACCTCGCGTGCCTGGGCCAGCGCCAGGGGCGAGCCGCGCGTGCCGATGCGGATCCTGGCTGCTTTCAAGCACCGACCTCCTTTGGGCAGGAAGCGCCGTCCGGTTCAAGTCACGAGGACAGTTACAGGAGATTCCCTTCGGGGTGCAAATCGGATCGCATCCTGGTGGCGGAGAGCACCGCGCAGACAAGCCGGGGCGGCACCCAGTCCGCTCGCGCCATCTCACCGCGCGCGCACTTCGCCTCACGTGTCTGCGAGCCCCTCTCGAATTTTTTCTCTCTTGAACGTATTTCAAAGCTGGGCGGCGAGCCAACGCCGCGCAAAAGCAAAACACAGATTGGAGATGATCATGAAGACCCTTGTCGCCACCGCCCTGGTCGCGCTGGCCCTGCTGTCGACCGCCATGACCGCTCAGGCCGCCTCCGAGTACGACAGCTACCCCGCGTGGGCGCAGCGCGCGTTCGAACGGCTTCCTTAAGTTGGCGCAGCTCCCCTCGCCTGTGGACCTTCAGGTGGGACGGCGAGCCAAACGCCTGGAAAAACAAGCCAAGACAGAACAAAGACTGCGTTAGGAGACGATCATGAAGACCCTTATCGCCACTGCCCTCGTCGCGCTGGGCCTGCTGTCGACTGCCGTGACCGCTCAGGCCGCCCACTCCGACTTCCCCGGCTACCCCGACTGGGCGCAGCGTGCGTTCGAGCACAAGGGGGGCTAGGCTGAGCCGGTCCCCCAAGCTTTGGCACTCCGAGCAAGTCTCGACAGGCCAAGCGCCGGCTACCTGCTAATGACGACCCCGGCCTGTCGAGGGCCGGGGTTGTCGCTTTTCGTTCCCGCTTGCCTGCCGTGACTGCCCTCTCGCGGCAGTTGACGCCATCCGGCCGCCGCCATACGTCCGGCGCATGGACCTGCAAGCCGCTGCCGGAACCTCCGCGCCAGACCAGCGACAGACCCTCGTGCTCGGCATCGAGACCAGCTGCGACGAGACCGCCGCGGCGGTGGTCGCGCGCGCCGCCGACGGGACGGGCCGCATCCTCTCCAACGTGGTGCGCGCCCAATGGGAAGAGCACCGCCGCTACGGCGGCGTGGTGCCGGAGATCGCGGCCCGCGCGCACGCGGAGTGCCTCGACGAGATCGTGGCGCTGGCGCTTCGCGAGGCGGGCACGGACCTAGCCAGCCTGGACGCCGTGGCTGTGACCGCCGGGCCGGGCCTGATCGGCGGCCTCCTGGTCGGGGTCACGACAGCGAAGGCCCTCGCGCTGGTGCACCGTTTGACACTGGTGGCGGTGAACCATCTGGAGGCCCACGCGCTCACCGTGGGGCTCACCGAGGGCCTGCGCCCACCCTATCTCCTGTTGCTCGTGTCCGGCGGGCACACGCAGCTCCTCATCGTGCACGGCGTGGGCCGCTACGAGCGGCTGGGCACCACCATCGACGACGCCCTGGGTGAGGCCTTCGACAAGACTGCCAAGCTCTTAGGGCTGGGCTTTCCCGGCGGCCCGGCCGTGGAGCGGGCCGCCGCCGCCGGCCGGCCGGGTCGCTTCGCGCTGCCGCGCCCCATGCTCGGGCGGGACGAGCCGCATTTCTCCTTCGCCGGCCTCAAGACGGCGGTGCGCCGTCTGGTCCAAGCGCTGGCGCCGCTCAATCAGCGCGACATTGCCGACCTGTGTGCCGAATTCCAGGCCGCCGTGTGCGAGAGCCTCGCCGACCGGGTACGGCGCGCCATGACGATTGCGGACGCACGCTGGGGGTCTGACCCCGGCGAGCGCCACCTGGTCATCGCAGGCGGCGTCGCCGCCAACCGGGAGATTCACCGGGCGCTGGCGGAGACCGCGGCTGCCCATGGCTACCGCCTGCACGTGCCGCCGGCGCAGTTGTGCACCGACAACGGCGCCATGATCGCCTGGGCCGGCGCCGAGCGCCTCGCGCTTGGCCTCCCCGACGGCCTCGACTTCCAGACCCGCGCCCGCTGGCCCTTGGACCCCCAGGCCGCGCCCGCCCTCGGCGGAGGGCGGCAGGGCGCGAAGGCGTAACAGCGCGGGGGCCCAGGCTCACGCCGCCGGCCACCCCGCCAATACGACTTTGCCGATGGCCTTGCCGCTCTCGATCAGGGCGTGGGCCTGCCTGAGGTGGCCCGCGTCGATGGGGCCGATCACCTCCTTGAGAGTGGTGCGGATGATGCCGCGGTCGATGAAGTCGGCGATCTCGCTGAGCAGGCGGTGCTGCCCGATCATGCTGGGCGTGCCGAACATGGACCGTGTGAACATCAGCTCCAGATGCACCCCGACGCTCTTGTTGAACAGCGGGGCGGTATCGAACGCCTTGAGGGCTGCCGCGCCCTCGATCAGCCCTAGGTGGCCCTCGGGTGCGATCGCCTCGGCGATCTGAGCGGCGTTCTGGGCCGTGCCGGTCAATGCCAGCACAATATCCGGCGCAGGGAAGCCGACCGCCTTGAGCTGCGCCGCGAACGGCTGCGTGTGGTCGATGACGTGATGGGCGCCGAGCTCGCGCACCCAGGCCTGAGTGTCTGAGCGCGAGGCTGTTGCAATGACCGTGAGCCCGGTGAGCTTGCAGGCGATCTGGATGGCCATGGAGCCGACGCCGCCGGCGCCGCCGACGACCAGCAGCGAGCGCCGGTCCGCGGCATCCCCGCGCTGCACGCCGATGCGGTCGAACAGCAGCTCCCAGGCGGTGATCGCCGTCAACGGAATGGCGGCGGCCTCGGCGAAGCCAAGCGTGGACGGCTTGCGCCCGACGATGCGCTCATCCACCAGGTGATACTCGGCGTTGGCGCCGGGCCGGACCAGCGAGCCGGCATAGAAGACAGTATCGCCGGGCTTGAACAGGGTCGCCTCCGGTCCGACCGCCTCCACCGTGCCCGCCGCATCCCAGCCGAGCACGCGCATGCCGCCGGCCGGATCGCCGCCGCGCCGCACCTTGGTATCGACGGGGTTGACCGAGACCGCCTCGACCTTGTCCAGCAGGTCGCGCCCTGCGGGCTCCGGCCGCGGCAGCCCGACGTCGACGAGGGCGTCGGGATCGGTGATGGGCAGGGATTTCTTAAAGACGACGGCGCGCATGGGAGAGCTCCGTGGTTCGGCAGCGATTCGAGCCGGACGGCTGCGATACATTTCGCGACCGATCCCGGCAAACGCAAGTCCGACCCATCCGGAACGGGGTCAGACCCCTCGCCGCAATCGACGAGTGAGAACCGCGCCGACGGAGGCGAGGGGTCTGACCCCGTCACTGGGCGGGGTTGCTGGCGGGCAGAGATTGTGAGAAGCCTCCTGCCGCGGAGGCCGACAGCCAGCACAGCGGGCGTGGCGGAACAGGTAGACGCAAGGGACTTAAAATCCCTCGTCCCGGAAGGGACATGCCGGTTCGAGTCCGGCCGCCCGCACCATCCCTAAACGCACCCCGCCAGCGCCTCAACGTGTGACCGTCGCCGCGGCAACGGGCGCCGGGGCTGCTGGTGCGGACGCCGACACGCCACTGTTGGCTGCGGCGAGGCGGTCAAGGAGCTCCTTGGCGATGGCCTTGATGGCATTGCCGGCATCGCCCGGGTACTTGGCCACGTAGGACCGCTCCACCGGGGAGAGCTGCGCCGCGTGCTGCAGGGCGCTCGCCCGCGGAACCGTTTGAGTGAAGCACTTATTCTCGGGGTTGCTGGTGAGCCAGCGGTGATAGTCCGCATCCACCGAGGAGTGCCCCTCCTTCATGTTGATGCACACCCCGAGGTTCTCGGCGAAGCCCATCTCCGGGTTGAGCGCCTTGAAGCGGCGGAACACCTCCAGCCCGCAGGTGGAGATGTAGTCGGGCTTGGTGGGGGAGAAGTGGAAGTCCGCCTCTCTCAGCCACGATTCGGTCAGCACCGACAGCCCCGGCGGGCAATCGATGAAGATCACGTCGAACACCCCGCGCACGTTTCCCAGAAGCGTGGAGATGGTCTGGCGCAGGCGGGCGTGCTGGGTCTCCTTCGAGACCTCGCGCTCGAACAGCGTGAGCTGCATGTCGCTGGGGATCAGGTAGACGGTGCGCGCTTCGTCCACGTCGGATACGCCGCCGACCACGAAGCGCGGCCACTCGATGCCGACATTGTTGAGCACGCTCGCCACCAGCAGATCGACGACGGTGAGCCCCTCGGACTGCAGCCTGTGCAGGTTCGCGGCCGTCAGCAGCATGGAGCTGACGCTCGCCTGCGAGTCTGAATCGATGATCAGCACGTTCTTGCGGAAGTGCGCAGAGAGAGTCTCGGCCAGCGCCAAGACAAGCGTCGACTTGCCGACGCCGCCCTTGGTGTTCATGACGGCGATCGAATTGCGCATGGTCCGCACCGGCCCGTCCATCAGCGTCCTCGGCATCGTGGAATGTCTCGCCAAAGTGTGGCAGAGTCCTGATGGCGCTTTCAAGGTCAAGGTCTCGAATATTGGTCTATTCGCCGCGCCTGGACGCCCGCCGTCTGGACGCTGGAGCCGGCGCGGATGCCGCACCCGGGCTGCCGCGCCCAGATCTACGGGTATTGCCGGCGTCGGCGGGCCGCTCCCGGGCCATGTAGTGGTATTCCCGGTTGGGCCTCATGTCGGTGGCTGCAGCCATGCGGTTGGTCATGTTGTAGAAGCTAGCGACCGCCGCAATGTCCCAGATGTCGCGGTCGGAGAAGCCTGCGCGACGCAGGGCCTTGCGGTCCGATTCGCGGATCTTGTCGGGCGCCTCCGTCAGCGTCACACAGAAGTCGAGCATTGCCTCGTGACGCGGCTCCAGGTCTGCGGCGCGCCAGTTCTGGGCGATCAGCTCTCCCAGCTCGGGGGCGCCCGCGCGCTGACGCAGGGCAGCTCCGTGCGAGGTGAGGCAGTAGTGGCAGTGGTTCACCGCGCTCACCGCCACCGCGATCATCTCGCGCTCGGCCTTGGAGAGGCCGCTGTCGCCCAGCATCAGGTCGTCGGCCATCAGGATGAAGGCGCGGAGCTTGGCGTTGTCGAAGGCATAGGCGGCCAGCACGTTCGGCACGAAGCCCACCTTCTCCTCGCACTTGGCGAAGTAGGCAGCGTTGTCCGGATCGAGCCGCTGCCCCCGGCCCAGATCGAGGGCGGTGAGCTTGCTCTTTTTTGTCATGTCGTTCGATGAGGGTCCATCAGTCAGTCTCGGAAACCCGCGACGATCCATCCAACTGCCCAGAAGGCGAGATACCAAAGCGCGCCCGACACGAGAGCGGCTACACCAAAGGCGCCGCTCGCGAACACTCCTTCGTAGGCCCGCGCGTTCAGCGCTTCGTACCGGTCTACGGTCGACCAGGAGTATACCGCGAACGCAAAGAAGGGGAGCGACAGCACGCAGAGCGGCACCAGCCCGACCAAGCCAATCCGATGGAAACCGCGACGCAGCTGCATCGACCGATCGCTCAATGAACCACACACTGTTGCGGAGGGGCAAATCCCACGCACAGACCCGCGAACGGGTACACGATCGAAATATTCAACGTCTTGCGAATTTGACTACAAGGGCCGATTAGCTGCGTTGTCAACCGGTCCGATCACTTGCGAGGAATGCCCGCATGACCCTCGCTGCGAGGCGTGAAGCCGGCGCCGCCATCCGCGACGCCGTGAAGGCCCTGGGCAAGACCCCGGCGGCGGCCCAGTTTGCCGCGCTGCTCTATGGCGACAGCATGCCGGACGGCCTCGGCGCCGCGTCGCTCATGTGGCTCGCCGGCAACGCCGAGGCCGCGTTCACTTTCATTAGCGAGAAGCCGCGTGCCGACCACAAGGTGCGCGTCCGCCGGACGCCCCAGGAGGGGCTCGGCGGCGGGACGGCGGTCATCGAGATCCTCAACGACGACATGCCGTTCCTGGTGGATTCGGTGATGGGCGAGCTGCAAGCGCGGGGCCTCGCCGTGCGCCAGCTCCTGCATCCGATCTTCAAGGCCCGGCGCGACGCGGCCGGTCGGCTCGAAGCCGTGCTGGGACCGGGCGACCAGAACTGGAGCGACGGCCGTCAGGAGAGCTACATCGCCATCTACCTGGCCAAGCCTCTCCCGGAGGCGGTCCAGGCCGACCTCGTCGGCACCCTGTCGACCATCCTGGACGAGGTGCGCGCGGCAGTGACGGACTGGAAGGCCATGCTGCGGCTGGTCGAAGTGGCCGCGCGGCGCCTGGAGGAGGCGCCGGCCGATCTGCCCGCGGGCGTGCTGGGCGAGTCCGTCGCGTTCCTGCGCTGGCTCGCCGCCGACAACTTCACGTTCCTCGGCGCGCGCGAGTACCGCCTCGCAGGCAACGGCGAGCCCGGCACTCTCGCGCCGGCAACGGCAGAAGGACTAGGCCTCCTGCGCGATCCCAACGTGCACGTGCCGAGCCGAGCCGCCGCCCATGCCGGCACGACGCCAGGCTCCCTGCCTCTGCTCATCACCAAGGCGAGCGTGCAGGCCCGCGTGCACCGGCGCGCCTACATGGACTGCGTGAGCGTCAAGACGTACCGTCCCCTTGGCGGCCCCGAAGGCGAGGTGCGCTTCGTGGGGCTCTTCACCTCGCAGGCCTACACGACGTCGCCGCGCGAGATCCCGCTGCTGCGCCACAAGGTGGCCTCGGTCCTCGAGCAGAGCGGCTATCCCGCCGCTAGCCACGACGGCAAGGCGCTGCTCAACGTGCTGGAGACGTTCCCGCGCGACGAGCTGTTCCAGATCGAGACCGACGACCTGCGCCAGTGGGGCGAGGGCATCCTCGGCCTGGAGACCCGGCCGCGGGTGCGCGTGTTCGCCCGTGCCGATCGCTTCGACCGGTTCGCGACCGCGCTCGTCTACGCGCCGCGCGACCGCTACACCTCGGAGGTGCGCGAGCGCATCGGGGCGCTGCTGGCCGAGGCCTACAGGGGCCGCGTCGCCGCCTTCTACCCCTACTTCACAGACGGCCCGCTGGTGCGGGTGCAGTTCGTCATCGCCCGGGGCGAGGGCGCCACTCCGCGCGTCGATACCGCCGAGCTGGAGGCGGGCATCGCCGACATCATCCGCACCTGGGACGACCGGCTGGTTGAGGCGATCGCGGCGCTGGGCCCTGTGTCCGAAGCGTTGCTCGCCAAGTACGGCGGGGCCTTCCCCGCCGGCTACGCGGCGACATTCCCCGCCGAGCGGGCGCCGCGCGACATTGCCCGCATCGAGCGGCTCGGTCCGCAGATGCCGGTCGCCATCGACTTCTATCGCGAGGAGGGCGACCTGCCGGCCCGACTGCACGCCGCCGTGTACCGCTTCGGCGGGCCGATCAGCCTCTCGGAGCGCGTGCCGGTGCTGGAGAACCTCGGCTTCCGCGCCATCGACGAGCAGTCCTATGTGCTGAGCCCGCGTTATTCCGACGGCCCGCGGGAGGTCACGCTGCACGACATGGTGCTGGAGACCGCCGACGGCTCTCCCCTCGATCTCGGCGTGCACGATGAACGCCTCGAGGCATGCTTCCGCGCCGTCTTCGGCGGCGAGGCCGACAACGACAACTTCAACCGCCTGATCGTCTCGGCCGGCGCCGACTGGCGCTCGGTGGCGGCGCTCAGGGCGTGCGCCGCCTATCTGCGCCAGCTCGGAGTGCCGTTTGGCCCGCGCTACATCGCCGATACGCTCCACCGCCACGCCGGCGTCACGCGCGACCTCCTGGAGCTGTTCCATCTGCGGCTCGACCCCGACCGCAACCTGGACGCCTCGCAACGCACGGCGGCCGAGGAGCCGATCCGCCGCCGCATCGAGGGCGCGCTGGCCGCCGTGCCGAGCCTGGACGAGGATCGCATCCTGCGCCAGGTGCTGAACCTGATCGGGGCCATCGTTCGCACGAATTTCTATCAGGTACGCAGCGCGGATTCCCCTCCCCCTTGTGGGGAGGGGATAGGGGTGGGGGGAACCACCACCTCCGCAGGTCGGGATTCCCCCCACCCTGTCCCTCCCCCACAGGGGGGGAGGGGACGACGTCGCTCTCGGCTCGCATCGATGACCATCCGGCGACCATCGCCTTCAAGCTCGACAGCAGCGCCGTTGAGGCTGCGCCGCAGCCGCGCCCATTCCGCGAGATCTGGGTGTACTCGCCCCGCGTCGAAGGCATCCACCTGCGCTTTGCGCCCATCGCCCGCGGCGGCATCCGCTGGTCGGACCGGGCGCAGGACTTCCGCGCCGAGGTGCTGGGCCTCGTCCGCGCCCAGCGCGTCAAGAACGCCGTGATCGTGCCCTCCGGCGCCAAGGGCGGCTTCCTCCCCAAGCGGCTGCCGCGCGCCGGCAGCCGCGACGAGATCCTCGATGAAGGCATCGCCGCCTATCGCCTGTTCATCTCGTCCCTTCTCGCCATCACCGACAACGTCAAGGACGGCCGCATCGTGCCCCCGCCACGCGTGGTCCGCCACGACGGCGACGATCCCTACCTTGTGGTGGCCGCCGACAAGGGGACCGCCACCTTCTCCGACATCGCCAACGAGATCTCCCGCGCCCACGACTTCTGGCTGGGCGACGCCTTCGCGTCCGGCGGATCGGCGGGCTACGACCACAAGAGGATGGGCATCACGGCCCGCGGCGCCTGGGAGTGCGTGAAGCGCCACTTCCGCGAGATGGACATCGACATCCAGCGCCAGCCCTTCCGGGTGGTTGGCGTGGGCGACATGTCGGGCGACGTGTTCGGCAACGGCATGCTTCTGTCGGAGCAGATCCGCCTCGTCGCCGCCTTCGACCACCGCGACATCTTCATCGATCCCGGGCCGGACGCCGCGATCGGCTTCGCCGAGCGCCCGCGGCTGTTCCAGCTGCCGCGATCGAGCTGGCAGGACTACGACAGGGCCAAGATCTCCAAGGGCGGCGGCGTGTTCTCCCGTTCCGCCAAGGCCATCCCGGTCAGCGACGAGATGAAGGCCCTGCTGGGCTTGAGCGCCGCCAGCGTCACGCCGGCGGAGCTCATCCGCGCCGTCCTCAAGTGCAAGGCCGACCTGCTCTGGTTCGGCGGCATCGGCACCTACGTGCGCGCCTCGTCCGAGCGTGACGAGGACGTGGGCGACCGCGCCAACGACGCGCTGCGCGTCACGGCGGCTGAGCTCGGCGCCCAGGTGATCGGCGAGGGCGCCAACCTCGGCGTCACCCAGCGCGGGCGCATCGAGCTCGCCCAGCGCGGCGGGCGCATCAACACCGACTTCATCGACAACTCCGCGGGCGTCAACACCTCCGACCAGGAGGTCAACATCAAGATCGCCCTGCAGCCCGCGACGCGCGCCGGCAAGCTCGACCCGGAAGCGCGACGCCGGCTGCTCGCCGACATGACCGAGGACGTGGCGGACGCCTCCCTGCGCAACAACTACCAGCAGTCCCTTGCGCTCAGCCTCGTCGAGCGCCGCAGCGCCCGCGACGTGCCGGACTATGCCCTGCTGATGCGCGCCCTGGAGGCCCGCGGCCTGCTCGACCGGGCCATCGAAGCGTTGCCCGCGGAGATGGAGCTGCAGGAGCGCGCCCGCGCCGGCCGCGGCCTGACCCGCCCGGAGCTGGCCGTGCTCATGAGCTACGCCAAGATCGCCCTGCACCACGACCTGCTCGAAAGCCCGGTGCCCGACGAGCCGCAGCTCGAGACCTGGCTCACCGGCTACTTCCCGCCGCTCCTGCGCCAGCGCTTCGCCGAGGCCATCCGAGCCCACAGCCTGCGTCGCGAGATCGTCGCCCTCGGCCTCACCAACGCCGTCGTCAACCGCGGCGGGCCAGCCATGGCCGTGCGGCTCGCCGCCGAGACGGGGCGCCCGACGCCGGAGGTGGCGTGGGCCTTCATGGCCGTGCGCGAGGTCTTCGACCTCCCGTGGCTCTGGCAGCGCATCGACGCCCTCGACGGCACCGTGGGCGGCGAGGCCCAGCTGCGCCTCTACGAAGCCACCCGCGACCTGGTCAACGCGCAGACGCTCTGGTTCCTGCGCCACGACAGGGCCGGCGCGGACCTCGCGAACACCATCGCACGCCACAAGGCGGGATTGGCTGCACTGACTGAGGTGCTGGAAAGCGTGCTTCCGCCGGGCCGCAGGAGCCACCTTGAACGGCGCACAGCCCACCTTCGAGACGACGGCATCCCCGCCGACCTTGCCGGCGATATCGCGCGTCTCGACGCGCTGGGCCACGCTCCGGCCGTCACAGAGATCGCGCTGGCCATGGGCCGCCCGGTTTCCGAGACGGCGCGCATCCATTTCGAGATCGGCGAGCGGCTGCGCATCGACGATCTGGCTGCCGCTGGCGCTGCGATTCCTACCGCCGACCAATACGACCGCCTGGCCATCGCCCATGCGTTGGCCGAGCTGGCAGCAGCGCACGCAGCCTTCACCCGCGGAGCCATCCAGGTCGGCGGCACCGGTGCCTGGTATGCAGGCTTGGGCGACCGCCTCGACCGCACCGAACGCACGCTCACGGAGGCTGCAGCCCAGGGCACCCTCACCCTGTCACGGCTGTCGGTAGCGGCGGGTGCCCTGGGCGATCTTGCGACCGGAGCAGCTTAGCCAATCGGAGCCGTGAGCCGTGCCTGGAGCACCGGTGTCCTCGTGCGCGTTGCAATTGCGACCGAAAATTCTGCTAAGCTTTCAGTTTCGGGAATGGCGTACCGCCGACGTCATCCGAGCGGTGGACGACGAGGCAATCGGCGCGGGGCAAAGCTGCGCGGTCGTGAGGCCGCAGACGCGCAAGGGAGCGGAACGATGACAAGCAAGAAGGAAAGGACGATCGACGAGCTTTACGAGGTCGATCCGGAGCGCGCCGATGCCGTCGTGTTCGGCCGCAGAACGGGGACGACGCGGCGCGGGTTCCTGGGCGGAGCCGGGCTCGCGGCCATGGGCGCCGCGGTCGGCGGGCCGATCGTGTTCGGCGACAGGATGCCGGCGGGACTGATGCCCATGGCATTGGCGCAGGAGAAGAAGGACGCTCCGGCCGCCGCGCCGCCCAAGGGGCCGCAGTACCTGCAGTTCCAGGGCAAGGACGGCGGTCTCGTCGTCCTGGGCGAGAGGCCGCTGGTGGCCGAGACGCCCGAGCATCTGCTCGACGACGAGACGACGCCCACGTCCAAGTTCTTCATCCGCAACAACGGGCTGATCCCCGATCCTCCGAACGACCCGGATGCCTGGAAGATCGCCATCGACGGGGAGGTCAACAACAAGCTGGAGCTGACCCTCGGCGAGCTCAAGAAGAGGTTCACGCCCGTCACGCGCCGCATGGTGCTGGAGTGCGGCGGCAACGGCCGCTCGTTCTTCACGCCGCAAGCGCGCGGCAACCAGTGGACCAACGGCGGTGCCGGCTGCGCCGAATGGACGGGCGTGCGGGTGGCGGACGTGCTGAAGGCCGCGGGCCTGAAGCCCTCGGCTGTGTTCAGCGGCCACTACGGCGCCGACCCGCACCTGTCGGGCGATACCAAGCGGGACGCGCTGTCGCGCGGCGTGCCGGTCAGGAAGCTGATGGACGAGAGCAGCCTCATCGTCTGGGCCATGAACGGCAAGCCGCTGGAGAACATCCATGGCTTCCCGGTGCGTCTCGTCATCCCCGGCTGGCCCGGCTCCGTGTCCAGCAAGTGGGTCACGCGCATCTGGATCCGCGACAGGGAGCACGACGGCCAGGGCATGGGCGGCACCTCCTACCGCGTGGCCATCAAGCCGATCCCGCCCGGCGGCAAGGCCGATCCGGCCAACTTCAAGGACCTCGAGTCCATGCCGGTGCGCTCGATCCTCACCAACCCGTCGAACGGCACCAAGCTGCCGGCCGGAACGAAGGAGATCGCGCTGCGCGGCGCGGCCTGGGCGGGCGACCATACGGTGCGCGCGGTGCACCTGTCGCTCGACTTCGGCGGCACCTGGCAGGCCGCCAACCTGGGCAGGCCCAAGAACCGCTACGACTGGCAGCGCTGGACCGCCACGCTCAAATTGCCGAGCGACGGCTACTACGAGATCTGGGCGCGGGCGACCGACTCGCGGGGGATCCTGCAGCCGCACGTGGCGGGCAACTGGAACCCGCAGGGCTACGGCGGCAACCCGATGCACCGGATCGCGATCCTGGTCGGATGACGACGGCCGCAGCATCGGGCCTGAGGATACTGGCGGCGGGCGCGCTGGCGCTCGCCGCAGCTGTGTTGTGCCTCGCCCCGCCCATGCCCGACAGCATCGCCCAGTCCAAGCGGGAACGGCCCCGCGAAGAGCAGCCGGAGGACTACCCGGACGGCCCCAACCGCGAGGAGACGTTCTACTTCTGCACAGCCTGTCACGGCTTCAAGATCGTGGCGCAGCAGGGTATGTCGCGCGCCCGCTGGGACGAGACCCTGGACGTCATGGTGACGCGCCACAAGATGCCCGACGTGCAGGGCGCCGACCGCGACCGCATGCTCGACTACCTGGAGAGCGCCTTTCCCGAGCGCAGGCAGCCAGGCGGCTGGAGGAATCCGTTCGTCCCGCAGTGACGTAGGGCGCAACCGTGCAAAAAGCGCGATTGCGCCGAGCCGACCGTGTCTGGCGCTGGGAAGCCTCGGC
Source organism: Hyphomicrobiaceae bacterium (assembly GCA_044868325.1). GTDB lineage: Bacteria > Pseudomonadota > Alphaproteobacteria > Rhizobiales > Hyphomicrobiaceae > AWTP1-13. The sequence continues at coordinate 16,994 of JBIOWI010000409.1, forward strand.
ATGGGGCGTATCGGCGCAAGGCCGCTCCGCAGCCTTGCGCCCTACGTTTCCGCGCGGCGCCAGAGGCGGTAGAGCGGCACAGCGACCGTCGCCACCGAGAGCAGAATGAGGGCGAGGGAGACCGGGCGTGTGAAGAACACCGTCCAGTCGTTCTGCGCGCCGATCATGGTGGTGAGGAAGTAGCTCTCCGCCAGCGGCCCCAGGATAGCGCCCAGCACCATGGGCGCTATGGGGAACTGCAGCTTCTCGAACAGGTAGCCGAGCCCGCCGAAGGCGACGATGGTCCACAGGTCGCCGACGTTGTTGCGCTGGGCCAGCGCGCCGATGAAGCAGAACATCACGACGAACGCCGAGACCGCCGCCTCCCTCAGGTCCAGCACCTTGACCAGCGCCTTGATGGCGAAATAGCCGATCAGCGCCATCCCGATGAGCGACAGGAACACCGCGGCGAAGATGGCATAGACGAGGCCCGGCTGACTCACGAACACCTGGGGTCCGGGCTGGATGCCGTGCAGCATGAAGGCGGCAAGCATGATGGCGGTGGCGCCGGAGCCCGGAATGCCGAGCGTGAGCAGCGGGATGAGCGCCCCACCCACGGAGGCGGTGGCGGCAGCCTGCGGCGCCACGATGCCCTCCGGGATGCCGGCCCCCATGTCCTTGCGGCGCCGGCCGTACTGCGCCTCCAAGCCGTAAGACAGGAACGAGGCGATGGTGGCGCCGGCGCCCGGGACGATACCGATAATGATGCCGATCAAGGACGAGCGGGCGAAGGTGCCCTTGACGGCGCCGATCTCGCCGGCGGTGGGCAGCCTGGTCTCGATGCGGCCGATCCTCTCCAACGCCGGCGACGTGAAGCCGCGCTCAAGGCGCGACAGCACCTCGCCCAGGCCGTAGGCGCCGACCATGACGCCCAGATACTCGATGCCGTCCCGCAGCGTGGTGATGCCGAAGGAGAAGCGGTCGGTGCCGTACGTGCCGTCCACGCCCACGGTGGCGATGAGCAGGCCGATCAGCAGCGAGATGAACGCATTCAGGAGCGAGCCGCCGCCGAGGCAGACCACGCTCGCCAGGCCGAACAGCACCAGCGCGAAATACTCGGGCGTCGAGAACGTCAGGGCCAGCCGCGCCACCGGGGCCGATAGCGCCACCATGACGACCGCCGCGACGAGTCCGCCCGCCAGGGCCGCGAACAGCGTCCAGCCGAGCGCCTTGGCCGGGTCGCCGTTGCGCGCCATCGTGTATCCGTCCCACAGCAGCGGCACGTCGATAGGCTCGCCGGGAATCCGGAACAGGATGGCGGTGAAGGCCCCGCCGTAGGTGCCCGTCACGTACATGGCCGTGAGCAGGACGAGCGCCGGCGTGATGCCGAGCTTGTAGGTGAACGGCAGCGCCAGCACCACACCCATCACCAGTGTCAGGCCGGGGAGCACGGCGACGAGCAGCCCCAGCACCAGCCCGACCAGCAGAGCCGCCAGATTGACGGGCTGCAGGACCGCCAAGAGGCCGCCGCCGAGGTTGGCGAGCACGTCGAGCATGGCCGCGTCCGCTCCCGCCTAACGCATGCCCATGAAACCGGCGATCCACAGGGTCGCGGTCTGGAACGGCCCGGCGCCGAGCGGCAGCGACACATAGACCAGGCCTCGGAACACGTAGAACAGGCCGAGCGCGCCGACGGCGCCCACCGCAGCCACGCCCAGCGGATTGCGCCACTGCCCAACAGCCATGAACAGCGCCATCAGCAGGAATGTGGCGACAGGGAAGCCCAAGTATTCGAGCGCGAGCGGATAGGCGAGGAACAGCATGAAGCCCAACGCCACCAGGCCATATCTCGACGGAGCGCCAGCCGCCTCGGCCACTGCACCGCCCGGCTGCTGGGAGGGCGCTTCCCCGACCTGCTGCGACGCCGGCAGCGACTCAGGGCCTCGGCGCGCCAGCAGGCTGCGGCCGATGCCGATGCCGCACGCGATCATCAGGAGGGCCAGAATGGCCTGCGGCCAAACCTCGGGCCCCAGGCGATCGGGCGCGCGCGGAAAGTCGAAGTGTCGCGTCAGCGTGAAGAGATAGGCGGCCGCACAGAGGAGCGCGGCGAACGGCGCCGACCTGCCGATTGTCTGCATCGCATTCCCCTGCCGCCGGCGCCATCCAGCGGCGGCCGGTTCTGCCCTTCGGGAGATCCTGAGCGGCCGCCTTGGCGTACCGCCCTACTTCTTGCCCTCGGGCTGGGCCGCGTCCTGGGTCACGCCGGAGCTGGCGATCAGCTGCTTCATGGCCTTGAGCTCGTTGTCGAGGAAAGCCTTGGTCTCGGCCGCGGGCACAAAGCTGTCGGCGGCGGCATACTGGTCCTTGAGATAGGCGACATACTCGGGATCGCGCACCGCCTCGGCCAGCGCACCGGCCAGCGTCTTGACGATCGTGGGGTCGGTCCCGCCCCTGACGACGATGGCGCGGAACTGCGGCAGGGTGACGTTGTGGCCGAGTTCCACGGAGCAGGGCACGTCGGGGAAGCTCGGGTCGCGCTTGCCGGCAAACAGCAGAACCGGCCGCATCTGCTTGCTGTCCACGAAGCTGCGCACGTCGCCGATCTGCTCGTAGAGCACCTCGGCATGGCCGCCAAGAATGGCCGAATAGCGCTCCCCCGGCTTGGGGAAAGGCACGCTGGAGAACTTCAGGCCCTTCTTGGCGAGGAAGTTGGCGGTCAGGTCGTCGTTGGAGCCGAAGCCGGTGACGCCGACGCGCATGCGCTCCGTCCTGGCTGCCTTCTCGATGTCGGCCCAGTCCTTGAAGCGGCCCCCTTCCTGCACCAGGAAGGCCGACGCCTGCTGGATCACCACGCCCAGAGGCTCGATGTCCTGCATGGTCCACTTGGGCGCCGGCGTGCCGGCCTGCAAGGCGAAGGTGTCGCCGATGAAGACGGAGATGGAATAGCCGTCGGCCGGAGCGGTGAGCATCTTGGTGAGCCCGGTCTGGCCGGTGGCGCCCGGCACGTTGATGACCGGCATCGACACCTTGAGCCTGGGCTCCATCAGCTTGGCAAGCTTGCGCGCCACCTGGTCGGCGCCGCCGCCAGGCCCCCACGGCACGATGAACTCGATCGGCCTTGAGGGAAACTCCTGCGCGGCGAGCATGGCCGGCGCCATGCTCGACCAGCCCACAGCCAAGGCCGCCGCAACCGCCATCCGCCGACTGCGATTGAGCATTTCCGTGCTCCCCTCAACATCTGCAAGCTCCCGCGCCGCGGCACAATACGGCACAGGGGTTCGCGCTTGTCCAGCATCTCTCCCTTTCGGACCGGCGGATCGCCTCGGAGGTAGGAGGTGCCGAGCCACAAGGCTCATGCCCTCAGATGTCCGGCTCCTCGTCGCCGGTCGTACGCTTCTGGTGGCGCAGGTGCTGCCAGACGGCCAGCGCCACGGAGAGCGCGGCGGCCGCCAGCAGCCCGCCGGAGATGGGGCGGGTCAGGAACAGCCAGGGATTGTCGTCGGTCATGATGGCACGGATCAGGTTGACCTCGATCTGGTCGCCCAGGATGAGGCCGAGGATCAGCGGCGCCAGCGGGAAGCCGGCCTTCACCAAGGCGTAGCCGATTGCGCCGAACAGGAGGAGCACGTAGACGCTCGACATGGTGTTGTTGAGCGCATAGGCGCCGATCACGCACAGCACCAGCACGACCGGCGCGAGCACCGCCAGACGAACGCGGGTGATGCGCAGCATGAAAACAGCGCACACGGCGATGATCGCCACCATCAGGGGGTGGGCCAGGATGTAGGCGGCATAGATGCCGTAGGCGATATCGGGCTTCTGCGTGACGAACAGGGGGCCCGGCTGCAGGCCGTGGATGGTCATGGCGCCCAGCATGACGGCGGTGACGGCGTCGCCCGGGATGCCGAAGGCCATGATGGTAACCAGCGAGCCGCCGACGTTGGCGTTGTTGGAGGACTCCGAGGCGATGATGCCCTCCGGATGGCCGGTCCCGAACAGCTCGGGCGTCCTGGAGAACTTCTTGGCCTGGTCGTAGGCGAGCACGTTGGCGGCGCTGCCGCCGATGGCCGGCAGCACGCCGATCAGGATGCCGACGAGGACCGACCACAGGAACAGGAACGGCCGGCCCAGGATCTCGCCGATCGTCTTCAGCTGGGCGACCGACAGGTTGGGCTTGGCCGCCAACTGCGCGCCATGCGGCTTCGGCTGGCGGCTCTTCTCCACGTCGGTCATGAGTTGGGAGAAGGCGAAGATGCCGATCAGCACCGGCAGGAACGGGAAGCCGCCGGCGATCCATTCCGAGCCGAAGGTGAAGCGCGGCACGGCGCCGATGGGGTCGGTGCCGATCACGGTGATCAGGAGGCCGATGCCGGTGGAGATGAGACCCTTGACGAGCGAGGCCTCGGCAAGCCCGGCCACCATCGCCATGGCCAGAATGAACAGCGAGAAGTACTCCCATGGTCCGAACGCCAGCGCGATGGCGGCCAGCGGGCCGGTGACCAGGACGAGGAACAGGCCGCCCACCAGGCCGCCGAAGCAGGACGCCCATACGCCGAGCCACACCGCCCGGCCCGGCTCGCCCTTGCGGGCCATGGGAAAGCCGTCGAAGGTGGTGGCGATGGCGCTGGGCGTGCCGGGGATGCCGAGCAGGCACGCCGTGATCAGCCCGCCGGCCGAGCCGCCCACATACACCCCCGTCATCGCCGCCAGCCCCGCCAGCGGGTCGAGCCCGTAGGTGAAGGGCAGGATGACGATGATCGTCATGGTGATGGTGACGCCCGGCAAGGCGCCGCCGATGACGCCCACCAGCGTGCCCATGAACAGGGGCAGCAGGTACTTCCAGTGCAGGATGGCGATCAGCGCGCTGGCAAGGTTCTCGATCATGGGGTCACCAGCCCGTCCAGGTGCCGCGCGGCAGCAGCACGGTCAGGTACAGCTCGAACACCAGGTAGGTGACCGCCGACGTGGCCAGAGCCACGGCGGCGAGCAGGAGCCATTGGCGCAGCGTCGCCGGCCGCTCCAGCACCAGCTGGAAGGCGGCCACGAACAGCGCCGTGGCGATGCGGAAGCCGAGCAGGGGCAGGAGCGCGATATAGGCCGCCACGGTCACGAACGCCGCCGCCACGAGACCGTAGGCGCGCGGCGGCCCGGCGGGCACGGTCTGAGCCTCGGTGGCCGCGGCGGCCGGCCGGCGCTGGGCAAGGGCGTCCTGCACCACCAGAAGGGCGCAGGTTGCGGCCAGGAATGCCAGCACCAGCGTCGGGTAGAAGCCGGGCCCGATGGGCACGATGGGCAGTCGCGGCAGGCCGAGGGCGTGCGGCAGCAGGAACAGGCTGACCGCGAGGCCGATCAGCCCCGCGATCCCGTCGCGGCCCAGCTTCATCGGAGCCTCACTTCTTCATCAGGCCGAGGTCGGCCATGATGGCCTTGTTCTCGCCGTCGATCTTGTCGAGGAACGCGGCGTACTGCTTGTCGTCGAGATAGGCGACGCGGGTGCCCTGCAGCTTCATGGACTCCTGGAAGGCAGGCTCGGCGGTGGCCTTGCCGCAGGCCTCCACCAGCTTGGCGCGCACGTTGGCCGGCGTGCCCTTCGGCACCACCAGTCCGCGCACGACCTCGTAGACGACGTTGATCCCGAACTCCTTCAGCGTCGGCACGCTGGGCATCTCGGGAACGCGCTGCTCGGTGGCGATGGCCAGGAACTTCAGTTGTCCCGCCTCGACCTTGCTCTTCTGCGTGAGGTTGGAGTCGGTAAGATCGATGTGGCCGCCGAGGATCGCGTTCATGCGCGGCGCCAAGCCCTCGTAGGAGACGTACTTGAGCTTGATGCCGGCGGCCTTCTCGATGGAGGCGGGAAAGATGTGGCTGGTGGAGCTGAGCGTGGCGCCGACGGTGATCTGGCCCGGCCGCGCCTTGGCGTCGGCCACAAGCTCCTGGAAGGTCTGCCACGGCGTCTTCGGGCTGGCCGTCAGCACCGAGGGCGTGGCCGCCACCAGGCAGATGGGCTCGAAGTCGGTGTACTTCACATCGGTGAGGCCCGAGTAGTGCACGAGGTGGATGTAGTCGTGCATAGCGTACAGGGTGTACCCGTCCGGCGGCGAAGCTTTGGACTCGCGCGCTCCGACCGTTCCGGAGGCGCCGGTAACGTTGGCAATCACGACGGTCTGGCCCACGTGCTTCTGCAGCAGCGGCGCGAACGGGCGGAAGATGTTGTCGGTGTCGCCGCCGGCGGCCCACGGCACGATCATCTTGATCGGGCGTTCAGGGTATTGCTGGGCGCTCGCTGGCGCCGCCAGACCGGCGGCGAGCAGCGCGGCAGCGATCGTGAAGGTCAGCTTTCTCACTGTAGCGCTCCTTGGTTTTCCGTCCCCGAGATCGAGATTGCTGTGGTTTGTCGTTGTCGGCACAGACTAGAGCCTGTCTGGCCAGTCCGATAGGGGAGTAGGGGAATGGGGAGTGGGGAGTACCCCAGGTGGCATCAGTCCCTATTCCCTATTCCCTATTCCCTATTCCCTAATGCCGGAAGTGGCGCGTGCCGGTAAAGACCATGGCGAGGCCGGCGTCGTCGGCGGCCTTGACCACCTCGTCGTCCCGCACCGACCCGCCCGGCTGGATCACGGCCGTGGCGCCGGCTTCGGCCGTCGCCAGCAGGCCGTCGGCGAACGGGAAGAAGGCATCGGAGGCAACCACCGAGCCCCTGGTGAGCGGCTCCGCCTCGCCCGCCGCCCGCGCCGCTTCCGCCGCCTTGAGCGCGGCGATGCGGGCGCTGTCCACCCGGCTCATCTGGCCCGCACCGATGCCCACCGTCGCGCCGTCCGTGGCATAGACGACGGCATTGGACTTCACGTGCTTGGCCACCTTGAAGGCGAACTTCAGGTCGGCCAGCTCTCGCGCCGTGGGCGCCCGCTTCGTCACCACCTTCAGCGCCATGTCCTCCACGACGGCGTTGTCGCGCGACTGCACGAGGAAGCCGCCGGCCAGCGAGCGGAACGTCAGCCCCGGGCTGCGCGGATCGGGCAGACCGCCGGTCGTGAGCAGGCGCAGGCCCTTCTTCTCGGCGAAGACCGCCCTTGCCTCGTCCGTCGCGTCGGGCGCAATGACGACCTCGGTGAAGATTGCGCCGATCTCCCTGGCCGTCGTCGCATCGATGGTGCCGTTCAGGGCGACGATGCCGCCGAACGCACTGATGGGATCGCAGCGCAGCGCCTTGGCATAAGCCTCGGCCAGGGTCGCGCCCAGCGCCACACCGCACGGGTTGGCGTGCTTGACGATGGCCACCGCCGCGGACGCCTTGGGGTCGAGCTCGGCGACAAGCTCGAAGGCGGCGTCGGTGTCGTTGAGGTTGTTGTACGACAGCTCCTTGCCCTGGTGCTGCACGGCCGTCGCGACGCCGGGGCGCCGCTCGCCCGAGAGGTAGAAGGCCGCCCGCTGGTGTGGGTTCTCGCCGTAGCGCATCGCTTGGGCAAGCCGTCCGCCGAAGGTGCGCCAGGCCGGCGCCGCCTCCCCCAAGGTCTCGGCGAACCAGCCGCCGATCGCTGCATCGTAGGCGGCGGTGCGGGCGTAGGCCTTGGCGGCCAGCGCCTTGCGCAGCTCCAGCGTAGTGGCGCCGCCGTTCGCGCTCATGGCGTCCAGCACGCGGCCGTAGTCCTCCGGGTCCACGACAACGGTGACGGCGGCGTGGTTCTTGGCCGCGGCGCGGATCATCGCCGGCCCACCGATGTCGACATTCTCGATGCAGTCAGCGAAGGAGGCGCCTTTCGCAACCGTGGCCTCGAACGGATAGAGGTTGACCACCAGGAGGTCGATCCGCGCGATCCCGTGCGCAGCTACCGCCGCATCGTGCTCGGCGTTGCCGCGGATGGCGAGCAGGCCGCCGTGCACCTTCGGATGCAGGGTCTTGAGCCGCCCGTCCATCGTCTCCGGAAAACCGGTATACTCCGAGACATCCTCGACCTGGAGCCCCGCCTCCCTCAGGGCCTTGGCGGTGCCGCCCGTGGAGAGGATATCGACGCCGCGCGCGCTCAGTACACTGGCAAGCTCCAGAAGGCCCGTCTTGTCGGACACCGAGATCAGCGCCCGCCGGATCGCACCATCGGCCATGCAACATGCCTCGCTCACGGCCCCCGCCGCCTTGCCGAGCGAGCCCGTTAGCACGGAAACCGGCCGAGCGGGAAGCGAGGTGTCAGACCCCTCTGGGTCTGACACCGTAGCTCTGCTTAGCCGCGCGCAACCCGCTTCAATGCGGCGTCGGCGCGTTGACCCTGCTCTACGTCGCGCAGCATCGCCTGCAAAGCTACAAGCTCGGCCACTACGTCGCGCAGCATGCCGACCTGCGTCTCGCTCAGAAGCGATGCGGCGACAGGCGGCGGAGCGGCGGGCAGCGGCGGCGGAGCCGACCGCGCACGGCCCGACGTGCGGCGGGGGGCGACAGGCTCGCGGCCCATGCGCTTCACGTCCTCGATTCCGCCCTCGCGCAGGATCTTCTGCACGCCCCGGACGGAATAGCCCTCCGACTGCAGCAGGCGCCGGATGCCGCGCAGAAGCTCCAGGTCCGCCGGCCGGTAGTAGCGCCGGCCGCCGCCGCGCTTCATCGGCTTGAGCTGAGGAAACCTGGTCTCCCAGAACCGCAGCACGTGCTTCTTGACGCCCAGCTCCTCAGAGACCTCACTGATATTGCGAAACGCCTCCATCGCCTTTCGCAAGGCACGCCCCCCTGCTGCGGATGCTCGTTGCTATTCCGCGGCCCGCCGCCGCCCGAGCCCGTTGTTGATGCGGTCCTTCATGATGTTGCTGGGCCGGAACACCAGCACGCGCCGTGGCGTGATGGGCACCTCCTGCCCGGTCTTCGGGTTGCGCCCCACCCGCTCGCCCTTCTGGCGGATGTTGAACGAACCGAACGAGGACAGCTTGACCGGCTCGCCCTCCGCCAGCCGCTCCGACAGCACCTTGATAACCAGCTCGACCAAGTCCTGCGACTCGTTGCGCGGCAACCCGACTTTCTGGACGACCGTCTCAGCAAGGTCCGCACGCGTGAGCGTCTTGCCACTCATAGCTTTCCGCCCCTCCCCTTATGGCATCGCTCAATGCTAACCGGCGGCATTCGGAGGGTCAACACCAAGAGGCTGAAATTGCACAATTAAACCGCGCGCAAGGCGATTCGCGCCACAGGCTACCAGCGGGCCAGCACCGCGCCCCAGGTGAAGCCGCCGCCCATCGCCTCCATGAGAAGCATGCTGCCCTCCCGGATCCGATGCTCCTCGAACGCCTGATTGAGGGCAAGCGGCACGGACGCCGCCGAGGTGTTGCCGTGCTTGGCGAGCGTCACCACCACCTTGTGCGACGGGATGCCGAGCTTCTTGGCAATGCCGTCGAGGATGCGCTTGTTGGCCTGGTGCGGGACGAACAAGTCGATCTCCTCCGGCGCGTAGCCCGATCCGACCAGCGTCTCCTCGATGACACCCGAGATCTTCTGGACCGCGTGGCGGAACACCTCGCGGCCGTTCATGCGCAGGTGGCCGGTGGTCTTGGTGGAGCCTGGACCGCCGTCGACGTAGAGCAGATCCTCGTAGCGCCCGTCCGAGCGGATGCGCGTGGCCAGGATGCCACGGTCCTCGCGGCTCCCCACCTGGGTCTGCGCCTCCAGCACCAGGGCGCCGGCGCCGTCGCCGAACAGCACGCAGGTCGAGCGGTCCTCCCAATCGAGAATGCGCGAGAAGGTCTCCGCGCCGACCACCAGGGCGCGCCGGGACTGGCCGCTCTTGATGAAGTTGTCGGCCACGGCGAGGGCATAGATGAAGCCCGAGCAGACGGCCTGCACGTCGAAGGCCGCGCCCTTGGTGATGCCGAGGCCGGCCTGGATCCTCACCGCGGTGGCCGGGAAGGTGCGATCCGGCGTGGCGGTGGCGCAGATGACGAGGTCGATGTCGACAGGGTCGATGCCGGCGCGGACGAGAGCCTGGCGGGAAGCGCCAATGCCGAGATCGGACGTAAGCTCCCCCGGCTCCGCGACGCGGCGCTCCTCGATACCGGTGCGCTCCTTGATCCACGCGTCGTTGGTGTCGACGAGCCGGGCCAGGTCGTCGTTCGTCATGACGCGCTGGGGCAGATATGCGCCCACGCCGCGAATCACGGATCGGATGACTGCCACCTTGCACCTCGTTCCGGCCGGCTTTTCAGCGCCGGCCCGTCATGCCTCTCTCGCTTCCGGGGGCTTGCCCTCGGAAATCTTGCCGTGCAGCGCATCGAGATCCGCGGCCAGATGCGCGACCAGATCGCTTTCGGCCATGTCGTAGCCCACGGTGATGGCGCTGGCGAAGCCGAAAGCGTCCATCCCCCCGTGACTCTTGATCACAATGCCATTGAGGCCCAGGAACGGCCCGCCGTTGAACCGCCGGGGGTCCATGCGGTCGCGCAGGGCGCGCAGCCCCTGCCGGGCCAAAAACGCCCCGAGCTTGGCCGCCAGCGAGCCGGTCATGGCCTCCTTCACCCAGGTAGCCACCTGCTTGGCGGTGCCCTCGGCGGTCTTGAGTGCGATGTTGCCGACATAGCCCTCCGCGACGACCACATCGACGACGCCCTGGCCGATCTGGTCCCCCTCCACGAAACCGCGATAGTCGATAGGCAGGTCGGTCTCCTTGAGCCAGGCATGCGCCTGCCGCACCTCCTCCACGCCCTTGATCTCCTCGACGCCGATGTTGAGGAGGCCGACGCGGGGGCGCTCGATGCGGAAGAGCGCCCGCGCCATGGCGGCGCCCATCAGGGCGATATCGGCGAGCTGGCGGGCGGTGGCGCCGATGTTGGCGCCGAGATCGAGCACGATGCAGTTATTCTTCACCGTTGGCCATTGCCCGGCGATCACCGGCCGCTCGATGCCGGGCATGGTCTTCAGGATCAGCCTGGCCAGCGCCATCAGGGCGCCGGTGTTGCCGGCGGACACGGCGCAGTCCGCCTCGCCTTTCTGTACAGCCTCGAGCGCGAGCCACATGCTCGATCCGCGACCGCGCCGCACCGCCTGGCTGGGCTTGTCCTCCATGCCGATGGCGGTGTCGGTGTGGACGATGCGCGACCGCTCCGCGAGCGCTGGGTGCTGCGCCAGCAGCGGCTCGATGCGGGCCCGGTCGCCAAACAGCAGGAACCTCACATCGGGGTGGCGCTGCAGCGCCAGGTTGGCGCCTGGCACGACGACTTCGGGGCCTCGATCTCCGCCCATGGCGTCGAGCGATATCGTGCGCGGCCCTGCCATGGCGCTATCGTCCTGCGTGACTTTCAGCTGCGGGCCGCGCCATGAACGATCACCCAGGCCCTCGCCCGGACCTCAGCTCCGCAGTGCCCCCCCGACGGCGCCGACCTTAGCCGGCACCGGCCGCTAGACAACCTGATTTTGGAAGTTTTGCAAGTCATTGCCGGCCCGGACTAGCTCTTGTCCTTCATTCTGGCGAGAGCAGCGAAGGGGCTTTCCGGGTTGCCGTCGGCCGCGCCCGGCGGGGGCTCGAAGGTCACGCCCGGCTTCCTCGGGAACAGGTCTATGGCGCCCGCCAGAGCCTGGAAGACGACCCGACCCACCTCGATCCGCCCCGCGACGATGGGCTCCAGCTCGGCCTCGTCGTCGATGTCCACGACGCCGCCGCCGGGCTCGGGCAGCTCGGTCTCCGGCCAGTAGTCGACCTTGAAATCGGCCGCCACGTCGTTGAGGAGAGGCTCGAGCGTCACCACGCAGCTCTGCTCGACCTGGGCCTTGAGCGAGCCGGCAAGGTGGACATGCCCCCCGCCGCGCGGCGTGAGGACATAGCGCGCCACGAGGCTCCTGCAGCCGAGCAGCTCAAGGCTGCGCGCGATGGCGGCCAATTCCTCCGGCGAGGCTGAGCGCTCGACGGCCAAGCCCGTCTCGGGGATGTCCTGAACTGCATGCTCCCAGCCCAGCTCGTCGAGCATGTTCCCCCTCCGTCATCCCCCGATCGGCTGCGCATCGTGTGCCAGGCTGTCAATTTGCGGCCAAGCGACGCGTCCTGCAAGCACCTCCGCGCCCGGCAGCGGATCGAGTCGGCGGCCGACCTGCCTTATGTACGCGCAAATGCGGCCGGCATCCAACTCCCCGCCTGCCCCGGCGGCCGCCAGCCTGGCCTGGAGCGTGGCGGTGAGCTGACCGTCGTCGGCTGCCGCAAGGGCGGCGCCATAGCTCGCGTGGCGCTCGTGCAAGGCGCCGACGGCGCGCTTGACGTGGCGCGGCACAGCCAAGTCTCCCACGGTCATCTCGCGCAAATTGTCGTCCAGATCGACGGCGAACGTTTCGTTCAGCGCCCGGGCGAGGCGCTGACCCGCCTCGCCCTCCCGCCCGAGACGATGCAGCACCAGCACAAGATGGAGGAGTATCATCTCGAATCGCCCCTCGGCTGTATCGGGCACGCCCCAGTGCGCATAGAAACCGCGCGACCGCGCTTGCGTCACAATCGAGCCATAAAGGGAGCGTGCTTTCTCGTGCCGGTCCCGCCATAACCTCAACCGCGTCAGCATGGGTGCGTCCTAGCGTATGGGGGCGGGAGCTTGGTGTGACGGGTCAGGGGGTAGCGCCTTGCGATTGGAGATAGGCAAGGACTGCGGTTGCACTCTGCGTCCTGGCGCCGCAGCGATGCTGGGGGAAGGCTGAATGATGCGCTCGCGGGTCGACATGGGCAAGTCAATCGATGCAGCGCCCGATGCAGCGCTGGCCAGGAGCCGCCTCAAGTCCGCGCCGCGACGGCGATGGGCGGTGGGTGCCGCCTCCGCAGTCCTGGTGCTGGCGGCGGCCTGCAGCGAGACCGTCACCAAGCACGGCCACCAGTTCCAAGAGAACGACCTGAAATCGGTCACGACGGGGATGAGCCAGGAGCAGGTTAAGACCACGCTTGGCACCCCCACCACAACCGCCACCGTGGGCTCCGGCAGCGCCTACTACTACATCTCGAGCACGCAGGCGCAGTCGTCGTTCTTCAAGCCGGTGGAGAAGGACCGCAAGGTCCTCGCCGTCTATTTCAACCAGCTGGGCTCGGTGGATCGCGTTTCCAACTACGGCATCAAGGACGGCAAGGTGTTCGACTTCGCCGCCCAGAAGACGCCGACCACATCGCGCGATGAGGGCCTACTGAAGGCGCTGTTCCGCAACCTGGGCGCCAAGCAGTTCGGCAGCGAGTGAGGGCCTGCTCTCAGCGGCAGCGGTGCACCACCTGCTGCTGGCCATTGGCGAGGTTGTCGATCGGCACGTCGTCGCCGACGATGCTGTAGCGGAAGCGCATGTCCTTCAGGGCATCCGGAGAGACCACCACGGTCTCCACCACGTCGGCGTCCTCGCGCACCACCTCTTCGAGGACATTGCTGTTATCCGACATCGTTCATATCCGACATCGGATGCAGAAGCGTGTCGAGACGATCACGCCCCGGATCTCCGGCGCGTGTGGGCGTGCGAAGCCGATGGAGCAGGCGCGGCGAATCAGGGCCTAGAGGTCTTCGTAGTCCGGCAGGCGGGCGCCGGGCGAACGAGACCTTGCGTGGAGCGCACCTTCGCAGCGCACCCAACGGAGAGGCTTCCATGTCCAGCGCATCCCTGCCCCACACGGCCCGGAGCGGACAATCGAGCGGACTACCGCGCGGCCTTGCCCTTGCCCTCGCGATCGCCGCGGCGGGCGCCGCAGCACCGGCATGGGCCGACGGCATGCCGGGCGGCAACTGCTGCGCCGACCTTGAGGAGCGTGTCGCCGAGCTCGAGGCCACCACGGTGCGCAAGGGCAACCGCCGCGTCTCGCTCACCGTGAGCGGCCAGGTCTCGCGGCAGCTCATGTATTGGGACGACGGCGACGACTCCGATCTCTACTCCGTCGACAACGGCCTCAACACCTCGCGCTTCCGCTTCATCGGCAGCGCCAGGATCAACCCAGACCTGCAGGCCGGCTTCATGATGGAGATAGACATCCGTATCGGTGCCCGCTCGAACCAGGTCACCCAGATCGACGACGACGGCTTCTCCGGCTCGGGCGGCATCCTCGGCGGCGCCGCCTTCGGCGACGGCATCGGCGGCGCAGGCGACTCGGTGATCGGCCTTCGCACTGCCAACTGGTATCTGGACAGCAGTCACCTGGGCAGGCTGACGGTGGGGCGGCTCAACACGGCAACGAGCGGCATCTCGACCATCGACCTCAGCAACGCCGGCGCCGTCATCACCAGCGAGCCCGGCGAGTACCAGGGCGCCTTCCTGATGCGCAACGGTATCGGCGCGCTCGGCTCCAGCTGGGCGAACCAGTGCGGCGGGCCTTCGGCGGCCGGTCCCTACAGCAGCGACTGCTTCGAGCACGGCCCCAGCCGGCGCGACGCGGTGCGCTACGACACGCCGACCTGGTGGGGGTTCACGGCGAGCGGCGCCTTCGGCGAGGACGACTTCTGGGACGCGGCGCTGCGCTACTCGGGCGAGCACCACGGCTTCCGCGTGGCGGCTGGCGTCGGCTACCGCTGGTACTACGACCGGGAGCCCGACGTGATCCTGGTGGGGCCGCCCACCAGCCAGCTGCGCGATACTGGGCGGCGCCACTGGCTCGCCTCGGCCAGCGTGATGCACACCGCGAGCGGCCTGTTCGTGAGCGGCGCGTACACGAACTACGAGTTCGACGGCGCCAACGCCAACGAGCGGTTCGGCGGCGTGACCGGCGTCGGCCCCAACCGCCCCGACATCCCGCTGTGGTGGGTGGATGCCGGCATCCAGAAGAACTGGACGGGTTGGGGCGCCACCACCTTCTACGGCGAATACGGCCACTTCGACGACGGCACGGTGGGTCTTCTCGCCAGCGTCGCCTATCCTGGGCTCGGGCCTGCTGCGGGCGGCGGGTTCATTGGCGCCCCCGTCGTGCTCGACAGCGAGGTGACGTGGTGGGGCGCCGGCGTTGTGCAGAAGATCGACGCCGCGGCGATGGACGTGTACGTCGCCTACCGCCAGTACGAGGCCGACGCCATCGTCAGCGGCGGCCCGGCGAATCAGATCCCCGGCGGCTTCAACGACATCTGGTTCATCCAGGCCGGCGCACGGATTCAGTTCTGACGCGTGAGCGGGGTCGGACCCCTTGCCTCGAATGTCGAGATCAGCCTCGGACGGCGATGCAAGGGGTCTGACCCGGTACCCCCCGGCACCTGCTACTCCGCCGCGTCCAGCACCGGCTCCGGCTGCGCGGGTGCGTCGTCGAGCATGCCCAGGGCGTGCAGGTAGACGGAGAGGATGGAATCCTCCTCGTCGCGCTCGGTACGGGTTTTCTTGCGCAGCGAGATGACCTTGCGCATGACCTTTACGTCAAAGCCGAGCCCCTTGGCCTCGGCGAACTTGTCGCGGATATCGCCGGCCAGCGCCTTTTTCTCCTCCTCCAGCCGCTCGATCTGCTCGATCAGCTGCTGCAGCTGCTTCTGCGCCGACGACTGCAACGTGGTCATGGCCTTACCCCCGCTGTACCTTGGCGCCGGAAGCCTGCGCTCCGCGCCCATTCGCGAGCGCCGGCGGCGTTGTCCCTCCCACACGGCGCGGGCGGACGCTAGCCCGCAGCCGCCGGCCACATCAAGCCGCCCGAAGCGGCCATCCAGAGGTTTTTCGGGGTGCCTTCGCAGACGTAGGTTTGGGTTAGGCCCGAAGGGCCGTAACCCAACCTGGCAGTCGAGCACGTCGTGTTGGGTCTACCCATGTTGGGTTACGCCGCTTCGCGGGTAACCTAACCTACGCCTTGGGCCACAGAACCATCTGCGTGCAGCGGAACTGGGCGATGGGCTTCGTCGCACCCTCCGGCGTCACGGTGGCGTCCCAGACCTGGGTGGTGCGGCCCTGGTGCAACGGGCGCGCCACGCACACGATGGTGCCCTCCCGCGCCGAGCCGAAGAAGTTGCTCTTCAGCTCGATGGTGGTGAAGCCAGAGGCGCCCTCAGGCAGGCTCGCCACGGTGCCGTAGCCGCAGCAGGTGTCGGCGAGCGTCACCACGGTGCCGGCGTGCAGGTAGCCGTTGGGGGCCATCAGCGCCTTGCGCACGGCCACCTTGGCGACGACCTCCATGGGCTCCACCTTGACGAAAGTCACCCCCACAAGCCCGGGCAGGTTCTCGGCGCCCCTCTCGTTCCACTCCTCGACAGCTCCCCGGCGTCCAATGTCCATGAGATCTCCAACGCCAACGTCTACGCCCGAACGCTCACACCCGCTCCAGCACCACGGCAATGCCCTGGCCGACGCCGATGCACAAGGAGACCAGTGC
>JBIOWI010000410.1:0-7144 GCA_044868325.1 Hyphomicrobiaceae bacterium
GGTCAGACCCGCAGGGTCTGACCCCACTCACCAGGCCACGACCCCAAGCCCAACTGAGCCACCGGCCACCCGCGCACCCGTCCGCGTCACCACCGGCAAGATCGAGGAGGCGGACGGCATCGTCCGCCTCTCCCAGTCGTTCGTGCTGGAGCACCCGCGCGACGCCGTCTGGGCGCTGATGTCCGATCCAGAGGCCGTCGCCCAGTGCATGCCCGGCGCCCGCCTCGACGGCCCCCCGCAGGACGGCCGACTGAGGGGCCGCATCGAGGTCAGGCTCGGCCCGGTGGCCGCAAGCTTCGCCGGCGAGGCCACCGTCGCACAGCACCCGCACGAGTACCGCCAGGTCATCGAGGGCCGCGCCACAGACCGCGAGGGCGGCTCACGCGTATCGGGCAGCGTAGACTATCGCCTGTCCGAGACGGCCGGAGCCGAGGGCGGCGCGGCGACGCGGGTCGATGTGACGATCGGCTACGCGCTTGCGGGCCTCCTGGCCCAGCTCGGCCGCTCCGGCCTGGCGCGCGACCTCGCCCAGCGCCTCGGCGAGACCTTCGCCCAGAACATCGACGCGCGCCTGCGCGCGCCGATGGCCGGCCC
Source organism: Hyphomicrobiaceae bacterium (assembly GCA_044868325.1). GTDB lineage: Bacteria > Pseudomonadota > Alphaproteobacteria > Rhizobiales > Hyphomicrobiaceae > AWTP1-13. Next base: position 595 of record JBIOWI010000410.1, read on the forward strand.
CGCCCTCCAGGTCGAGATCGGCGCCCTGTCGCTTCTCCTGGCGGCCGTGCGCGCCCGCCTGCGGGCGCTCCTCGCGAGACTCCTAGGCTCCCGCACCTGACCGCGCCTCTATGCGGCGGCCTGCGGCTCCTTCGCCTCCTGCACGGCCTGCACCGCCACGTCGCGCAGCTCGCGGCGCAGCACCTTGCCGACGTTGGTCTTGGGCAGCTCCTGCCGGAAGATGATGTGCTTGGGCCGCTTGTAGGCGGTGAGCTGCTGGGCGCAGTAGTCCTTGAGCGCCTGCGCGGTGAGCGCCGGGTCCTTCCTGGCGACGAACAGCACCACCGCCTCGCCGGACTGGGCATCGGGCACGCCCACCACCGCGCACTCGAGCACGCCGGGATGGCTCGCCACTACGTCCTCCACCTCGTTGGGGTAGACGTTGAAGCCCGATACCAGCACCATGTCCTTCTTGCGGTCCACGATCTTCACGTGGCCCTCGGCGTTCATGACGCCGATGTCGCCGGTGCGGAAGAAGCCGTCGGCGGTCATCACCTTGGCGGTCTCGTCGGGGCGCTGCCAGTAGCCGGCCATCACCTGCGGCCCGCGGGCGCAGATCTCGCCGGGCTCGCCCAGCGCCAGCTCCCTGGCCTCCTCGTCGCGGATGGAGATCTCGGTGGAGGGCAGCGGCAGCCCGATGGTGCCGGTGTACTCGGTGCTGGTCGCCGGATTGCAGGTGAGCACCGGCGAGGTCTCCGACAGGCCGTAGCCCTCGATGATGGGGCAGCCGGTGAGACCGAAGAACCGCTCCGCCACCGCGCGCTGCACCGCCATGCCGCCGCCGTTGGCGGCGCGCAGCCCCTTGAAGTCGATCTTGCCGAAGTCGGGATGGTTGAGCAGCGCGTTGTAGAGCGTGTTCACTGCCGGCAGCATATGGAACTCGTGCTTGGAGAGCTCCTTGATGACGGCCGGGATGTCGCGCGGGTTGACGATGAGCAGGCACCTGCCGCCGACGCGCATGCCGAGCAGCGCGCACACGGTGAGCGCAAAAATGTGGTAGAGCGGCAGCGCCGTGACGATAGTGAACCGCTCCGGCCGCCCACCCTTGTCGAACGCCGGCTGCAGCCACGCCTCGTTCTGCAGCGTGTTGGCGACGACATTGCGGTGGGTGAGCGTGGCGCCCTTGGAGACGCCCGTGGTGCCACCCGTATATTGCAGGAACGCGATGTCGTCCGGCCCGAGATCGGGCTTCCGGAGCGTCATGCCGCGCCCCGCGGCAACGGCCTGATTGAACTTGATGGCGCCCAGCAGCGAGAACGCCGGCACCATCTTCCTCACCCTGCGCACCACCAGGTTGACGATGGCGCCCTTGGGGAAGCCCAGCATGTCGCCCATGCTCGCCAGCACGATGTGCTGCATCGGATACCTGGGCAGAACCTGCTCCAGGGTGCGGGCGAAGTTTTCGACGATGACGATGGCCTTGGCGCCGGAGTCCTTTAGCTGGTGCTCCAGCTCGCGCGGGGTGTAGAGCGGGTTGACGTTCACCACCACGCAGCCGGCCCGCAGGATGCCGAACACGGCCACGGGATACTGCAGCACGTTCGGCATCATGATGGCCACCCGGTCGCCGCGGGCGAGGCCCCGGCTCTGCAACCAGCCGGCGAACGCCGCGGATAGCTCGTCGAGCTGACCGTAGGTCAGCGTCTTGTCCATGGAGACGTAGGCGTGGGCGTCACGGTGCTTGGCAAAGCTCTCCTCGCACATCGCCATCAGCGAGGAATAGCGCGATGGGTCGATGTCGGCCGGCACACCCTGGGGATAGTTCTTGAGCCAGATGCGGTCCATGCGGCGCCTCCCTGCTGCTTTCTTGGGCGCCAGCATAGCAGGTGTCAGGTTCCAGGTGCCAGGTTTCAGAGAACTTGGCTCTTGAAACCTGACACCTGAAACCTGAAACCTACATCCGGCGGCGGCCGAAGCCCAGGCGCTCGAAGAAGCCCATCCTGCGTGGCACGAGATCCGGGTCGCGCCGGGGTACGATAGGCGCGGCCAGCTCCGGTGCCGGCTCCGGCGGATGGGATGCATGCGCAGAAAGCTCCCGCCAGTTGACCGGGGGAGGCGGCGGGGGCGGAGGCCCTTCCATCGGAGCAGTGAGCTCGCGCCAGTTGACGGGCGGAGCGGACGGCCCGTCGGCCGGGCCGCGGCGGCCCCTGCGCCGCGGCTCCGGCGGCACCTCGACACCCTCGGGCAGCGTGGGCCGCCGCTGCGCGCCGTTGCCGTCGGCCAGGCGCCTCGTGCCGTTCGCGCCCTTGCGCGGCCGCGCGGGCGCCGCCTTGGCGAGCGTGCTCAGGCCGTCGCTGGGCATCGCCCCACCTTCGCCGGCAGGACTGTCCGCGGCATCGGCATCCATCGTGGCCCGGCGCGCCCTGGAGCGGCCGCGCGCAGCGCGACTGCCGAGAGCGGGATGATCGGGGTCGCCCAGCGCGTCGCTCAGGCGGCGGCCGAAGGCCGGCTCTGGCGCCGGCTCGCGCTGGGAGCGCGGCGTCCACACCGCCATGTCGGTATCGCGCATGGGCTCCGGCGCGGCGGTCGGCGGCATGCCTGAGGCGACGATGGAGACGCGGAGACGGTCGCCCAGGCCGTCGTCGAAGGTGGCGCCGACGATGATGTTGGCGTCCGGGTCGGCCTCCTGGCAGACGCGGCTCGCGGCCTCCTCCACCTCCCACAGCGTCATGTCGCGGCCGCCGGTGATGCAGAGCAGCAGGCTCTTGGCGCCCTTCAGCGTCACCTCGTCCAGCAGCGGGTTGACGATGGCCTCCTCGGCGGCGGCGATGGCGCGCTGCTCGCCGGAGGCCTCGCCCATGCCCATCATGGCCCGCCCCATGCCGCCCAGCACCGTACGCACGTCGGCCAGGTCGAGGTTGATCAGACCCTCCTTCACGATGAGGTCGGTGATGGTGACGATGCCGGAGTACATCACCTGGTCGGCCATCACGAACGCATCGGCGAAGGTGGTGCGGTCGGTGGCGATGCGGAACAGGTTCTCGTTGGGGATGACGAGCAACGTGTCGGCGTACTTGCGCAGCTCGGCGATGCCGGCCTCGGCGTTGCGCAGCCGCTTGGCGCCCTCGAACTGGAAGGGCTTGGTCACCACCGCGATGCTGAGGATGCCGAGGTCCCTCGCCTCGCGCGCGATCACGTAGGCCGCACCGGTGCCGGTGCCGCCCCCCATACCCGCCGCGACGAAGATCATGTGCGCGCCGGAGACGACCGCCCGGATCTCCTCGGCCGCCTCCTCCGCCGCCGCCTCGCCGATCTCGGGGTCCGAGCCGGCGCCGAGCCCCTCCGTCAGGTTGGCGCCCAGCTGGATGCGGTGCTCCGCCTTCGAGGAGGCGAGCGCCTGCAAGTCGGTGTTGGCGACCACGAATTTGACGCTGCCGAGCCCGGCGGCGATCATGTTGTTGACGACGTTGCCGCCGGCGCCGCCCACACCGATCACGGTGATCTGCGGATTCTTTATTCTGCTGATGCCGGACATCGGTTTCTCGGTGGGCGGCTTCTCGGTGGTTGTCTCAGCGGGCGTGTCGGGCATTCGGGTTGCGCTCGTCTCAGGCCGCCAGGCGGCCGGCCATCAGTGTGCCGCAGCGGCCGACGAACTCCTGCACCAGCCGCTCGACCATGGCCGAGGACTGGCCGTAGCGCATGGCGAAGCTCAGGCGGCCGGCGTCGTCGCGCCAGGTGGCCGCCTCCAGCTCCCGGCTATAGGGCAGGTACGGTTTCAGAAGTTGGAACTGCGGCGCGACACGGTCGAGCAGCCGCTCCATCGATTCCACGTGGGCGCGGTGGCCCGCGGCCCCGTTCCTCTGCCGCACCTTGGAGACGACGGTGCCGACCAGCAGCTCGTCGAACGACCGGTCGGGCCGCGCGCGCTCGATCTCGCTGCGCAGGTGGTCGATGGCGGCGAAGGAGATCTCGTTGGGCAGCGTCGGCACCACGATGCCGTCGGCAGCGTGGATGGCGGCCTCGGAGAACAGCGTGAGGCCCGGCGGGCAGTCGATCAGGACGAAGTCGAACTCGTCGAGCAGGGACCGGAACAGCTGGCCCATCCGGGCGGCGGCGGTCTCGTAGGCGGCATGGATGTCGGACCTCGGCAGGAACTGCGCCACGATCTGGCGCTCGCGCCGCGGCATGTCCGGACTGCCGGGAACGACATGCATGAGGCCGGCGGCCTCGCTCACGCAGAAATGCGCCGCCCTCGCACTGGTCGCCAGGTGCGCGCCGCTCTTTCTGGCCAGCTTGCTCTGCAGGAGCGAGTCCATCGTCGCGCTCTTGTCGATCAGATCGTTCAAGGTCCGCCGGCCCAGGAGGGCGATGGAGGCGCTGCATTGAAAATCGCAATCGACGACGGCGACCCGCTTTCCCATCAAACGGCAAATCCCCTCGGCGATCGCGAGCGCCACGGTCGTCTTGCCGGTCCCGCCCTTGAAGTTGATGGCCGCCATGACGGACTTCGGCAATTCGGTCTTGGACATCGTCCCCATTCCCGCCCTGCGCCCCCTCGCAGCGTGCGGCGGCCGGATCGCGAGGACCTCGGCTTGCACAAGATGACGTGACGATGGCGGGCTGGAACGGACAGGCTGCTGCCAGGACTCGGGTCTGCAGGACTCCGGCCTTCAGGTCTCTGGCCGGCACGGCAAAGCCGCGAATACGGACGGGTCAGCGCTTCTCCAATTCCCCCTTTACGCCAACCACCGGACGCGAAAGCTGTGAGACTGCGCGTTTCTCCTCTTGCGACTTTCTTCAGCACCAAATCGGTTGCGAATCATCTAAAGCCTATAGATCTAAAGGTATTAAGGCAACGCATGTAGGTCGGACGTTCCATGATTGTGTGCGGCCTGTGGCGCCGGCGATGCCTGCGCACCGTTAACGGACGATGCTCCGCATCGCGGCCGCGGGGCGCGCCGCGTCCCGAGCGGGAGTGCCGATGCGCCGCCAGTCCGTCGAGGGTTGCACAATATCCTGCAACGTCTAATACTGCCGCGGGCGCTTTTGGCGGGGGCTGGGCGCGGTTTCCTGCGATGGGATGCTTGCTGTGCAGAGCAACACCAAGTTTCAAGTCAAGCCCCTCTACATGCAAGTGCGCGACGAGCTGATCGAACGGATCAAGGACGGCCGGTGGAAGCCCGGCGCGAGCCTGCCGAGCGAGATCGACCTCTATCGCCAGCTGGGCGTGAGCCTCGGCACCCTGCGCAAGGCATTGGGCGTGCTGGAGAGCGAGCAGCTGATCGTCCGAGAGCCGGGGCGCGGCACCTTCGTGCGCGACCACCAGGCCGCCCAGGCGCTCGGCCGCTTCAACCCTCTCAGAGGGCCGGATGGAGCGCCGCTGCGTGGCCAAGTCAGGTCCCGCAAGGTGAAGCTCGCGGCGCCGACGCCGGTGGAGCGGACGGCCTTGCGGCTACAAGCCGGCGAGCAGGTGGTGCGCATCCAACGGATCCGGGTGCTCGGCGTGCGCCCGTTCGCTTTCGAGCAGGTCGCTCTCTCCGAGCGGCGCTTTCCCGGCCTTGCCGACCGCGGGGAGCTCCCCGACGAGCTGGAGGAGCTGGCGCAGGAGTGCGGCGTGCTGCTGGCGCGCGCCGAGGCAAAGGTGAGGCTGGCGCCGGCCTCCCCTGCAGCGGCCGAGGCTCTCTCGCTTGCCGAGCGCACCCCCGTCCTGGCGGTGGAGCGGCTCGCCTTCGACACCGACCACGAGCCGATCGAGGCCATGACGGCCTACTACGACCTGCGCGAGGAGTACTGCCGGCTGGAGTTGCGGTGAACGGCGAGACCAAGCCGATGCAGATCCAGCGTGTCGAGGCACTTCCGGCCTCACTGAAGAAAGCCGACTTCTCGTTCGAGATCGACGGCGAAGCCGCGCCTCCCTTCGATGGGCCAGGTGTGGCCCGCGTGGTGTCTGTGCCGGGGCGCCTTAAAGCATACGGCCTCAGCGAAGCTTTCTTCGAGCCGGCAAGCAAGGAAGAGAGACTGCTGATAACGGCAATCGACGGCGATGACGTTGCAGGCTATCTGTGCGCCTCGCCGGGCTGGAATGGCTGCGTCCTTATCGACGATCTCGCCGTCGAGCACCGTTTTCGGCGTCGCGGCATCGGCAAAATGCTGATGGACGAAGCTGTCGCATGGGCCGGGCGGTCTGGCGTCCGAGCTATAAGATTGGAAACTCAGTCGACAAATGTGGCGGCGTGCCGCTTCTACGAGCGCTATGGCTTCGTGCTCGGCGGATACGACAAGCATCTGTACAGCCAACTGGGTGCGGACGTTCGAAACGAAGTGGCCCTTTTCTGGTACTTCTTTCTCAAGAGCCAATGACGACCCGCCTTCCAGCTGACAGCTGTAGGGTTACGCCCGAAGGGCCGTAACCCAACACGGCAGACACAACGGCTGAGTTTGTGGCGTGATCGCGGTAGGGACGTGAGTTACCTCACGCCCCCCGCACAGATCCGTACGTGCCCAATTAAGGCATACGGCTCCCACCTCGGGTATTTGGCGGCAAAGCGGATGCTCGGCCATGGGTGTCGGA
>JBIOWI010000411.1:0-11963 GCA_044868325.1 Hyphomicrobiaceae bacterium
GACTGCCGACTGCCGGAAATGACTCTGAGGCAGAGCCTCGCTAGCGACCGGGCCGAGGCTTCGATTTTTGTCTTGGCGCTGTCCGTTCTCTCTTCGCCGCGACCCGGCGCGCCGCCGCCAGCGCCGCTCGCGCCCACGCGACGAGCTCGTCGGGCTCGTCGAACAGGCGTTCCGGGGCGCGCCAGAAGGAGAGGTCTATGGTGGAGCCCCCCTTCTCGTAGTTGAGGGGTGGAAGCGACTGGGCTTCCTTGAAGACCGCCCGGTTGTGGTCGTCGACCCGGAAGTAGAGCGTGTCGTCCCTCACCATCCCGAGCATCAGTCCGTCGCAGAACACGCCAGTCTTGCCGAACATGCGTCGCATCGTGACCCGGCCGAGCGGGGCGAGCTGCTCACGCAGGAGATCGGCAAAACTGTCGCTGGCAACCATCCGCCGTCCCTTCGTCCCGGCCAGGCTGTCTCCGGAGCAAAACGACTTCGTACTACCACAGAGCCTTGCTGGCGAGGCGCGCGCCATCGACCAGCGACCGCAGCTTGGCCCAGGCGATCTGCGGATGCGTGCGCTCGCCGAAGCCGCAATCGGTGCCCGCCATCACATTCTCGCGGCCGACAGTGCGGGCGTAGCGCTGGATGCGCTCGCTGACGAGCTCGGGATGCTCGACCACGTCGGTGGCATGCGCCACCACGCCGGGGACGAGGATCTTCCCATCCGGCAGGCGCACCTCCTCCCACACACGATACTCGTGCTCGTGCCGCGCGTTGGCGCCCTCGATCAGATACGCCTGGGCCTTGACCTTGAGGAGCACGTCGACGAGGTCGCGCAGCGGGATGTCGTGAGCGTGCGGCCCGTGCCAGCTTCCCCAGCACAGGTGATAGCGGACCCGGTCCTCGGGAATGTTGCGCAGCGCGTGGTTCAAGGCCTCGACGCGCAGCATGCAGTATTTGTGGAATGCAGGCAGTCCCATCGGGATGCCGATGCGGTCCCAGAGGGCCGCGAGCCAGGCGTCGTCGACCTGGAGCAGGAAGCCGGCGTCGACGATCGTCTCGTATTCGACGCGCATGGCATCGGCGAGCGCGAACAGGAACTCCTCGGTCGAGGCGTAGTATTCGTTCGCATGGTAGGGCTCCAGGCTCGCCGGCGCGGTCGTCGTGAGGAAGCAATCGGAGGCGTCGCTGCCGGACAAGGCTGCCTTGAACGTTTCGATCTCGGAGCGCATGGCGGCTTGGCCGACATAGCCGATCGGTCCCGTGCAGACCCAGGCGTTGCGCTTCAGCATCGGCTTGCCCTTCTCCTGCGACGTGTAGAAGAGGGAGCCGCGTTCCGTGGCATATTGGTAGAAGGCCGCGAATTCCTGGCGGTCCTTGCCCTGCGCGATCAGTGGCGTGCCCGTGCTCTCGCGCCGCGCGAAGCCGCCCAGGCGCCCGTCGATGTAGTTGAGCCAGTCGCCGCCCTTGGTGAACTCGCCCTCGTTGACGATGTCGAGGCCGATCTCCTTCTGGGCTGCAACGACCTTTCCGACGCTGCCTGCCACATCCTGCTCGGTCGATGTGTCGCCGCGGCCCGGCAGGCTGCCGACATGGGTGGTCAAGATCCTGTCAGTGCTGCGCTTCATTGCGTCCTCCATGACCCGGTACGGTTGGCACGCACCGGCGTTGCTCCCTTACCTGCTATCGGATTGCTTTCGCCTCCGACTGGACGTAAAACAAGCTGACCAGCTTATATCTGCGAGTCAATAGAAAAGGAGCGGCTGCTCGCGCAGGGGCAGCCGCGGGGTGAGGCAAGGGAGGAGCGATATGAGACGCATTGCTGCGGCAGCTGCCGCATTCCTGGGAGGGATGGTCGCTGCCGTCTGCGCGCATGCGCAGGAGCCGATCAGGATCGGCCTGATCATGCCGTATTCCGGGCAGTTCGCCGATACCGCCGTCCAGATGGACAATGGCATCAAGCTCTATGTGCAGCGCCACGGCGATGCTGTCGCCGGCCGAAAGATCGAGTTCATCCGCAAGGATACGGGCGGCGTCGCGCCGGACGTAGCCAGGCGGCTGGCGCAGGAGCTGGTGGTGCGGGACAGGGTGGATATTCTCGCCGGCTTCGTTCTGACGCCGAATGCGCTCGCTGCGGCCGACGTCTCCGCCGAGGCGAAGAAGCTGATGGTCATCATGAATGCCGGCACCTCGATCATCACGACGAAATCGCCGTATTCGACGCGCACGTCCGTCACCTTGCCTCAGGTCGCGGAGGCGTTTGGGCAATGGGCCGCCAGGAGTGGCACCAAGAAGGTCTATTCCATGGTTTCCGATTTCGGCCCAGGCCACGACGCGGAGCAGGGCTTCCACCGCGCCTTCAAGGAGGCGGGCGGAGACATCGTCGGGTCGGTGCGGTTTCCGGTCGCCAATCCGGACTTCTCGGCCTTCGTGCAGCGCGCGAAGGACATCGATCCGGAAGCGATCTTCCTGTTCGTGCCGGCCGGCGCGCAACCGGCCGCCTTCGCCAGGGCACTGACCGAGCGCGGCGTGAACCCCAAGACGACGAAGATCCTCGGCACCGGCGAGGTCACCGCGGAAAGCGCCCTGAAGGGAATGGGCGAGGCTTCCCTCGGCATCGTCACGGCGTGGAACTACGACTATGCCCAGGATACCGGCATCAACAAGGCCTTCGTGAAGGACTATGCAGCGGCGTTCAATCGCAATCCCGACTTCATCTCCGTCGGCGGCTACGACGGCATGCATCTGATCTATGAAGCGTTGAAGAAGACAGGGGGCAAGGCGGATGGCGCCACGCTGATCGAGGCGGCGAAGGGCATGAAATGGCAAAGCCCGCGCGGCGTGATCGCGATCGACCCGGAAACGCGCGACGTGGTGCAGAACATCTACATCCGTCGCGTGGAAAAGGTCGACGGCACACCGCAGAATGTCATCGTCGACACGATCGAGAATGTCAAAGACCCGGTGCTGGCGCGGCTGAAGAAGTAGGGACGCAGTCAGCCGGCCGCATCGCGGCTCTCTCCGGCCGTGCGGCCGCGGGAGCGCTTGCGACTGTCGCCTTGGGCATTCGGCGGCGGTTCCAGCAGCAGGGGAGCGAGCCGCTGCAGGTCGTCGAGGGGAGCGCGACCGAGCGACAGTGGCAAGTTCCATGCGGCGGTGAGAGCTGCACTGCGCAGGAGGGAGTTCGCGAGCTCGACGAATCTTTCGATGTTGCGCCGCTCGTAGCCGACCTGCTCCAGCGCGCGGACCCAGATCTCGTCGTGCCGCTTGCGATAGTCCATGAACAGCGCGTGGAAGATGCGGGCGAGCCGCTGGTCGGTTCTTGCCGCAAACGAGAGCTCGAGCATGGCGACATAGTCGCGGCTCAGGAAGAAGGACCGGGCGCTTGCAAGAAATTGTCCAACAGGGTCGGGAGAGTGTCTGATATCGCCCGCAAGCGCTTGGCTTTCCTGCTCGGCACGATCGAGCGCGGCACGCCAGGCTGCGGCGATCAGGTCGTACTTGGTGCGGAAATAGTTCTCGCGGGCGCCGCGAGAGACGCCGGCACGCGCGGCCACTGCAATGGTGCTGAAGCCGGCATAGCCTTTCTCCACCAGAAGATCGATGGCGGCGCGCAGGATCTTGTCCTGCGTCTCGCGGCGACGCTGCTCCTGCGTCCGCCTCTTGCGCGCCGGTTTGGCTTTCTCGTGCCTGGCCCTCATTCTTCCCGCTCCAGGATCATCTGACGTTCCGGGGTCAAAGCTCATAGAGTCCTGCGCTTTGACAGGAGATTAATGTGCTCGGTTCGTCTTTGCGGGCGACCGTGCATTCAGCGATGGATTGCAAGTGCCGAAGAGCGTAGCCGCGGAAGCATAGGCGGGGAAAGGGGTCAGACCCCTCGCCGATCCGCTCGCGTGAATCAAGACGTTCGAGGCGAGGGGTCTGACCCCTTTTTGTCCTTCTCCCCCGCCTTCCGCTCCACTTCCTCGCGCTCACGCAGGTAGTCCTCCGTGGTGCGCGGATGGGCGCGCGGCGGGGCGCCGTAGGGGTCGAAGTCCTGCTCGGAGATGGCGGCGACGCGGCAGTCGTCGCACATGCGGATGACGTCGAGGCGGTTGGCGCGGCCCTGGTACATCCAGTGGCTGCCCTCCAGCTTGGATATCACCCGCTCGATGGTGCTCTTGACCCCGAACGGCCTGCCGCAGCGGATGCAGCAGAACGGCTCCTCCTCCTTGAGCACGCGGCCCGTGGCGGTGGCGGCACGGAAGTCAAGCTGCGGCCTGAGTGAAATGACCTTCTCGGGGCAGGTGGCCTTGCACAGCCCGCACTGCACGCAGGCGTCCTCTGTGAAGCGCAGCGTCGGCCGCTCGGGGTTGTCGGAGAGCGCACCGGTAGGGCAGGCCGAGACGCAGGCAAGGCAGAGGGTGCAGCCGGCAGCATTGATTTCCACCGCGCCGAACGGTGCGCGCTCGGGTAACGGTACGATATCCACCGGCTCCGGCGCGGCGCGATGCAACTCGCGCAAGGCGACGCGCAGCGCATCGCGCTTGCCCCCGGAGGGCACGAAGGTGGCAGGGCGCGGCGCGGGCGGCATCGGCTTAATTGCGCGCAGCGCGTCGCCGAAGGCTTCGGGATCGTCGGTCTCGATAGTGGCAACCCGCTCGCCGCCGAAGCCCAGGCCGCTCAGGATGGGCTCGGCGAGCCCCAGGGTCTGCCGCAAGCCGGTCACGTCATGGCGTGGGCGCTCGCGCAAGAGGAAGCGCATGGCGGAGGCGCCGAAGGCGAAGGCCGCGGCGATGGCATCGAGGCCCACCTGCGTCGCCTCGTTGACGGCCACCGGCAGCACGTTGGCGGGCAGACCGTCGCCGAAGCGGGCCAAGGCATCGATGAGAGCGTCGCCGTGCTCGGCATCGTGCAGCAGGACGACGGCATCCTCGCCGCCGGCCTCCCGATAGGTCGCCAGCAGCGTGCGCAGCTTGCGCATCAGCGCATCGGCGGGCGGCAGCGCGTAGGATGCGGCGCCGGTCGGACAGGCGGCGGCGCACTGGCCGCAGCCGGCGCAGATCTCCGCGCTGACCGCCACGTGGTCGCCCGCGGGCGCAATCGCCCCCGCCGGGCAGAGATCGAGGCAGCGCGTGCATCCTACGATCCGAGAGCGCGAATGGGCGCACAGGCCGGCGTCGAAGGCGACGTAGCGCGGCTTCTCGAAGGTGCCGACGAGATCGCGCGCCTTGAGCACCGCCTTCAGCACGGCCGCGGGCTGGCCCGGATCGGCGCGCAGGTAGCCGTCGCGCAGGTCGGCGGCGGGGAACAGCGGCGCCCCCCCCGTCAGATCGAGGATGAGGTCGCACTTGGACTGCGCGCCGTCGCGTCCGGCCCCGAAGGCCAGCGTCTGCCGCGACGACGGCGCCGGCTGGGCGAAATCGTCGACGGTCAGCGTGAAGGCACCCAGGTACCCCTTGGCGGCCCTCACGACGCCGCGGACAATGGGGAACTCGGTGCTGCGCGGCGGCTGGATGGTGGCCGGCGGCTTGATGAGCACCGTCACGTCGAGGTGGTCCTGCAGGAGATTGGCCGCCTCCACGGCGCTCGCGTCGCGGCCGTAGACGAGAATGACGCCCTCGCTCTCCAGGCTGGCCGCCGGCACCGCCGGCATCGGCTCGGCGGCGGCGGCCAGCAGGGCGGCCATCTTCGGTCCGGCTTTGGCGCCTTCGCGCGACCAGCCCGCGGCCTCTCTGATATTGACATAGTCGATGGGCGGCGCACGCCCGGCCTCCTCCGCCACCTCGTCGAACAGCGCCGCCTCCTGGGTGCAGGCGACCGTGAGGGGCGCCTCGTCCTTGAGCGCGGCCTGGAAGCGGTGGAGCTCGCTACGGCACAGGTGCCGGGCCGTTGCCACGTCGGCGCCGCGGCAGCCGGTGCGGACGGCCTCCGCATCGGGCGCCATGGTGTCCTCGCAGGAGCAGACCAGGATCTTGCGGCTTGGTGCAGCCATTGGGTTCGGCCTTCTTGTCTCTTGTAGGTTGGGTTAGCGCGAAGCGCGTAACCCAACATGTCTCGCTCGACCAAGTCGGGTTACGGCCCTTCGGGCCTAACCCGACCCACGACGAAAACTTGTCTTGCCGCGCCGGTCTCGAATTATAATCGTCCTAAACGAAATGCGCCAAGGCAGGAAGCCGGAGGTCCAGACGCCCCAGATGCACGGCCAGCCCAAGACCCGCACGGCATCCACGCTCGATCTGCCGCCGCCGTTCTCGCTCGTGACCCTGCGCGAGATCGGCGACGCCTTTGCGCATGCCCAGGCGATCGCCCCCGACGCGGGCGCGGGCACGCTGGTGCACGTGGGCCGCTTCGACCTCTCGGAGTTTGCGGTGGTGCTGGAGCCGGACGAGCCGCTGGCCACCGCCCGGCGCGCCTTCCATGTCTGCATGGTGGCGCTCTACGACGCGCTGCTGGCGCACGCTCCGCCGGAGCGGCCGATCGAGGTGCGCTGGCCCGATGCGATCTACGTCGATGGCGGCTTGGTCGGAGGCGGCCGGCTGGCGTGGCCTGCGGGAACGGCTGAGTCGGCCGTTCCGGACTGGCTCGTGTTCGGCGCTTCCATCCGGCTGGTCTCGCTGGTCAAGGAGGAGGCGGGCCTGCGGCCGCTGGCAACCGCGCTGGAGGAGGAAGGCTTCGACGACCTCGGCTCCGGCCGCCTGATGGCGAGCTTCGCGCGCCACCTGATGCTGGCGCTCGACGCTTGGCATGCGGGCGAGCTGGCCACGGTGACCCGCCGGTATCTCGACCATCTGCGCGTCGAGAAAGGCGCGACCCCGGCGCTCAGCCGTGAGGGCGACCTGCTGGTGCGCTGGCGCGGCAAGGCGGAGCCGGACCGGCATTCGCTGGCCGAGGCTCTGGCCAGGCCGTCGTGGGTCGATCCGGCCACGGGAGGACCGCGCGCGTGAAGCTCCTGCGCACCATCAGGCTCGACCCGTCGGACACCTTCGTGTTCGAGCACGCGGCGGAGCCAGGCGAATGGGCGGTGCCGGGCGCCTTCGCGTTCGCGACCATGGATGTGGCGCGGACCGAGGGAAAGAAGCGCGCGGCGTTCCGGTCAGGCTTCCTCGGGATCGATTCGCTCGGCTGGTCCACGCTGGTGCAGGTGGTTGAGGCCAGCGAGGAGGACCGCGCGGCAGCCGTCGCGCTTCTGGCGCAGCGGCTGGTGGAGCGCTTCGGCGCCCCAAGCCTCGATGCGGCGAGAGCGGCAGCCGAGGAGGAGATCGCATTCGCCGCCTCCATCAGCAACCATCCCAAGGGGATGCTGGTGGCGCTGGCGCGCAAGCACGACAATGGGGACATCCGCGAGACGTTCCGCACGCTGGCCCCCGGCATCGGCGCGAGGCCGGCGCGCGCGTTTGCGATCATCGATGTGGCGGGCGAGGAGGACGAGGGGCCGGTGGACGAGATCGACCTGGTGGCGCTGCGGCAAGGGGGGCGCTCGTGAGCGAGGTCCGGGATTTCTGGCTCTCGTGCGGTCATCACCTGCTCGACCGCGATGCCGAGGGCCGGCTGGTGGTCACCGACGATTTCCTCAAGGCGTACCTGGCGCGCCCTGAGATCGCACCGCCGCCCGAGGCTTGCGCATCGGAGCGCGCCCTGCACGCGGCGCTGCTTGCCGATCCGCGCCGGCCTGTGCACCACGAGGAGGTGCGGGCAATCGCCGATGCGGATGCGCGGGAGAACTGGGGGGTGATGATCGCCTTCCGCGACCAGCTCGCGCACCATCCCACGCTGGAGGCGGCCTATCTCGACATCGTCCGCCGCAATGTCCGGCTGCCGCATCTCTTCCTGAGCCAGATGGCGCACGCGATCCTGCGCAACATCCTGGACGGCTGCGACGACCCCTTCGTGCTGCGCGCCGCCGAGATGCTGTTCAGGCCGCAGAAGCTCACGCTGCACGAGGGCTCGCTCGTGGCCGCCGACGAGGAGACCGTGACCGGCATCGGCCAGAAGCCGTTGTCGCCGCTGGTTTCGATGCTGGGCCTGCCGGCTGCCGCGGAGATCGACGTTCTCAACGAGGACAACGCAGAGAGCTATTGGCAGCGCAGCGACCGGTTCGACATGGCGCTGGACCTGACGGCGGGCCGCTACGGCCTGGCGGCGCTCGGCCGGGCGATCGAGCGCTGGGTTGCGCATCTTCTTGGAGTCAGGGTTAAGATCGAGCCGCTGATCGAGCTGCATGACGCGCCCCTCGTCTGGTACGTGGGCCTCGACGCGGACGGCACCCGCATCGGCGACGCCCTGTGGAACGGGGAGGAGCTGGACGAGGCAGCGCGGGGGCGCGTGGTGGGCCTTTTCCGTCTGACCTTCGAGGATGCCAGCGCGGTGGACGACAAGGTGCGGGGCGAGCCGGTATACTTGATCGGCGCGATGACGGCCGACAAGGTGCTGCGCCTGAAGCCGCAGAACCTCATCACCGGTCTGCCCGTGCGGCGCCTGGAGGTGGTGAATTGACTTCTGCCGCCCTCATCACGATCCCCGTCGGGGTGGTGGTCGAGCGCCACAAGGCCACCAGCCCGTGGATCGATTACGTCTGGCGTCCGGCGGCCGTGCTGCCCGGCATCCCCGCCACCGCACCCTGGACACCGCTGGGGCCGGTGGGGGACACCACGACATTCTTCGCAGGCACAGCCGCCATCGCGCTCTACCGCACCGAGACGGCGAACTACATCGACAACCTCGTCACCGGTGCGCCGCAGCTGTGGGTGGTGCTGCGCCCCACCGAGGGGCAGCCGCCCTACGAGGTGCTGGCCGTCACGGCCGATCCGGCCGAAGGCGAGGCCTTCACCGAGGCCGGCAACGACCTGGTCGAGACGGTGCCCATGCCGCCGGAGATCAAGGAGGCGCTGGAGGCGTTCGTCGCCGAGCATCACGTCGAGCGCACCTTCCACAAGCGCCAGCGCGACAGCGGCCCCGATGCCGCACCGGGCGGCGGTCGGAGGTCCCGGGAGACCGAGCCATGAGCGGCGACGACACCTTCATCGCCCGCTGGGCGCGTCTGAAGCAGCAGGCCGCGGACGAGAAGAAGAAGCCGAGTGCCAGGGCCGGGGCGGAAAACCGGCAGAAGCACCACCCGGATTCCGAGCGCGCGGCCGAGGCAGAGGCCGGCCGCCACATACCCCCCAAGCCCACCCCCGATGCCGAGCCGCCCTTCGATCTGGCCAGCCTGCCGCCCATCGAGTCGATCGTCGCGGGCACCGATATTCGCGCCTTCCTGCAGAAGGGCGTGCCGGCGGCGCTGACCAAGGCGGCCCTGCGCCGTGCCTGGACCACAGACCCGGCCATCCGCGACTTCATCGAGGTGGCGGAGAACCAGTGGGACTTCACCGACCCCGCGGCCATCCCAGGCTTCGGGCCGCTGCAGGCCACCGACAACCTTCGCCAGCTGGTCGGACAGGCGCTGGGCAACCTGCCGGAGGCGCAGGACGCCCCCGCCGTCCCGGATGCCTCCGGTACCCCGCAGGAGAGCCCGGACGCCATTGCCAGTGCCAAGGTCGCGCCCGATGCGCCGCCCCATGCAGCCAAGGCGTCGCCCAAAGGACCCTCAACCGAGCCGTCGCCGATGCACGAGCAAGTCGTGGCGCCGGAAGAGAGGGTTGACAATCGGGACACAGGGGCTGTTGCTGCGTTGCAGCATCCCCTTCCCGCGCACCCGGTGGGCGACGTGCCACGCCGCAAGGGCCACGGCGGCGCCATTCCAAGGTGACGAGCGCATAGCCTCCGGCAATGGGGTAATTCCGCTACACGACGATAGCCTCCGCCTATTGACGGCAGCGTCGCCACAGGCTTACCGTGTCGAACCGTTCTAAAAATCCGCACAAGAAGCAGGCAAGATGCGGGACCAGGGCCTTGACGAGGCGATACGCGCGGCGGGCGGCATCACCGAGCTGGCGCGCCGTGTCGGCATCTCGCAGCCATCTGTCTCCAACTGGGAACGCGTTCCCGCGGAGCGGGTTTTGTCCGTTGAGGCCGCGACCGGCGTAGCACGCAGCACCTTGCGCCCGGATCTGTATGGCAACCTCACCAATGGCCTTGACGAGGTGGACGCGGCGCGCGCCCAGGAATACGCGTTGCTCGCGACCCTGCTGGCGCGCGCCCCCGATGCGCAGCTTCTGAGCCGCCTGGCGAAGCTGCGAGGCGATCCCAGCCCGCTGGGGATGGCGCATGCGGCGCTCGGCGAAGCGGCGGCCCGCCTCGATGCAGAGACTGTGGGACAGGAGTACTTCGACCTGTTCGTGGGCCTGGGGCGCGGCGAGCTGCTGCCCTACGGGTCGTACTACCTCTCCGGGTTCCTCTACGAGCGCCCGCTGGCGCGGCTGCGGGGCGACCTCAAACGCTTCGGCATCGCGCGGGCCGAGGGCCAGTCGGAGCCCGAGGACAGCGCAGCGACCCTCTGCGAGATCATGGCCGCCCTCGCCGGCGGCACCATCGAGGCGCCGCTGGAGGCGGAGAGGGAGATCTTCGAGAAGCACATCGCTCCGTGGATGGGCCGCTTCTTCGCCGACCTCGCCATCAGCGAGAAGGCGCAGTTCTACGCCCACGTGGGTGCGCTCGGGCAGACGTTCCTCGAGATTGAGGCTGAGGCGTTCAAGCTGCCGCGATAGCGGACTCGCGGCAGCGAACCAGAACAAGAGGAGGAGGCGACAATGAAGGACGATGGCAGGGCCCCAGGGACCACCAAAGGGACCACCAAAGGGGCCACCAAGGTCGGGCGCCGCGACTTCCTTCGCATCCTGGGCGGTACCGGCGTCGGCGCCGCGGCCGGGGCCGGCGCGTTCACCACGCCCGCCCAGGCCGACAGCGAGACCGACGCCGAGAAGCGCAAGGCGCGCTACCGCGAGACGGAGCACGTCAAGACCTTCTATCGCGTCAACCGGTATCCAACGAAAAGCTAAGGGAGGCGAGTCGTGCTGACAAAGAAAAGCGATCGTCAGGCGCGCCGCGGCAACCTGGCTGCTGCGTTTGCCGCCCAATCCGGTGGCGCCGTCGATCGGCGCGCCTTCCTGAAGCGCTCGGGCCTCGCCGCCGGCGGCCTCGCTGCCATCGGCACGTTCCCGCTCGGCGGCGTGCGCCAAGCCGAGGCCGCGACCTACAGCCCGGCGCCCAAGAACGGTGTCATCAGGAAGAACTTCTGCACCCACTGCTCGGTGGGCTGCACGGTGCTGGCCGAGGTGGAGAACGGCGTGTGGGTGGGCCAGGAGCCCGGCTGGGACAGCCCCATCAATCGCGGCTCCCACTGTGCCAAGGGCGCGGCCACACGCGAGTTGGTGCACGGCGACCGCCGGCTGCGCTATCCGCTCAAGATGGTCAACGGGCAGTGGCAGAAGATCGGCTGGGACACGGCCATCAATGAGATCGGCGATAAGCTCCTGCAGATCCGCGAGAAGTCCGGTCCCGATTCCGTCTACTGGCTGGGCTCCGCCAAGTTCACCAACGAGGCGGCCTATCTAAACCGCAAGTTCGCCGCGTTCTGGGGCACGAACAACTCGGACCACCAGGCGCGCATCTGCCACTCCACCACCGTCGCCGGCGTCGCCAACACCTGGGGCTACGGCGCGATGACCAACAGCTACAACGACATCCGCAACGCCAAGACCATGATCATCATGGGCGGCAACCCGGCCGAGGCGCACCCGGTGTCGCTGCAGCACGTGCTGGAGGGCAAGGAGCTCAACCGCTCCAACGTGATCGTCATCGATCCGCGGCTCACACGCACCGCCGCCCATGCCACGGAGTATGTCCGGCTGCGCTCCGGCACGGATATTCCGGTGATCTACGGCATCCTGTGGCACATCTTCAAGAACGGCTGGGAGGACAAGGAGTTCATCCGCCAGCGCGTCTACGGCATGGACGACATCCGCAAGGAGGTCGAGAAGTGGACGCCGGACGAGGTGGAGCGCGTGTCCGGCGTGCCCGGCGCGCAGCTCGAGCGCGTGGCCAAGATGTTCGCCACGGAGAAG
>JBIOWI010000412.1:0-3826 GCA_044868325.1 Hyphomicrobiaceae bacterium
GGCGGGGAGGGTAAAACCTTCCCGACCCCTATACCGAAAGTGCGTGACACAGGCGTGGCGCGTGCATCGGCGCAATACGGTTTATCGGCCTATCGCACCCTACGATCTATGCGATGGCGTCAAGCCCTTGGCCTTCACGATCGACAGCAACTTGAGCGATGGGCCGCTGGGCCTCTTCTCGCCGCGTTCCCATTCGCTGACCAGCTTGGGCTTCACATTCAGATAGCGGGCAAAGACGGCTTGGCTGACACCGGCCTCCTCGCGCATGGCCTGAATCTCCTTGGCCGACAGCTGCTCCACCGCCGTCAGGCACGCGGCGTCGAACTCGCGCATGGTCTCCTTGTCGAACTGGCCAACCCGGTGCAGAGCCTGGGCAGTCTTGTGCAGAACCGCAAAGCGCGGACTGCGGCAGCGCTTGTCTCTAGTCTTGCTCATCGCCACTTTGCTGCGCCCCCTTAGGAGCGCTCTATAACCCCTGGGGTATAAATCAAGCAATGGCCGCGCGTTTCACCCCCCACCCACCACCAGCTCCACCATCGCCCGCGCCGCCTTGGTCGCATACCGCTCCCGGTGCCGCAGCACGAAGAAATGCCGGCGCGGCAGGTCCAGCTTCACCCTCGCCAGCGTCCCGGCCTTGATCGCGTTGGCCACCACCAGCCGCGATATGGCCGTGACGCCGGTGCCGGCCTCCACGGCGGCGCGCACCGCCTCGTTGGAGGGCACCTCCAGGGCCACGCTGAGATCCCCCGGCGCCAGGCCCAGCCTCGGCAGGGCGGCCTCGAAGATGGCGCGGGTGCCGGAGCCGGGCTCGCGCAGCACCCAGGGGCCGGCCGCGACCTCGGCAGGCGTGCACGGCGGCCGCCGCGCCCACGGGTGCCGCAGAGGCACCACCAGCAGCAGCTCGTCCTCGGCGACGGGCGTGACGATGAGTGCGGGATCGTCGATCGGCTCGCCTTCCGCGAACCCCAGGTCCGCCACGCCGTCGCGCACCCGGCCGGCCACATACTCCGTGTTGCCGATGGTCTGCACGATGGCGATGGCGGGATAGCGCGTGCGGTAGCGCTCCACCACCTGCGGCAGCCAGTAGCTCGCCACCGTCTGGCTCGCCGCCAGCGACAGGGAGCCCCGCTTGAGGTCCGCGAGGTCGGCCAGCACCCGCTCGGCCGCGGCGGCGCGAGCCAGCACCGCGCGGGCCTCCACCAGGAACAGGCGACCGGCCTCGGTGAGGGCGATACGGCGGCCGATGCGGTCGAACAGCCGGGTGGCGTAGCGGGCCTCGAGCGCGGTGATGGCCGCGCTGGTGGCCGACTGCGTGAGGTTGAGCGCGCGGGCGGCCTGCGTGACATGCTCGCGCTCGGCCACGGCCACGAAGATGCGCAGCTGCTCAAGTGTCATGGTCTCAAACGGTCGCCTTCGCCGGCTTCAGGCCCCTGCCGGCGCAGCTGCTCGCAATCGATCGATTCAGCGCACAATCTATCTCAAAAAGCGGGACAAGGTAGAACAATCGCAGCTCCGGCGCCCGCGCCTTCGGAATGTTAGGGAATGCGGGCAGGCACGGCGCCATAACTCCAGGGCGCACGGCATAGCCCCAATACGGGCCTGCTCATTGCGCCTGGCTGCCCCAGGGCGTCAGGTACACTGCCGCGGCGACGCCGAGCCCGAACGCGGCCATGGCGGCGCCGACGAGCGCGAACAGCGCCCCCACCGGGGCTGCGCCGGCCGTGAGCATGAGGCCGCCCACCACGACCACCAGCAGCCGGACGGTGCCGGCGAGCACGGGCGCCAGCACCTTGCCCGAGCCCTGGGAAGCGAAATAGAGGCTGAGACCCAGGCCGACGAAGGCAAAGCCCCACCCGGCCCAGCGCAAGTAGAGATTGGCGGCGGCGCGCACGGCGGGATCGCCGGTGAAGAGCCCCGACCACAGGTCCGGAGCCAGCGTCGCGACCAGCCCGATGCTGCCGAGCGCGGCCATGGATACACCGGCGGCAGTCCACGCCACCTGTCGGGCGCGGTAGATATCGCCGGCGCCGACCGCCATGCCCACCATGGGCACGCACGCCACGCCGATGGCGAACACGATGGGCACGAGCAGGAACTCCAGGCGGGCGCCGATGCCGTAGCCCGCCAGCGCCTCGGTGCCGAAGCCCGCAACCAGCCGGGTGAGAATGAGCACGGTCAGGACCACCTGCAGCGGCCCGAGCGCCGATACCGCGCCGACCTTGAGGATGTCCGAGAACATCTCGCGGCTGAGGGCCGCCGCACTGAACCTCAGCGTCAGCTGCCCGCGCCCGCTGCAGAGGAACCAGAGCAGGAACAGCATCGCCGACGCATAGGCGACGACGAGCCCCGAGGCGACGCCGGCGAGGCCGTAGCGCGGGATCGGCCCCATGCCGAGGCCGAGCGCGCCGCCCAGCGCGATCTGCAGCCCCGATGCCGCGAGCAGCGTCAAGGACGGCACGCGCATGTTGCCGGTCCCGCGCACGATCGAGGCAAACGTGTTGAGGAGCCAGGTGAGGACCGCGGCGGCGAGGGCAATATTGGCGTAGGCCAGCGCCTCGCTCAGCACCGCGCCCGCGCCGCCGAGGGCGCGGAAGATCGGGGCGCCGAGCGTCAGGAAGACCGCGCTGAAGAACAGCCCCGCCGCGGCGCCGATCACGGTGGCGTGGAACGCGAGCGCGTTGGCGCGCTCCACATCGCCCGCGCCCAGGGCGCGGCTGATCGCCGAGGAGACGCCGCCGCCCATGGCTCCGGCCGACAGCATCTGCATCAGCATGACCATCGGGAACACGAGAGCGATGGCGGCCAGCGGCGTCGTGCCGAGAATGCCGACGTAGGCCGTCTCGCAGATCGAGACCGCGGCGATCACCAGCATCGCCGCCAGATTCGGCAGGGTAAGGCGCAGCAGCGTCGGCAGGATCGGCGCCTCCAGCAGCGCGTTCCCGCTCCGCGACATGGGAACAGCCCTGGCGGCGGCGCCGGCCGTTGCGGCTGCCAGCTTACGGTCCGATGCCATCACCGCGGCTCGGCGCCGGAGTGCCACGACCGCCAGATCAGGACTGCGGCGATGGCGACCGAGGCGAGCCCGCCGATCTGAATTGCCGGCAGCCGATCGGAGGCTCCCGCATTGACGCCGACCAAGGACAGCGCAAGCGCAGCTGCGGACGATCCCATGAGGATAGCCGTCATCCCCCGCAGCATCCGCGCCCTCGCTCTCTGGGACCAGGCTCTCTGGGACCAGGCTCTGGGGCTCAAACCGAGCCGCGGAGCGGCGATCGCTGCGATGCTGGCAGCGAGCAGCAGAGCGGGAAGACAGGTCGGCGACGACATGGCGTACCTTCCACCTCGGACGCATCGTGTTGCCGATATTGCTATCGTCCCGATAGTCACTTGTCAATAAATAGTGACTTGTCACAGAAAAGTCTGATCGCTAGATTGGCAGCATGGCAAACGGCTATGGACAAAGCTGCCCGGTGGCCCGGGCGCTGGACGTCATCGGCGAGAAGTGGTCGCTGCTGATCCTGCGCGATCTCTTCCGGCATGGCCCGCTGCGCTTCCAGGAGCTGGAGCAGCGCCTCCCGGGCGTGGCGCCCAACACGCTGTCGGCCCGGCTCAAGCGGCTCGAGGAGCTGAGCGTGGTCGCCACCCGCCTCTACGAGCGGCATCCCCCGCGCTACGAGTACCTCCTGACCGAGAAGGGCAAGGCGCTGGCCCCCGTCATCAAGGCGCTCTACGCCTGGGGCGAGCGCTACGGCTGATACCGGCGCGGCATGCAGAGTGTGGCGGCGTGTCGGGTGTCGGCAGTCGATAAATTTGGACCTCCGCACTG
>JBIOWI010000413.1:0-3134 GCA_044868325.1 Hyphomicrobiaceae bacterium
GTTTGCGGAATGGGGTCAGACCCGCAGGGTCTGACCCCGAGCCCACTGCCGACACCCGGTCAGAACTCTTACTCCAGGTAGTTGCCAGCCTCGAAGTCAATCAGTGCCTTGCTCTCGTCGAACACGACGCCAATGGGATCGCGTCCGGCGGCCACCGCGTCGAGCTGGCGTTGGAACAGGCGGCGCAGCATGACAATGCCGGTATCCGTGGTGGCGAGGTGCTCCTCGTCGTGCAGCGTGATCGGCCCCTGGCCGACCATCGCCTCGTAGTCGCCAGGGAACCGGCGGTGCTCCTCCTCGGTCAGCTCCTCCCACAGCTTGCCGTTGAGGCGGGAGCGCATGCGGCTGAGCTCGCCGGGCTCGCGCACGCGGGCGGCGGTGTAGATGCGGAAGCTGGTGTCGTCGATGGGCAGCACCCAGCCGATCGACTCCACGCGCCCGTAGCGGCCCACCTTCGGGTTGGGGATCACCCGCAGCGTCGGCAGCACCGCCTCGCTGACGCGGCGGAAGATGCGGCCGTCGTCCAGCTTGCGAATGCTGAGGGTTTTTACGCCCTTGTCGGACAGGTGCCAGGAGACCTCGGGCAGGATGCCCATGGACTCGGTGAATTGCACGCCGCTGAAGGTGGTGTGCAGCACGAAGACGTGGAACGTGTCGGGCAGGTTGTCGTAGTGCTGGAACCAGTTGCACGGGACGATTGTGGGCCCGCCGCCGCCGATGCTGGTGTCGTTGGTCTCCAGGAACTCGCCGTCCTCCAGCTCCTCCAGGCAGCGGTAGCGCGGCAGCACGGGCTTGCGCTCGGGCGGACCCAGGTAGGCGAAGATGAGCCCGTACTGCTCGCGCACGGGGTACCAGGGCTGGCGCACCCGGTCGCGGTGGCGGCCGCCGTCGGGCTCGCACGGCTGCTCCAGGCAGCGGCCCTCCACGTCGAACAGCCAGCCATGATAGCAGCAGCGGATGCCGCGTTCCTCCACCTTGCCGTAGTAGAGCGTGGTGCCGCGATGGGCGCAGCGGTTGTGGACGAGGCCGGGCCGCCCGGTCTTGTCGCGGAACAGGATCAGGTCCTCGCCCAGCACCCGCACCTGCCCGGGCGTATCGGTGGCGTGGCTGGAGAGCCCGATCGGATGCCAGTAGCGGCGCAGGAGCTCGCCCATCTTCGTGCCTTGTCCCACCAGCGTCCAATCGGCGTTGAAGCCCGCAGGCTTGCGGCCGTAGCCGGTGCCCGTATCGGTAGCTTTGTCGGCGGCGGGCTTGGGGTCGGCGAGGCTCATGGCGGGTCTCCGTTCAATCGCACGTAGTCACAAATCGAGCACCAGACGGGCGGTCTTGGCGCCCGACACGCAGATCATCATGGTGCGGCTCTCGGCGCGCTCCTCGGCAGTCAGGATGACGTCGCGGTGGTCGGGTATGCCTTCGAGGACGCGCGTCTCGCAGGTGCCGCACACGCCCTGGACGCACGAGCAGTTGGGCTCGATGCCGGCGGCGTTGAGCGCCTCCAGGATGGTCCTGCCGGCCGGCACGGCGACGGTTCGGCCGCTGCGCGCCAGCACCACCTCGAAGCCGCCCTCCACCGCGGCCGGCTCGGCGGTCGAGAAGTGCTCCATGTGGATGCGGGCCGGGTCGCGCCCTGCCGTTGCCTTCGCGAAGTCGTCGAGCATGCCGCGCGGCCCGCAGCAGTAGAGCTCGGCATCCGCCGGCGCAGCATCGGCGATGGACGCGATGTCGAGCCGGCCGCCGCCCGGCTCGCGGCTGAAGGCCATCCTTACCTTGTCGCCGTGGCGGGCGATGCGCGCCTGGAACGGCAGGGCATGCCGGTCGCGAACGCCGTAGTGGAGGACGAAGGGCCGGCCGAGCTCGGCGAGCCTGTCGATCATGGGCAGGATCGGGGTGATGCCGATGCCGCCGGCGATGAGGACGCTCGCGGGCGCCTCCTCGACCAGGGCGAAGCGGTTGACCGGGTCCGAGACTTCGACCAGGTCGCCGACCCGCGCCTGATCGTGCAGATATCGCGACCCGCCGCGGCTTTGCGGGTCGCGCTGGACGCCCAGGAGATAGCGGCCGGCGTCGGCCGGATCGCCGATCAGGGAATAGCTGCGCGCGAGGCCGCCGTTGAGCCTCAGGTCCACATGCGCGCCGGGCTGGAAGGGGGGAAGGGGGCGGCCCTCGGTGTCTCGCAGGTCGATGAGGCGCACCGAGACGGCCTCAAAGGCGATCGCGTGAAGACGCAGGCGGACGCGCTCCGGATTCACCTGCGCAGGTCCCTGCCAGTCCGCCCAACGGTCCGCCATGTCGTGCGCATAGCGTGCAGCCTCGTCTTGCGACACGTTTCCTCGCCGGTCCCGGTTCTCGCTGCCGGGCTCGCCCTGAGCAGTATGCTGGGCGGGCGTTGACACTGTCAATTGTCTGCCCACGAGCATTGGAACAACGATCGACCACGCCGCGCGAACGGTCGGCGGCGGTCGCCGCGCCCGGGTCAGAGTTGCACGTTTTTCGCAGATCGACGATACCCTCCTCACCAAGTCAACAAATCAACCGCCCGAACGAAGCAGCGCATGAACAAGCCGGTCCGTCCGTCCCAGCCCGCCAATCGGCTCGCGCGCGCCAGCAGTGCGCTCGTCTCCAACCGCTTGCTGTCTCTGACGACGCTGCTGCGCCGCAGCGCCAACCTGCTCTACCGCAGGGAGCTGGACCTGTCGGAGGTCGAATGGCGCATCCTCGCCATGGTCGGAGACCATGCACCGCTGACGCTGGGAGCCTTGGTCGAGATCCTGGGCCTGGACAAGGGCCAGCTCAGCCGCGCGGTGACGGGCCTGGTGAAGCGGCGCATCCTGGCTCGCACCGCGGATCCGCACGACAGCCGCGAGGTGCAAATCGCTCTCACGCGGCACGGGCAGGAGATGTTCGAAACCCTGATCGCCCTGGCGCTGGAGCGCAACCGCGAGCTCCTGGCCGGCCTGGACCGCGCCGAGATCGCCGCCCTGTTCGCGGCGCTCGATCGCCTGCTGGCAAACGCCAGGGCCATGCTCGCCCGGAGCCAGGCGCGACGCTCCTCCTAAGCAGAGTCCCTAATGAGGCTCAGCCTCAGATCGGCGAGTCATGCTCGGCAATCGGCAGTCGGGCTTCGGCAGTCGTAG
>JBIOWI010000414.1:0-15338 GCA_044868325.1 Hyphomicrobiaceae bacterium
CAGGGTCTGACCCCAACGCTGACACCGACCGGCTACTTGGCAGGGAACGGGTTCGGCGTGTGGCCGGAAGCGGCGTAGAGGCGGTCGCGCGATGCCGCGAGCTTGGGGCGCAGCCTGTCCAGGTCGACGTCGAGCAGCTTGCCCTTCCACTTGCGGACTTTGCCGGCGACGATGACCGTCTCGACGTTGTTGCGCTCCATCATCGTCACCACGGCGCCTGGCACGTTGTTCATGGGGAACACGTTGAGGTGGGTGCCGTCGAGGATGATGATGTCGGCCTCCTTGCCGACCTTGAGGGAGCCGGTCTTGCTGTCGAGCCGCAGGTGCTTGGCGCCGTTGATGGTGGCGAAGCGCAGAACGTCGCGTGCATTGAGGAGCGGCGGCAGGCCGGCCGGGAACGGCGGCCAGGGATTGACCGGGATGGGGCCACTGTCGAGGACCGCCTGGTTGACGACCATGCGCTGCATGGTCATGGCCGAGCGCATCTGAGTGAAGAAGTCCGCCGTCATGTTGGTCTCGACGTCCGTGCTGAGGGACGGCTCGAACGCGGGGTCGTTGAACGACTGCATCTTCAGGATGGGCGGCTGGCCGTGGCGCATGTTCATCTCGATCGGGAACGCGATCGAGACCTTGGCGCCCTTGTCCTTCACCGCCTGCCAGCCGAAATCCGACATGCCGGTCATGTGGATGAACAGGTTGTCCTCTCCGATCCCGATGTCGTTGTTGACGCCGCCCGTGCCCGCCGCGAGATCGTCGAGGATCGGCCGGATGAAGAACGGCGACAGGATGTGCGCTGCGACCAGGACCTGAAGAACGTTTCGACCGATATGCCAAGCCGCGCTGTAGGTCGGTTCCCCGAGATAGACCTCGCCGCCCATGACAAAACCGACGAGATCGTCGCCCGCCAGATTGCCGGCAACGCGCGTCGCATCCTGCGGATACTGGTTCCCCGGAATGTTGCCGGCGCTCTCGAAGTAGCCCAGCATGGCGCGCCGGCCGGTGTCCTTCAATGCCTTAGCGGCCGCGTCGGTGTGCTCTGGCGAGTGGTGAATCTGCGAGATGTCGAGCACGGTCGTGACGCCAGCGTCGAGCTGAGAAAGCCCGCCGAAGAGCTCGCCGATGTAGACGTCCTCTGGCGTGTAGTGGTTGGCGAAGCCCGGCAGCGGTGGGGCGGCACCAAAGCCCAGAACGTTGATGGCGTAGTTCTGCTCCGCGCTCGCCGTCCCGGTGCCGTCGTTGATCAGGATGCTGTCGGGAATGGAGCTTCTGATCGGCGTCCAGGCCTGGTGGTGGTGGGTGTCGATGAAGCCCGGCATGACCACCTTGCCGCGTGCATCGATCTCGGCGGCGTTGCCCGCATGCAGGTTCTTGCCGATGGCCTTGATGGTCTTGCCTTCGACCAGCACGTCGCCTTCGACGATCTCCCCGAACGACGAATCGGCGCCCGGCGTCCCCGGCTCCATCGTCATCACGTAGCCATTGCGGATGACGTAGCGCCGGCCCGGCCGCCCGGTGTGCGGGGGCGGGTTGTTGGATTGGCCGGTCGCCTCGGCGGCGCCCGCCCCCAGCAGGCCCATGGCCCCCGCCGCGAGGCCCGTCGCGGCGGTGCCCTTCAGGAAATTGCGCCGCGACGTCGAATGCTGCCGCGGCTTACCGCGATCGCACAGTACGCACATGATGTCCTCCCCAACTGCCGTCCAGTAGCCGGCGACGATCGCCCCGGCATTCACTGACGTGCCTGCGAAATGGTCGTTCTGTGCCATCCAATCTGTCAACCACAAACGGCGTGACCGTCTCAATACGCACGGTTGCAGCGGCAGACGAGCGCATCGGCGGCACGCGCGTGCGGCCGATGCCGCTGATTTCGTTGGGTGAAGTCAGAAATCCGCCCATTGTTGCCCAGCGGCCACATCCGCCCAAAACCCGAAAATGGCATCGCCCCTCACCCATCCCCATCAATCGCCGCATGCCATTGGGAAAAATCCCGTCGGGCTGGGGCACTGCGCCCCTCTTGGACGACAGACGCGGCACCGGCGAGAGCGATGAGACGCCCTACGGCGCGGCCCGGCCCTCTCCGGCGCCCCGCGCGACGTGACCTGAGAGCATTGGCGTCGCCCGCGGATCGTACTCGTACGCTGTTCTATGAGAGACACAGCGCCACCAGTGCTTTCTCAGCAGCATTGCGGCGGCGAGAGAGGGCGCTCGCCGCTCGATCGATCTGCGCACCGCCAACTGCCACGCATTCGAATTATCGATAGCTCCGCCAGCGGATCGGCCACGGCCGCCTAAATTTCGTACAGATCGTGCTCTCGACGTGACCGGTTTGAAACGGTGGTGTGGGCTTCCGACCACGCTGCGGCCATGTGTCCCGACCCGTCGACATTCCTATCGGCGAAACCGATTTGAAGGCTGTGCACGGTGTCTGCCTGCGGCAACCGGTGCGTGCAGCTCTCTTGCTCCGCACAAGCGGCGGATGTGCCACGTTGACGAAAAAGTGAACCGGGGCCATTGGCAGCGCGTTAAGCGAGGGCTAAAGAGGCGCTCTCTTCTCGTGGCCCCGTCACCGGGGTGGCAGCAATTGAAATCAACGGGTTCTAGTGGCGTGTCGATAGCGCGTGTGAAATGTCGCGTCCTGCTCGACTTCGACGGAACGATCTCCAAGATCGATACGACGGACTTGCTGCTGGAACGGTTTGCCGCTCCGGCTTGGCATGACATCGAGGAGGAGTGGAAGGCAGGCCGCATCGGCTCGCGCGAGTGCATGGTGCGCCAGATCGATCTCGTGCGCGCCACGCCCGCCGCAATGGATGCCTTCATCGCCGGCGTCGAGATCGACCCAGGCTTTCCCCGCTTCGTGCAGCGCTTCCGCGGCTTCGGGCACACGCTGATGGTGCTCTCCGACGGCCTCGACCGCACCATCCGCACGGTGCTCGACAGCGCCGATGTCGACATTCCGTATTTCGCCAATCACCTGCGGTGGCTCGGCGGCGACCGCTGGCGGCTGACGTTCCCGCACACCAAGGGCACGTGCGCCACGCTGGCCGGCAACTGCAAGTGCAGCTTCGCTGAAGCCAGGCCGCGCGAGATCGCCATCATGGTGGGCGACGGCCGCTCCGACTTCTGCGTCGCCGAGCGGGCCGATTTGGTGCTGGCGAAGGGCTCCCTGCGAGAGCATTGCCGCAAAAAAGACCTGCCGCACTACGGGGTCGAGAACTTCGACGAAGCCGCTGCGTTGCTCGCACGGTGGCTCGATGCGCGCGGCGCCAAGACGGCGCACGAGGGCGCCCGGGCCGGCGACGAGTAGCAGCGATGAAAGAGAGCAGGTGGGATGAGCAAACGGGTGAGATTGCGGGAAAACTCGGTGCCGGCCGCGCACGTGGAAGACCACGGCGGCCGATCTGAGGCTGAGCTGCTGGCGCTGGAGGAGAAGTACTGCTCGCACGGCGACACCGTGCACTATACCGACCCGCCCAAGATCTTCGAGAGCTGCGAGGGCTCCTTCCTCTACGACGCCGAGGGGCGCGGCTACCTCGACCTGCAGATGTGGTATTCCGCGGTCAACTTCGGCTACCGCAACCCCCGCCTCGACGCGGCCGTGCGGCGCCAGCTCGACCGCCTGCCGCAGGTCGCAAGCCAGTATCTCCACCGGGAGAAGATCGAGCTTGCCGCCATCATCGCCCAGGATGCGGAGAGGAAGTTCGGCGCCAAGGGCCGCGTCCACTTCAACGTGGGCGGCAGCCAGGCGGTCGAGGACAGTCTGAAGCTTGTCCGCAATTTCAAGAAGGGCAAGAGCCTGATGTTCGCGTTCGAGGGCGGCTATCACGGCCGCACGCTGGGCGCCTCGGCCATCACCTCGTCCTACCGCTACCGCCGGCGCTACGGCCACTTCGGCGACCGCGCGCACTTCGTGCCGTTCCCCTACCACTTCCGCGGGCCGAAGGGCATGAGCAAGGAGGACTACGGCCACTGGTGCGTGCAGCAGTTCGCGCGCCTGTTCGAGAGCGAGTACAACGGCGTGTGGGACCCGAAGGCGGGCGAAGCCGAGTACGCCGCGTTCTACGTCGAGCCGATCCAGGGCACCGGCGGGTACGTAATTCCCCCTAAGAACTTCTTCGTTGAGCTGAAGAAGGTGCTCGACGAGCACGGCATCCTGCTCGTCGTGGACGAGATCCAGATGGGCTTCTACCGCACCGGCAAGCTGTGGGCGATCGAGCACTTCGGCGTGAAGCCCGACGCCATCGTGTTCGGCAAAGCCATCACCAACGGGCTCAATCCGCTGGCCGGCGTGTGGGCGCGCGAGGAGCTGATCAATCCCACCATCTTCCCGCCCGGCTCCACGCACTCCACGTTCAATGCCAACCCCATGGGCACCGGCGTCGCGCTGGAGGCCATGAAGATGATGCGCGAAACCGACTACGAGTCGATGGTGGCCGAGAAAGGCGCCTACCTTCTCGATGGCCTCAAGGACCTTCGGCGCCGCCACAAGATCGTGGGCGACGTGGACGGCCTGGGTCTCGCGCTCCGCATGGAGATCTGTGAGCCACATGACAGCTTCACGCCGTCGAAAGCGATCGTGGACCGCATGGTCGACGAAGGCCTCAAGGGCGACCTGGAGGTCGACGGCAAGCGCTACGGCCTCGTGCTCGACATCGGCGGCTACTACAAGAACGTCGTCACGCTGGCGCCCAGCCTGCACATCACCAGGCACGAGATGGACCTGGCCCTGAAGTTGCTCGACGCCGTCATGCGGCGCGTGAGCAAGGCGTGAGGGAGTCCGGAAACGGCACAGGCGAACCGAGGCAGCACGGAGGGATCTCGAATTGGGCAAGCTGGAACCCGCGGTGCTGCTGTCGTGTTTCCGTGCGAAGGGAGACCCTCCGGGACGTTGAGCGACGAGCCGATCGGCTAACCGGCACGGGGGACGAGCCGCACCGAAGTGCGACAAAACGGCGGTCCCGGTCGTGGCTGGCGCCGCCGGCCGCGCCAGGAGTGGAACCCCGGCTCCGGCAATCAGAAGAAATGTGAGATGGTGCGCGTAAGATCATGACAATCCAGGCTGATACTGAACCGAAGATGGATACTGAAACCCCCGACCGCGGCCTGTTCCTGCAGGGCGGCCGGGTGGGCGTTCTCCTGATCCATGGCCTCGGCGGAACGCCGGTCGAGTTGCGCTTCATCGCTCAGGCTCTCGCCCGCGCCGGCCACACCGTCCATTGCTGTCAGCTCGCCGGCCACTGCGGCACGCCGGAGGAGCTGCGCCGCTCCACCTGGCAGGAGTGGTACGCCAGCGTCGAGGCCGCTTACGATAAGCTCGCCGAGACCTGCGACGTGATCCTGGCCGGCGGCCTCTCCATGGGTGGCATCCTCGCTCTGCACCTCGCGCAGAAGCGCCCCGCGAGCGTGCACGGCCTCCTGCTGTTCGCGCCCACGTTGAAGCTCGACGGATGGTCGATGCCCTGGCATTCGAAGCTTCTGCAGTACGTGCGCCCGCTCCCGATCCGGCTGGAGATCGATCTCACGGAGCGTGAGCCCTACGGCCTCAAGGATGAGCGCGTGCGCCGCATCGTGGTGGCCAGCATGCAGAGCGGCGACTCGGGCACCGCCGGCGTGTTCTCGACGCCCGTGCGGTCGTTCGCGCACTTCAACTCGCTGGTGGCCGAGGTGAAGCCGAACCTCGGCAAGGTACGTCAGCCGGCGCTCATCGTGCATCCGCGCGAGGACGACATCGCGAGTCTCAGGAACGCGCAGTATCTGCAGGCGAACCTGGGCGGTCTCGTCGATACGTTGGTGCTCGACAACAGCTACCACATGGTCACGCTCGACCAGCAGCGCCACATCGTGGCCGAGCGCGCAACGAGCTTCGTCGCCTGGATCGAGGCGCAGGTTGCAGCCAGGAGCCGAGTGGTGCCGGCGTCCAGGGGCGTGGCGGTGGTGGAATGAGCCTTGCCCGCCACAGGCAGCGTGTGGGTCGGCGGCTGCCGGCGTCAGCGCGCGGGCGCGCCCGTCACGCAGGACTCCAGGCTGGTCGTGGCACGTCTCCAGGTGAAGGTCTCGCCCAGCAGCTTGATGCCGAGGTAGCCGGTGACCTTGAGCGTGTCGACGCTTGCCAACTCCAGCGCCGCGCTGAAGCGCTCCTCGTCCTCGGGGTTATAGATCCAGCCCGAGTCCCACAGGTTGCGGCCCTCCCTGCGCAGGTCGCCCAGCACCTGGGCGCCGCAGACGCGCTTGCCGCTGACCGACCGGTGCTCCGGGTTCTTGAGCCACACTACGCGGCCGCAGATGCGGTTGGCACCGGCATTGCCGCCCAGAGTGCTGCACGGGGCAATCTCCACTGCGCCCTGACCGGTGTGGTCGATCCACACGCCGGTGACATCCGCGGCCGGGGCCTGCTGCGCCACCGCCCCGCCGGCGAGCATGACAGCAGCCGCAACGGCGATGCCAGCGCAACGGAAAGTGCGGGCGATATCCGTAGGATGCATCGGAAGGCGATCTCCTTGTCTCAATTTGGCCGCGGTCCGCTGGCTGGATGCAACCGCGATTGGGAGAAAATGCGGCAGCGTGCGAATCCGGCGCGCTGCTCCACCCCGCACAGCCTTAACTCTCGGCGCGGGATTTCGGTGGCCGCGCGCAGAACCCTATATAACCGACTGAACGCCTGCGGCTGGGGCGCCGACGCACATTCAGCCCCATGCGCTTGGCCGGCCGCACGTCGTGCCGGTGCGGGCCACTGGAGGAACGAGGCGTCCCGATGACGTTAACCCTGGCGTTTCGCAATCTGTTCCACGACCGCGTCCGCCTCGCTGTCACGCTGATCGGCATCCTGTTCTCCATCGTCCTGGTGGCGGTGCAGCTCGGGCTCTACCTGGGTGCCCGCGGCATGATCATCTCCATGATCGACCGTGCCGACGGCGACCTGTGGATCATGGCCTACGGCACCAAGAACTTCGAGGAGGCCCAGCCGATCCGCGCCCGCGAGCGCTACGTGGCGCTGTCGACGCCGGACGTGGTGAGCGCCACCCCGCTGGTCACCGCCTTCACCGACTGGCGCAAGCCCACCGGCGGCTCCACGCTGGTGGTTGTGATCGGCGCCGACGCCGAGGACGGCGGCCTGCAGCCGTGGAACGTCGTCGAGGGCGACGTCTCTGGCCTCGGCGCCCGCGACGCGGTGATGATCGACAAGACCTACCTTGCCGAGCTCGGCGTGAACGGCGTGGGCGATACCGCGCAGA
Source organism: Hyphomicrobiaceae bacterium (assembly GCA_044868325.1). GTDB lineage: Bacteria > Pseudomonadota > Alphaproteobacteria > Rhizobiales > Hyphomicrobiaceae > AWTP1-13. Next base: position 7,230 of record JBIOWI010000414.1, read on the forward strand.
TCGGCGCCTCGAGGGTGCGCGTGGCCGGTCTCACCGAGGGCATCCGCTCGTTCACCGTGACGCCGTTCGTGTTCACCACGCTCAACCGGGCGCGGCAGCTGATCGACATGCCGGCGGACAACATCACCTACACGCTGGTGAAGGTGCGGCCCGGGGCCGACGTGGAGGCGGTGCGCGAGACGATCCGCGCCAAGCTGCCCGCCGACAACGAGATCCTGACCAGGGCAGAGTTCCGCGAGCGCAGCCTCGGCCACTGGCTGTTCGCCACCGGCGCCGGCGTGGCGCTGCTGGGCGGCGCCATCCTGGGCCTGATCGTCGGCACCGTCATCGTCGCCCAGACGCTCTACTCCTCCACCAAGGACCATCTGCCCGAGTTCGCCACGTTGCGGGCGCTCGGCTCGTCGTCCGGGTACATCAACAAGGTGATCCTGATGCAGGCGGGCCTGTCGGCGCTGATCGGCTACGGGCTCGGCATGACCATCGCGCTCGCCATCGTGTACCTGAGCGAGCACACCGCGCTTCCCATCGTGATGTCGCCGGGCCTCGCGGCCCTGCTCCTGGCACTGACCTTCGTCATGTGTGCGGTCTCCGCGCTGTCAGCCATCGGCAAGGTCATGCGCATCGATCCAGTGATGGTGTTCAACCGATGACTGCTGCAGTCACCAAGAGCGAGACTCCGACGGCCGACGCGGCGACCTCCGCCCCGAAGGTCATGCTGGAGGCCCGCGATATCGTGAAGGACTTGGGGACGGGCGCCGGCAAGGTGCGCGCCCTCAAGGGCGTCAGCCTCGCGCTGAACGCCGGCGAGCTGACGCTCCTGATGGGCCCCTCGGGAAGCGGCAAGACCACGCTCCTGTCGATCCTGGGTTGCATCCTGACGCCGACCTCGGGCACGCTGTCGGTGGGGGGGAATTCCACGGCCGGCCTCTCGCCGGAAGCGCTGGCCAACCTGCGCCGCAGTCACGTCGGCTTCATCTTCCAGTCCTACAACCTGTTCCCCACGCTGACGGCGGAGGAGAACGTGCGCCTCGCCCTCGACGTGCGCGGCAACCGCGGCTCCGATGCCATCGTGGCGGCCCAGCGGGCGCTGCATAAGGTGGGGCTGCGCCACAAGCTCAAGTCGTACCCCGGCAACCTGTCGGGCGGCGAGCAGCAGCGCGTGGCCGTGGCGCGCTCGCTGGTGGGTTCGCCTTCCGTCATCCTCGCCGACGAGCCGACGGCCGCGCTCGACAGCGAGAACGGCGTAGCCGTTATGTCCTTGTTAAGCCAGATCGCCAAGGATCGCAGCCGCGCCGTCCTGGCCGTCACCCACGACCCGCGCACAGTGCCTTACGCCGACCGCATTCTGCGCATTGAAGACGGCCTGATCGTAGGCGAGGAGCGCCGCGCCGAGGGTGTCGAGACGGTCCACGAGCTGGCGCGCACAAGAAAGAGGAAGGCAAATGCCTAAGGCCGACTCTTCCCTCACCATGCTTGTCGTTGCCGCCGGCCTGGCGCTCGGTATCGGCTACTACGTGCCCCAGATCCTGAGCCAGAAGCCGACGCCCGCCTACGCGGCCAAGGCGGAGGAGACGCCGAAGGCGGCACAGGTACAGGCCCAGGTACAGGCCCAGACACCGGCGCCCGCACCGCAGCGCCCGGTGTGGGCGACCTCGGCGCCGGGGCGGGTGGAGCCCGCCGGCGGCGAGATCCGCATGTCCGCCCAGGTGCCCGGCCGCGTGACCGAGGTGCTGGTGGGCATAAACGACAAGGTGGCCGCCGGCGACCTTCTGATCCGCCTGGCCGACGACGACCTCGCGGCCCGCGTCAACGCCGCCCGCGCCGAGGTGGCCGTGCGCAAGCGCGACCGCGACAACGAGTCGGTGAACAAGGCGGCCCAGGACCGCCGCGCCGCCGAGGACAGGCTCGCCGACGCCGAGCAGAAGCTCAGCTTCGCCCGCGAGGACCTCGACCGAGCCCTGAAGCTCAAGCGCACCGGCGCGACGGGCTCGGCCACCGAGGTCGACAAGGCGCGCGAGGCGGCGGCGAAGGCCGGCGACCAGGTGGAGCAGGCGCGCACCAACCTGCGCAAGGTCATGAGCAACGACGCGCCGGCGCCGACCCGGCTGGAGGCGGCGCTCGCCGCCGCCCGCGCCGAGCTGTCGCTGGCTGAGGCGGCGCTGGAGCGCACGCGCATCCGTGCACCCTCCAACGGCTCGATCCTGCAGATCAACGCCAGGGTGGGCGAGACGGTGGCGCCGTCGCCGGAGAACCTGCTGGTGGTGCTGGGCGATGTCACCTCGCTGCGGGTGCGGGCGGAGTTCGAGGAGCGCGACATCGGCAAAGTGCGCGTCGGCCAGGGCGCAGTGGTGCGCTCCGACGCCTTCCCGGGCAAGGACTTCGAGGGCAGCGTCTCCTCCCTGGCCCGCTCGCTCGGCCCGAGCAGGCTTGGCCAGCGCGGCCCCCGCCGCCCGACCGACATCGACGTGCTGGAGGTGATCATCGACCTCAGCGGCCAGCCGCCGCTGCTCCCCGGCATGCGGGTGGATGTATTCCTCAAGGCAGACGCCTCCGCCGCCCCGTCGGCCACGGCGGTGCCGATGCAGGCGAAGCGGACGTAGAGGACGTAGGGTGCAATAGGGCGTCAGCCCGTATTGCACCGATCCGCACTCCTCCATTGGCACCGATCCGCTCCGCCCAGTCGGAAAATCGGTGCAATGCGCTTTCGCTTATTGCACCCTACGATTCACTCAGCGCCACCGTCGCCGTTGCCAACGCCGCGATGCCTTCGCTGCGGCCGGTGAAGCCCAGACCCTCCGTGGTCGTGGCCTTCACGGCGACGCGGCCCACGTCGATGGCGAGAATCTCGGCAACGCGGGCGCGCATGGCATCGCGGTGCGGGGCGATCCTCGGCGCCTCGCACAGGAGCGTCACGTCCACGTTGTTAATGGCGCCGCCGCGGGAGCGCACGCGGCAGGCGGCGTCGGCCAGGAACAGGTGCGAGGCGGCACCGCGCCACCTCGGATCGGTGTTGGGGAAATGCTGGCCGATGTCGCCGTCGCCGATGGCGCCCAGCAGCGCATCGGTGAGGGCGTGCAGGCCCACGTCGGCATCGGAGTGACCCTCCAGCGTGTGGCTGTGGGGAATGCGCACACCGCACAGCCAGACGTGATCGCCGGCCGTGAAGCGGTGCACGTCGAAACCCTGCCCCGTGCGTACCTCGGGGCGCACCCCGATTGCTGCCGGTGCGGCCCCGATCGCCCGGATTGCCCTGGCCAGGTCCTCAGTCGTCGTCAGCTTCACGTTGGCCTCGCCACCGTCCACCAGCGCCACGGGGATGTGGGCCCATTCGGCCACGGCGGCATCGTCGGTCAAGTCCTCTCGGCCGGCCGCCAAGGCCTGCTCGTGCGCTCTCAGGATCTCGTGGAAGTGGAACCCCTGCGGCGTCTGCGCCCGCCACAGGCCGGCACGGTCGAGCGTCGCCTCGATGCGCCCGCCGGGTCCGGCGCGCTTCAAGGTGTCGGCCAGCGGCACCGCGGCGATAGCGCCGGGGCCGCGCTGCAGGGCGGCGAGCACACAGTCCAAGATGTCGGCGGTCACGAACGGGCGGGCGGCGTCGTGGATCAGAACGCGAGAGGGGGACAAGGGCGCCAGCGCACGCAGCCCGTTCAGCACCGAGCGCTGCCGGGTGGCGCCGCCGAGGACCGGTGGCATCAACTTGGGATGACCGTCTCCGATGGCCTCCTCGTAGCGGGCGCGATCCTCTTCCGCGATCGCCACCACGGCCACATCGATCGCCGGATGATCGAGGAACATGCCGAGCGTGCGCGCCAGCACCGATGTGGCGCCGAGTTGCGCGTACTGCTTGGGCACAGGTCCGGCTGCCCGTGTGCCCCGTCCGGCGGCAACGATCAGTGCGGCGGTCGTCACGGCGGTCTCCTGCCTCCCATAGGCCGCAGACCTTGGCCCGGGTGCTGCATCCGAGGCAAGCCAGCCCTCGGCGAACGCCGGTTTCCCGGCATTCAGGATCGGTTTAGGCCTACCTCCTTGGCCTGTCACAGAGGTGCAGAACGGCCCAGCGTCTTTCAGGCTTGCGAAGGGTCTTGCACCAGGCTAGTCTGCACAAAAGAGAAGCAATGTAGAGAGTTGCCTAATTTATGGGCAAATGCGCAACAGTTGACCGGGGTGCTCCGGGTGTCGGGCCAATCCGCATTGGCCCGCACGCCCTGCGCAGCTCTGTGCTGCTTGCGCCCATGTCGGGCGTCACCGACCTGCCCTTCCGTCGGCTGGCCTACGAGCTCGGCGCCGGGCTGGTGGTGACCGAGATGGTCGCCAGCGAGCACCTGGTGCGGGACCGTCACGGCGCTCGCGGCCGGGCGCTGGGAGCGGGCCTCGAGCCGCTCGTCGTGCAGCTCGCCGGCTGCGAGGCGCGGTGGATGGCGGAGGGCGCGCGCGTGGCCCAGGGTCTGGGGGCCGGGATCGTCGACATCAACATGGGCTGCCCGGCCAGGGAGGTCACGGGCAAGCTGTCGGGCTCGGCTCTCATGCGCGATCTCGACCACGCCGTCGGCCTGATCGATGCCGTGATGAAGGCCGCCACCGTGCCTGTCACCCTCAAGATGCGGCTCGGCTGGGACGATGCCACCCGCAACGCGCCGGAGTTGGCGCGGCGGGCCGAGGCGGCGGGAGTGGCGCTCATCACGGTGCACGGCCGCACCCGCTGCCAGCACTTCAAGGGCACCGCCGATTGGGCCTTCGTGCGCAAGGTCAGCGAGGCGGTGCGCATTCCCGTGGTGGTCAACGGCGACATCCTCGATGTCGCCAGCGCGCGCGCCGCGCTCACAGCCTCGGGCGCGAGCGGGGTTATGGTCGGTCGCGGCGCCTACGGCGCGCCGTGGCTGCCGTCGCGCATCGCCACAGCGATCGCCTCGGGCCACGACCCCGGACCGCCGACGCTCGCGCGCCAGCGCGATGTCGCCCTCGGCCATCTGGAGGCCATGATCGCGCACGACGGCCCCGTGCACGGACTGCGCACCGCACGCAAGCACATCGGCTGGTATCTCGCATCCAGCGGCCGGCCGGAAGCGACCGTGAAGGCCTGGCGCCGGCACCTGTGCACCAGCGAGGACGCCCGCGAGGTGCGCGCGGGCCTCGCACGGTTCTACGACGAGGCCCTGGAGGCGGCGGCATGAGCGCGGACGCGGCCCGCAGCGAGCGCGGCGGCGCGAGCGCGCGCCGGCACATCGAGTACGACCTGCTGCTCGCCGCCCTGCCGCATCCCATCCTGGTGCTGGGCGACGACGACCGCGTGCTCTATGCCAACGCCGCCGCGGAATCGTTCTTCTCGCTCAGCCAGGGCGTGCTCAAGCGCCAGACGCTGCCCGACATCATCGCCTTCTCCAGCCCGTTGAGCGCGCTGGTCGGCCAGGTGCGGCGCACAGGCGCCACGGTCAACGAGTACTCGATCGAGGTGGGCCTGCCGCGCAGCGCCACCCACAAGCTGGTCGATGTCCACGCGGGCGCCATCCCCGAGCAGCCCGGCCTCATCGTGCTGATGCTGCAGCAACGCTCCATGGCGCAGATGATCGAGCGCCAGCTGACCCACCGGGCCGCCGCCCGGTCCGTCTCCGGGCTCGCCTCCGTGCTGGCGCACGAGATCAAGAACCCGCTCTCCGGCATCCGCGGCGCGGCCCAGCTCCTGGAGCCCGGCCTCAAGGAGGACGACCGCGCCCTCACCCAGCTCATCTGCGCGGAGACCGACCGCATCCGCAACCTGGTGGACCGCATGGAGGTGTTCGGCGACGAGCGCCCCCTCGGCACCGAGCCCGTCAACATCCACCAGGTCCTCGACCACGTGAAGCGCCTCGCCGAGACCGGTTTCCTCGGCAACGCTCGCATCGGCGTGGAGTTCGACCCCTCGCTGCCCCCCGTTCCTGGCAACCGCGACAAGCTCATCCAGGCGTTCCTAAACCTCGTCAAGAACGCCGCGGAGGCCATCGCCGAGGGCCGCGAGGCTGGCCGCATCGTGCTGCGCACAGCGTTCCGGCCGGGCATGCGGCTGGCCGTCCCCGGCACCGGCGCGCGCGTCTCCCTGCCCTTGATGATCGAGGTGGAGGACAACGGCCCCGGTGTCTCCGACCAGCTTAAGCCTCACTTGTTCGACCCGTTTGTGACAACGAAGCGCACTGGAAGCGGCCTGGGTCTTGCATTGGTCGCCAAGATCATTGGCGACCATGGGGGCGTCATCGAGTGCGAGTCGGTGCCCAAGCACACGGTCTTTCGTGTGCTGCTACCGCTGCAAGACGGACGGTCGCCGCAGCATTGAGCAAGGAAAAGGGCATGCCAGGCGGAACCATCCTGATCGCGGACGATGACACCGCCATCCGCACGGTGTTGAACCAGGCGCTGGCGCGGGCGGGATACGCGCCGCGCGCCACCGGCAACGCGGCCACGCTCTGGCGCTGGGTTTCGCAAGGCGAGGGGGACGTCGTCATCACCGACGTGGTGATGCCCGACGAGAACGCCTTCGACCTGATCCCGCGCATCAAGAAGCTGCGCCCCGACCTTCCCGTCATCGTCATGAGCGCGCAGAACACGCTGATGACGGCGCTGTCGGCCGCCGAGAAGGGTGCCTACGAGTATCTGCCCAAGCCGTTCGACCTGAACGAGCTTGTCAATATTGTCGGCCGCGCGCTGGCCGAGCCCGGGCGCCGAAAAGAGGCCAACCACGGCGACCCGGACGGCGAGGAGTTGCCCCTCATCGGCCGCTCGCCGCCCATGCAGGAGATCTATCGCGCGCTCGCCCGCCTGACGCGCACGGACCTCACGGTGATGATCACCGGCGAGTCCGGCACCGGCAAGGAGCTGGTGGCGCGGGTGCTGCACGACTACTCCAAGCGCCGCAACGGCCCGTTCGTGGCCATCAACATGGCGGCCATCCCGCGCGAGCTGATCGAGAGCGAGCTGTTCGGCCACGAGAAGGGCGCCTTCACCGGCGCGCAGCAGAGGACGGAGGGCCGCTTCCAGCAGGCCGAGGGCGGCACCTTGTTCCTCGACGAGATCGGCGACATGCCGATGGAGGCGCAGACCCGCCTGCTGCGCGTGCTGCAGGAGGGCGAGTACACCACCATCGGCGGCCGCACCCCCATCAAGACCGACGTGCGCATCGTCGCCGCCACCCACCGCGAGCTGAAGACCCAGATCCAGCAGGGCCTGTTCCGCGAGGACCTCTACTACCGCCTCAACGTGGTGCCCTTGCGATTGCCGCCCCTGCGCGAGCGCCTGGAGGACGTGGGCGACCTGGTCCGCCACTTCCTGCGCCAGACCGCCAAGGCCGGGCTCGGCCAGAAGACCATCGAGCAGGGCGCGGTGGAGCGCATGAAGCGCTACCACTGGCCCGGCAACATACGCGAGCTGGAGAACCTGGTGCGCCGCGTGGCGGCGCTGCACCCCGAGGACGTTCTGACCACGGAGATCGTCGAGGCCGAGCTGGCCGAGGCCGCCCCGCCGCCGGTGCCGGAGACCGGCAGCAGCCCGCGCGAGCTGTCCGAGATGGTGGAGCGCTACCTCGCCGGCCACTTCGCCAGCTACGGCCGCGAGCTGCCCCCCGCCGGCCTCTACGACCGCATCCTGCAGCACGTGGAGCGGCCTTTGCTGATGGCCGCGCTCGCCGCCACCCGCGGCAACCAGATCCGCGCCGCCGCCCTCCTCGGCCTCAACCGCAACACGCTCCGCAAAAAGATCCGCGACCTCGACATCCAGGTCTTCCGTACACCCGCCGTGTAGGGCGCCGCGCGGCTCCCTCTCCCCGCGCAACGCCAACCTCGCCATACGTTCCATCAGCGCGGGGAGAGGGCTGGGGTGAGGGGCTGGAGCTTGCTCCGACGTCTGTAGGAACTGCCGCCACACCCTGCGCTCCCGGGCTTACCCATGGCCCCGACCCATAACGGTGCCTCGAATTCAGTGCGCTATCGGCATTTTCATGTTGACATCGTTGCGATAATAGGCTCTATTGTAGTTAATATGCTGTATTGTACCAATGCGGCGCTGACCGTCATGACGGGTAGCGGGCGTCGCAGCGCAAACAGAGCATGCGCTTCTGCATCTATCGTGCGGTGGGTTGGGGGTGTG
>JBIOWI010000415.1:0-8677 GCA_044868325.1 Hyphomicrobiaceae bacterium
GACACCCATGGCCGAGCATCCGCTTTGCCGCCAAATACCCGAGGTGGGAGCCGTATGCCTTAATTGGGCACGTACGGATCTGTGCGGGGGGCGTGAGGTAACTCACGTCCCTACCGCGATCATGGCATGCTCTAACATCGGCAGGTAGCGTCTGCCATGTTGGGTTACGCCGCTTCGCGGCTAACCCAACCTACACGATCATCCCCTCGGCTGCGGCACGATGCGGATGTAGGGCCTGGGTGCCTTCCAGCCGTCCGGGTACTGCTTCTTGGCGTCCTCGTCGGAGACGGAGCCGGCGATGATCACGTCCTCGCCCTGCTTCCAGTTCACCGGCGTCGCCACCTTGTGCTTGGCGGTGAGCTGGAGCGAGTCGATCACGCGCAGCACCTCGTCGAAGTTGCGGCCCGTGGTCATCGGGTAGACCAGGACCAGCTTGATCTTCTTGTCCGGGCCGATGACGAACACGTTGCGCACCGTCTGGTTGTCGGCGGGCGTGCGCTTGGTGGGGTCGCCCGAGACGCTGGCCGGCAGCATGCCGTAGAGCTTCGACACGGTGTAGTCGGTGTCGCCGATAATCGGGTAGTTGGGCGCGTGGCCTTGCGTCTCCTTGATGTCGGCGGCCCAGCCGGCGTGCCTGTCGAGCGGATCGACCGACAGGCCGACGATCTTGACGTTGCGCCTGTCGAACTCTGGCTTGATCTTGGCCATGTAGCCGAGCTCGGTGGTGCACACCGGCGTGAAGTCCTTGGGATGCGAGAACAGGACGGCCCAGGAGTTGCCGATCCAGTCGTGGAAGCGGATGCGGCCTTCTGTGGTCTCGGCCTCGAAATCGGGGGCGGTATCGTTGATGGCAAGGGTCATGTCGCACCTCCAGCTTTGCCCGGATCGCCGCACCGCGGCCTCAGGTGTCCGTCACGCAAGCGCCGCTGCAGCCGATCATGAGAAAGCACACTTAAGATGTAAGCGGAACCGTTTTTTCTAGCAAAGCTTTGCAGGCGCGAATACCGGCCGGCTCCGGTGGAGCTCCTCTACACCCCTTTTGCAATCCTTGCCCTTTAGGACGCCTCGCGCATGTGGGCGATGGCGGGCCAGGCGCAGCCGGCGATCAGCTCGGCGACGGCGTGGGTCGTCAGCCCCGCCACCGGCAGGCGCTCGCGGCGCCCGAGGTGAGCAAAGCGCGCATCGGGCACGCCGACGGCAACCTCGATGTCCTCGCCGACGCGCTCGATATGCATGCGTGCCGCCTCGGCATCCATGACCTCCACGGAAACCGTCAGCCGATGCCGCTGCACGTCCGGGAGCCAAGCTGGCGCCCCTATTGAAACAAAACGCGCACCCGCCTGCGCCAGCGCGCCGTTGGCGGCCTTGAGCGCGGCGATAACGACCGGATCGACGGCCTTCCAGGCGGTCTCGCTGGCCCACAGCTCGGTGCTGCCGCCTGCCGCCGCGCTCATGGCGAAGCTGGCCGCCGGCTTTAGGCACTCGGACAGGAGGTCGCTGGCGCCCGCGACGCTCAGCCCGTGCGCGGCAACCTGCGCGCTGGCGTTGACGGCGGCCAGGTCGTCCTTGTGCGCCTTCACCGCGGCCTGCAGCTGGCCGCCGGTATCGATCTCGATCCGAAGCCAGGCAACGCTCTCTCCCCCGAGCAGGATGCGCCGGTACGACCCGTATCTGCGGTTGATGCTCCAGGAGGCCTCGCCCGCTGCCCCGATCTCCACGCCCGCCGCCGCGAGCACCGCGTTGACCTGGTCGACGGCCGCGGCGATCACGGGCTGCAGCGGGGCCCACTGAGGGGCGGCCTCCGGCGCGGTTGCGGCCGGCGGCGGATCCGGGCTGCCAGCCGGACGGCGCGAGACCGGCTCGGGTGCGCGATGGGCGACTGTTACCTCCAGCTCCGGATCGGTGGAGGCCGCGGCCGGCCGGTTCGTGCGCAGCAGGAACGGCTCGCGGCGGCCCCGGTGCACGTCGCGCCAGACGAGCGCGACACCTGCTGCGATCAGGGCGGCGCTGAGGAGCAAAAGCAGCGCGGTTGTCGTCATGGGTTTCCGATCGGGGCTCCGCTCGGGCTTCTCGTAGACCCGCAAAGTATGGCGCTATTTCAGAGGCTCGACCAGACTAGGGCAAGCCCTGATAGCAGCAGCACGACAAGGACGGCGCGGTCGAAGCGCAGATCGTCCAGTCGCCGATAGATGCCGAGGCCCAGCGAGGCGCCGATCAACGTCCCGGGGACGGCCACGGCGAAGGCCACGATGGAGCGGAAGCCCACCAGGCCGGACACCGCACTGGCAACCAGCATGGCCGTAAGGACGGTGAAGTTGAAGGCCTGGAAGAAGGTGCGCCGCTCGTCCTTGCGCCAGTCCTTGAGCGAGGCCCACACGGTCGGCAGCACACCCGACAGCGCCGCCAGCCCGCCGAGCACGCCGCCGACGAAGCCGACGGCCGTCTCTGCCCAGCGGTCGGCGCGGCCTCCGGTAGCGACCCTCATGCGGCCGGCGCCGAGGAGCATGAACGAGCAATAGGCAGCCAGCAGGGCGCCGAGGCCCAGCTTGAATGTGCCGAGACCGATGTGGGGCAGGATCATGGTGCCGATGGGCACCCCGGCCAGCCCTGCCGCCAGCATGGGGGCCAGTCTGCGCCAGTCGACGGCGTTCCAAATGGTGGGGAACGTCCTGAGATGGCCCAGCACCGAGCAGGCGGACCCGAGCTGGGCGGCAACCAGCGGCTCGACAGCCTGGAGCCAGACCGGCAATGCAGTGAGCGCGCTGCCGAAGCCGGTGAGGCCGTTCACGACCCCGCCGGCCAGAGCGCCCGCAAAGATGAGCGCCAGCGCCTGCCAGCCGCCTGCCTGCTCGACAATGTCCACTGCGCCCTCCCGCCGCGGTGGCCTTCGCGGCGCTATCCACGGCCGTGCGGCCCGTTCCCGCCCCGTTCTTGAAAGGGCCATGCTCAACACCATATCATTGATGCGAACACAACCAGCGCCGCGACACGGGCTGGGTGCGGAGGCCCCAAGGGCTCCGCGATCCCCTGATGGTTCGGGGCCAAGGCCGCTCGAAAGGAGGCTTGGCAATGACGCGCATGTCGCATCTGACAAGCCCGCTGTTCCTGGGCTTCGAGGAGATGGAGCGGCTGATCGACCGGGTCGGCAAAGGCGGCGACGGCTATCCTCCCTACAACATCGAGCGTATTCCCGCCGGTGGCGATGGCAGCGGAGAAGGCAGTGCCGATGGTGGTGCCAGGCCGCAAGGCGAGCTGTTGCGCATCACACTCGCGGTGGCCGGCTTCAAGCCGCACCAGATCGAGGTCACGATCGAAGAGAACCAGCTCAACATCCGCGGCCGCCAGGAAGACGACAAGTCGCGGCAATACATTCACCGTGGCATCGCCGCGCGCCAGTTCAGCCGAACTTTTGTGCTGGCTGACGGCATCGAGGTGAAATCGGCCGATCTTAACGACGGACTGCTATCGATCGACTTGATGCGCCGGCAACCCGAGCGGTCCGTGCGGCGCATCGAGATCGGCCAGGCGCGGGGCCGCGGCGAAGTCTGAGGCTTTCGCGCCACAGGTGGCGCGGCCGAATCGAAGTGTAGGCTGGTCGAAGCCCAATGGTGTGGGTCGGGCTCCGGCGGAGGTCGGGAGACCGCCGGTGCAAAGCTGCGAAGTGGCGCGTATCGTCACGTCGATTTCCAAAGCGGGGTGACAATCCCCGGTGCGAGAAGGAGTGAGCGTCGTGGAAAAGAACCGCAGAAGCACGCCCAAGCCGGTATTGCCGGCTCCTCTCATGAGCCTGAGCGAGCTGGCGCAGCTGGGCGACGGCAAGGTTGCCTACATCAAGGTCATGACCCACGACGAGGCCAAGGCGCTGTTCCCCGCCGTGGAGAACCTGCCCGAGGACATCGATCTCTACTCCCTGCACTCCGCCGACGGCACGCCGTTGATCCTCACCGACAGCCGCCAGGCTGCCGTGGGTCACGCCATCGGCGACGAGCTGGAGATCGCCAGCGTGCACTGAGCAATTCGTAGGGTGCAATCCAAACGGAATGGGCCGGTCCTACCAAGGACCGGCCCATTCGTCTTCGCGGTGTCGGCTCCCGCGGATCGGCTGCCTAGAACCTGATGCGCGCGCCCGAGATCACAAGATGGGTGTCGTCGGTCGGCGCGCCCGACACAAGGTCGACGCTGTGGTTCTTGTAGCCGATGAAAAGCTCCATGGCGGCAGCATCGAGATGTTGCACAATGCCGGCACCCCAGATGGAGGTATCGGCGTCGTTCGCGTTGTTCAGGTCCGTCCGCCAATCGTGGTACTCGGCGTAGAGCGCGGTGTTGCCGATGCCGAACCAGTTCTTGGTGATGCCGCCACGCAGATGCCAGTAGGTCTCCTCGCCGCCGTCGGCGGCGTTACCAGGGCGATCGCGATGCCGGTGGGCGGCGGCGCCGGTCACGAAGAGGCCGGTCGCCGTGTGCAGGACCGAGACCGAGCCGCTGACGATCTGACGCTCCTCCCCGGCGGCCAGCTCGCCGGAGTCGCCACCAGGCTGGTTCTCGGCGTCCACGGCATAGGCCGCGCCGGCCGCGATGCGGAAGCCGCCATGCTCACCCGCGTAGCGCAACGCCAAGTCCCAGCGGTCGTCCTCGCCGAAGGCCGCGCCGAGCGAGAAGCCGCCAAAGGTCGGCGTGTCGTAGCGCACGGCGTTGTTGCGATCGAACTCGAAGTTGCCGACCGCGAAGGTGCTGAACGGGCTGGCGGTGCCGCCGACCGTGATCTGGTTGGCGAAATAGAGGCCCGATCTTGCGATGGTGTTGGTGCCGCTCACATCGATCTCGGTGATGCCGTCGGTCGCCATGCCGAGCCGGCCCACCGAGAGCTTGCCGAATTGCTTATGCGACAGGTACCAGTGGGCGTGCCGCACCAGCGTCGTGCCGTCGCCGCTGGCGTTCACAAAGTCGGCATCGTCGTCGACATCTGTGACGCGGTTCGAGGGGGAGGAGAGGGCGGCGATCTCGATCCTGAAGCCCGCGGTCAGGTCCGAATTGATCTTGGCCTCGCCCTGAAAGCCGAACCGGCTGCTCTCGGTCGCCGCATCGACGACGTAGGTGTCGCTGTCACGGCCGTTGTCCCAAAACATCAAGGCGGTCGTCACCTGGCCGTAGATCGTGAGGGACACCTTACGGTTGCCCTTGCGGGCCGTGGTGGCCTCCAGCTCGGCCACCCGCTCCTCCAGATCCGCGCAGCAGTCGCCACCCAGATCCGCTGCGGATGCGAGACTGCCGTATCCGCCGCACAACACCGCGCCGATCGCCAGCGCGCTGCTCATGACTCTTATGTTCATTCCCGACTCCTGGACCCAACTTTGCGGCAGCCAAGGACCTTTCCTCGCGCCCCGCGGGGGAAGTTAGTCGAGAAAGCTGTCGGTCAACTGTCAGTGGAGTATCCGCTATGCCACAGCCGTGTGGGTCAGCTGTGTCACTTAGCTGTTGCAGATGAACGGCAATCTGGAGAGGCACCGCCCGCAGTGTGGGGCGGCGCGGTGCGGTCCGACGTCCGGGCGCGACACCGTTCGGGCTTCGCTCACATTCGCGTGCGCCGCTGGTCCGCCACCCTTCTCTTTTTAGGGATGGCGCTCCACATGACTGCGCCGGAGCCGAGCCACGCGGGAACAACGGGGAAGCGATGCGAGCCCTCCTGCTCCAAGGGAAAATGCGAGGGGCAGCCCACGTCGAGCTGGCGATGCAACAGATGGACTTCGCCGTCGACAGGGTGGCATCCGCCGAGGAGGCAAGCGCCGCACTGGCCGTGAGTGGCTACGACCTGCTGGTCGCCGACATGGATGCGATCGATTGGGATGCGGGCGATCTGTTGCGCAGGGCGCGGTCGGCCGATCCGGGCCTGCGGCTCCTGGCCCTCGCGAGTCGCGACAAGATCGACGCCCTCGCGGCGGCCGTGGCCCACGGAGCGGACGATTTCCTGGTCAGGCCGTTCGACCCCGGGGAGCTGCGGCTGCGTCTGAGCGGCCTCTCCGCACGCCGCGGCGGCAAGGGCGCCAACGTCATCGAGTACGGCCCCTTGCGGTTCCAGCTCGACACGCGCGAGGTCTCCCTCGACGGCAGGTCCATCGTGCTCACGCCCAGGGAGCGGGCCGTACTGCAGATCCTCGTGCGCGAGGGCGGCAGTGTGGTCAGCAAGGACTACATCGCCTCTCGCATTTTCTCGATGGACGACAACGCGGCGCCGTCGGCGATCGAGACCTATGTGAGCCGGCTGCGTCGCAAGCTGGCGCACCCGGGCCTGCAGATCCGCACGATGCACGGCCTCGGCTATCTGTTGGTCCGCACCTCGGCGGCGACCGCCGAAGCGACGTAGGGCGCGATCGCGCCCGAGGCCACCTTGCCGCCCGGCGGTGACGATTCAAGCCCCCGGCACCGCGGCAAGAAGTGGGTCGCGGCTTACGCCGCGAGCGGCTACACGTTTTCCGCCATGCGAACGACCGATTGGCTTCTGCTCGTCCTCCTCTCCGTGCTCTGGGGCGCGGCCTTCTTCTTTATCGCCGTCGCCACCCCGCAGGTGCCGGCGTTCACGCTGGTGCTGGGGCGTGTCGGCCTGGCGGCACTGGCGCTGGTCCCTCTGGTGTTCCTCCTGGGCGAGCGCCTGCCGGCGACCGCGGCCGGCTGGTGGCCGTTCGTGGTGCAGGCGGTCGTCAACAACGTCATCCCCTTCACGCTCATTGCTTACGGGCAACAGCACATTGCCGGCGGGCTGGCCGCGGTGCTCAACGCCACCACGCCGCTGTTTACGCTGGTGGCGGCGCGGCTGTTCGCCGGTGAGGCGCTTACCGCCAACAAGCTGGCCGGAGTCCTGCTCGGCATCGCCGGCGTCGGCGTGCTGGTGGGGCCGGGGGCGCTCGGCTCCAATGCGTCGAGCGTGATCGGCATGCTGTGCATCCTGGGCGCGGCCCTGTCCTACGCCGTCTCCGCGCTGTGGATGCGGCGGCTGCGGCATATCCCGCCGCTCGTCTCCTCCGCCGCGCAGCTGACCTGCTCCACGGCCATGCTGCTGCCGCTGGCTGGCGCCATCGACCGCTTCTGGCTGCTGCCGGCGCCCGGAGCGCCCGCCACGCTCGCCGTGCTCGGGCTTGCGCTCTTGTCCACGGCGTTCGCCTACATCTTGTTCTTCCGCATCAACGCCACTGCCGGCCCCACCAACGTCATGCTGGTAACGCTGCTGATTCCGGTCACCGCCACCCTGCTGGGCGTGCTGATCCTCGGCGAGACGCTAACGTCCAACCAGGTCGCCGGCGCGCTCGTCATCGCCTCGGGCCTCATCGCGATCGACGGGCGCCTGCCGGCATGGATTGCCCGTTTCGCTTCAACCCCCCGCCCCGACACTGCTACGGCAGCACAGGGCGGCGCTGCGCATGGCCGTAGCCGAGCAGTGCCACGGCAGCAGCCACGCCGGCCGCATTGATCCAGATCGCGCCGGCAAACGCCTCGGGCGGCAGCACCACGGCGAGCGCCAAGACCGCGTAGACCGCGCGCACCGGCGGCGACAGCGGGCCCAGCGCAAAGCCCACCACTGCGGCCGTGCCGAGGTAGATGCCGAACAGTACCCGCGCCAGGTTGAGGACGATCTCGGGGGCCGAGCCGTCCATCAGCAGGCTGGGCGTCAGCACGAACAGGAAGGGCAGCAGGAACGTGCTCCAGCCCACCAGGCAGGCCACCCAGCCGGTCGTCCAGCCGTCGGTGCGGGCGATGTTGGCGGCGGCATAGGCCGCGAACGCCACCGGCGGCGTGATCATCGACAGCAGGCCGTTGTACATGACGAACATGTGCGCGGCCATCGGCGTCACGCCGAGCTTGATGAGCGCCGGCGCCAGCAGCGTGGCAGTGAGGATGTAGACGCTCACCGTCGGCAGGCCGATGCCGAGCAGGAAGGCGAGCACGGCGATCAGCAGGAGCAGCAGGAACACGTGGTCGCCGGACAGGGCGAGCAACTGCAGTGTCATGCCGAAGGCGAGCCCGGAGATGCTCATGATGCCGACCATGAGGCCAGCCGCGGCGCCGATCAGGATGATGTCGAGCGAGACCCGGCCGGTCTCGACGACGGCCTTGAGCACCTGGCCGAGGCTGGCGCGCTTGCCGCGGTAGCCGAGCACCAGCGAGAACAGCATCAGCATGGCCGTCGAGACGATGGCCACCTTCTCCGGCGTCAGCCGGAAGATCTCGGGGTAGAGCAGCGCCGCAATCAGGAACCCGATGGGGACGAGAAAATGCCAGCCGGAGCGGAGCACCTCGCCGATGCCGGGGGCATCCGCGATGGCTGCGGCGCCGATCCTCTGCTTGGCGGCCTCGAGGTCTACGTGGAAGAACAGGCAGGCGTAGTAGAGCAGCGCCGGAATGGCGGCGGCGATGCACACGGTGCCGTAGGAGACCTGCAGGAACTCGGCCATCAGGAAGGCCGAGGCGCCCATCACCGGCGGCATCAGCTGGCCGCCGGTTGAGCCCACCGACTCGATGGCGGCGGCGCGATAGGGCGAGAAGCCTGAGCGGATCATGGTGGGGATGGTGACGATGCCCACCGCCAGCACGTTGCTGACCGCACTGCCGGAGATCATGCCGAACAGGCCGGAGCCCACCACCGCGATCTTGCCGGCGCCGCCGCGGAAGCGGCCCATGGCCGACA
>JBIOWI010000416.1:0-4082 GCA_044868325.1 Hyphomicrobiaceae bacterium
GCGACCGCCCGCGCATGACTCGGGGCCGATGCGGATCGCTACTCCTTCATCGCAGTGGACTTGCACCACCTACTCCTTGCCGGTATCTCCGGCGCACTTGGGTTACGGCCCTTCGGGCCTAACCCAAACCTACGCTCAGACCACCCCGAACTCCACCGCGCGCCCCGGCGCGGCCTCGAACAGGGCGCGGGTGTAGGCGTGCTGCGGCGCGGCGAATACCTCGGCCGTGGCGCCCTGCTCCACCACCACGCCACGCTGCATGACGGCGATGCGGTCGCAGATCTGGGCGGCGACGCGCAGGTCGTGGGTGATGAACAGAACCGCCAGGTCGAAGCGGCGGCGCACGTCGTCCAGCAGGCGGAGCACCTGGGCCTGCACCGAGACGTCGAGGGCGGAGACCGCCTCGTCGGCGATCAGGAGCTGCGGCTCCATGGCGAGCGCGCGGGCGATGGCGATGCGCTGGCGCTGGCCGCCGGAGAACTGATGCGGGTAGCGGTCGAGCGCGTCGGGCGACAGGCCGACCAGCGTCATCAGGCGGCTGGCGCGCTTCCTCGCCTCGGGCCCGCTCAGGCCGAAGTTCATGGGGCCTTCGACGATGGAGGCGCCCACGGTGCGGCGCGGGTTGAGCGAGCGGTACGGGTCCTGGAACACGATCTGCACGTGCCGGCGGTGGGCGCGCAGGCGGCCCTGCGAGAGGCGCGCAACGTCGATGCCGCCGATGCGGATGGCGCCCGAGGTGGGCTCCACCAGGCGGGCGATGCAGCGCGCCACGGTGGACTTGCCCGAGCCCGACTCGCCGACGATGCCCACCGTCTCGCCGCGCCGCACCGCCACGTCCACCTCCTGCGCCGCCCGCACTACGCGGCCGGGGAAGAGCAGGCTGCCGGTGCGGTAGGTCTTGGAGAGCCCAACCGTCGCCAGCGCCACCGGCCCCGCATTCGGCTCGCGCGGCGGCGGCTTGAGGCTCGGCACCGAGGCGATCAGCATGCGCGTATAGTCGGACTGGGGCCGGCGCAGGATGTCGCCGGCGGCGCCCGTCTCCACCACGCGCCCCGACTGCATGACCGCCACGCGGTGCGCGACCTCGGCCACCACGCCGAAGTCGTGGGTGATGAACAGGACGCCGGTGCCGCGGCGCTCCTGGAGCTCGCGGATCAGCTTCAGGATTTGCGCCTGGGTGGTCACGTCCAGCGCGGTGGTGGGCTCGTCGGCGATGAGGAGCGCCGGGTCGAGCACGAGGGCGGCGGCGATCATGATGCGCTGGCGCTGGCCGCCCGAGATCTGGTGCGGGTAGGCGTCGACCAGGCGCTCGGGCTCGGGCAGGTGCACGGCGCGCATGATCTCCAGCACGCGCCGGCGGCGGTCCGGCGCCGACAGGTCGGTGTGGATCTGCAGCACCTCGGCGATCTGGTGGCCCACCCGCATGACCGGATTGAGGGCGGTCATGGGCTCCTGGAAGATCATGGCCATGCGGGTGCCGCGCAGGGCGCGCATCCGTGCTGGCGTGGCCTTGAGCACGTCCTCGCCCTGCAGCAGCACTTGGCCGGCCTTGGGCGCGAGCTCACGCGGCAGCAACCCCATGACGGTCTGGGCGGTGACCGACTTGCCGGAGCCGGACTCGCCCACCACGCACACGATCTCGCCGGGGCCGACGGTCAGCCCGATGTCCTCCACTGCGTTGGCGCGGTCGGAGCCCGCCGGCAGCCCCACGGTGAGGCCCAGGATGGCGAGGACGGGGGCTTGCGTGTCAACCATCTCGCGCCTCCTAAGCGAGCTTTCTTGAGGGCAAGATTCGCAAGTGCGCCCGCCGCAAGCACTGCGCGGATTCCCCTCCCCCCTGTGGGGAGGGGCTAGGGGTGGGGGGAACCCCGACATCTAACGTTGGGGATTCCCCCCCACCCTGTCCCTCCCCCACAAGGGGGGAGGGGACCCTGCGGCGCCCGCCTCGCTCCATGATCTGAGCAAGGTGCGGGCTACAAATCACTGAACCGGAGTGTTGGTTCGCCAGGCTCATCTGCTCACACCCGCTTGGCGAAGCGCGGGTCGAGCGTGTCGCGCAGGCCGTCGCCCAGCATGTTGATGGCCAGCACCGCGAGCGCGAGAAAGACGCCCGGATAGAAGATGTTGTGGGGATAGATGCGGAACAGCGAGCGCCCCTCGGCCATGATGTTGCCCCAGGTCGGCGTCTCCGGCGGGATGCCGATGCCGAGGAAGGAGAGGATCGCCTCGATCAGGATGGCGGAGGCGCAGATGAAGGTGCCCTGCACGATCAGCGGCGCGATGGTGTTGGGCAGCACGTGGCGCACCAGCAGCGTCGGCGTGGGCGTGCCGACGGTGATGGCCGCCTCCACATAGGGCTCCTCGCGGATGGACAGGACGATGGAGCGCACCAGGCGCACCACGCGCGGGATGTCGGGGATGACGATGGCGATCACCACCGCGACGAGGCCCGCGCGCGACAGCGACACCACGCCCATGGCGAGCAGGATGGCGGGGATCGCCATCAGCCCGTCCATGATGCGCATGATGACGCCGTCGAGCCAGCGGACGTAGCCGGCAACCAGGCCGACGACGAGGCCGATGGAGACGGCGAGAGCCGCCACCGTGATGCCTATGATCAGCGACACGCGCGCGCCGTAGACGGTGCGGCTGTAGACGTCGCGGCCAAGGGAGTCGGTGCCGAAGCGGTGCACGAGGCGCGCCTCGGTGCCGTCGTCGTGGCGGATGATGCGCTCGGCGCCCGGCTTCTTGTTGCGGAAGGCCGGGTTGATCTCGGACGGGTCGATGGTGCCGAGCGTCGGCGCCAGCAGGCCCACCAGCGCCAGGAGCGCCACGATCAGTCCGCCGATGACGACGCGCGGGCTCCTCGCCACCGTGCGCAGCGTGCCGGGCTGCCGCGCCGCCGGCGCCAGCTCGGTCAGCTCGCCGGGCAGCGCCTCGATGCTCAATAGCGGATCCTCGGGTCAAGGAAGGTGTAGGCCACGTCGACGCCCAGGTTGATCAGCACGTAGGCGAATGAGAACAGCAGGATCACCGCCTGGATGGTTGGATAGTCGCGCGCCAGCACCGCATCGACGGTGAGGCGGCCCAGGCCCGGGATGGTGAAGACCGACTCGGTCACCACCACTCCGCCGATCAGCAGGGCGATGCCGAGCCCGATGACGGTGACGATGGGCACGGCGGCGTTGGCGAGCGCGTGGCGGACGAGCACCCGGCCCTCGGTCTGGCCCTTGGCGCGGGCGGTGCGGATATAGTCCTCGTTCATCACCTCCAGCACGCTGGTGCGGGTGATGCGGGCGATGAGGGCGATGTAGATCACCGACAGCGTCAGCGCCGGCAGGACCAGGCGCCAGAGCCATCCGCCCACCCCTGAGCCGATGCGCTGATAGCCCTGTACGGGGAGCCAGTTGAGCTGGATGGCGAACACGTAGATCAGCAGGTAGCCGATCACGAACACCGGCACCGAGAAGCCCAGCACCGAGAAGCCCATCACGATGCTGTCGAGCCAGCCGCCGTGGCGCCAGGCCGCGAGCGTGCCGAGCGGCACGGCGATTGCGACCGCCAGGACAATGGTGAGCAGAGCCAGCGACAGCGTGGGCTCCAGCCGCTCCAGGACCAGCTCCGCCACCTTCTTCTTGAAGAAGAACGACTCGCCGAAATCGCCCTGCAGGATGCGGCCACCCCAGATGGCGAACTGGGTCAGGATCGGCTCGTCGAGCCCTAGGCGCTTGCGGATGTCGGCCACCTGCTCGCTGGTGGCGTTGTCGCCGGCGATGATGGCGGCCGGGTCCGCCGGCGTCAGGCGCAGCATCAGGAACACGAGCGCCGCGACGATGAGCATCACGGGGACGGTCGCCAGCAGTCTGCGCAGGATATAGCCGAGCATGCGCGGCGGTTGGCCTTGTGTAGGTTGGGTTAGGCCCGAAGGGCCGTAACCCAACTTGGCGATCTCGTGTGTCATGATCGCGGTAGGGACGTGAGTTACCTCACGCCCCCCGCACAGATCCGTACGTGCCCAATTAAGGCATACGGCTCCCACCTCGGGTATTTGGCGGCAAAGCGGATGCTCGGCCATGGGTGTC
>JBIOWI010000417.1:0-6714 GCA_044868325.1 Hyphomicrobiaceae bacterium
GACACCCATGGCCGAGCATCCGCTTTGCCGCCAAATACCCGAGGTGGGAGCCGTATGCCTTAATTGGGCACGTACGGATCTGTGCGGGGGGCGTGAGGTAACTCACGTCCCTACCGCGATCATGACAAGCACCGACGCTCGGGGGTCGTGCATTGTCATGTTGGGTTACGCCGTTTCGCGGCTAACCCAAACTACAGCACCCCTACAACGCCCCGTAATCCGGCGCGCACACCGTCTGCCCCTGGGAGAGGCGCTCGACGGCGACCGTCACCTCGTACACAGCACGCAGGCGCTCCGGCGTAAGAACCTCATCGGGTCTGCCGTGCGCAACGAGCCGTCCCTCGTCGAGCAGCGCCACCCGGTGGCCGATGCTGAAGGCGTGGTCCGGGTCGTGGGTGGAGAGCAGCACGGCGAGGCCGCGGGCGGCCAGCCGCCTCACCTCCGACAGCACCACCACCTGGTTGCCGAAGTCGAGGCTGGCGGTTGGCTCGTCCATGACGATGGCAGGCGCGTCCTGGGCCAACGCGCGGGCCACCAGCACGAGCTGCCGCTGGCCGCCGCTGATGCGCGTGTACTCCGTATCGGCCAGATCGGCGATGCCGAGGGCCTCCAGCGCGGCGCGGGCCTTGGCGTGGTCCTCGCGGCTGGGCGAGGCGAACGGCCCGAGGTGCGCCGTGCGCCCCATCACCACCATGTCGGCCACGCGGAACGGGAAATGCGCCGCATGCGCCTGCGGCACGTAGGCGACGCTGCGGGCGATCTCGTCGCGCGCCAGCGCCGCGATGGGCCGGCCGCCGAGGCGCACCTCGCCGGCCTGGGGCGGCAGGAGGCCGAGCATGGTCTTGAACAGCGTGGTCTTGCCCGAGCCGTTGGGGCCGAGCAGGCAGAGCACCTCGCCGGCGCGCACCTCCAGGTCCATATCGCGCCCGACGGGCTTGCCGCGGTAGCCGAAGCCCAGCCGATGCGCCGCCAGCACGGGCGCGGTCACGACCATCCCTCCCGCCCGCGCATCAAGAGCCACAAGAAAAACGGCGCACCCAGGATCGCCGTGAGGATGCCGATGGGCACCTCGATTCGCGCCATGGTGCGCGCGAGCGTATCGACCAGAAGAAGGTAGCTGCCGCCCAGCAGCATGGCGGTGGGCAGCAGCCGGTCGAAGCTCGGCCCGACCGCCATGCGGGCGATGTGCGGGATGACAAGGCCCACCCAGCCGATGACGCCCGAGATGGCGACCACGCTGGCCGTCATCAGCGTGGCGGCGGCGACGATGGCGAGCCGCAGCCGCCCCGCTTCCACCCCCAGGGCCTTCGCCTCCTCGTCGCCCAGGGAAAGAACGTTGATGCGCCACCGGAGCAGAAGGAGCGGCACCAAGCCGACGAGGACCATCGGCAGCGTCGTCCACACCTCGCTCCTGCGGATCGCAGAGAAACTGCCGAGCAGCCAGAACACGATGGCCGGGAGCTGGTCGTAGGGGTCGGCCATGATCTTCAGCAAGGAAATGGCGGCGCCGGCGAGCGAGCCGACCACGACGCCGGCCAGTACCAGCACCAGGATCGGATCGCGCCCGTGCACCACCGAGGCGATGGCGTAGACCAGCGCCACCGTCGCCAAACCAAGGGCAAAGGCCGTGAGCTGGATACCGAGGACGGGCAGCGACAGGAAGATGCCGAGCACGGCGCCCAACCCCGCACCCGTGGAGACACCCAGGATGTCTGGCGACACCAGCGGATTGCGGAACAGCGTCTGGTACGCCGCCCCGGCACCGGCCAGCGCCGCCCCGCCCAGCACGGCTGCCAGAACGCGCGGGAGGCGCACCTCGAACAGCACGGTGTCAATCTGGCCAACGGGAGCGGCGCCGGTCAGCCGCCGTAAAAGGGCTACGGCCAACTCGCCCGGCGAGATGGGATAGGCGCCGATCAGAGCCGAGGCCGATATGAGCATGGCCAGGGCTGCCGCTAGGGCCGCGATGGTCAGGCGGTGGCCGCTCAGCGTCGCGGCTGCGGTATGGCGGATGGCGCCTGTCCCTTCGACCATGCGATCAGCGTGTCCAGCTCGGCGTCGCTCGGGTCCACGTGGTAGAATAGACGATAGAACGACCGCGTCGTCTCGCGAAGACCGTGGCCGAGCCTTTCCGGATAGAACAGCCCGGCCAGCCACTTGAGGCCGATCACGCGGTTGAGCGACGGCGGCCGGTCGATCCAGCCGAACGGCGCCGTGGGCGCGAGATATACCCGCTTCTCGCGCACCGCCTTGAGGCCGGCCCACAGCGGATCGCCGTAGACCTTGCCGAAGAAGTTGCGGTCCCAGGTGATGACGATCTCCGGGTCCGCGGCGATCACCTGCTCCATGGAGGCGCGCACGAGGCCTCTTTGCCCTGGCGCGTCCGCCACGTTGCGCCCGCCGGCCCGCTCGATGATCTCGGTGTTGATGGAGCCCACCACGCCGGTCTCCAGCCCGTCGGGACCACGCGCCAGGTAGACGCGCGGGCGCTTGTCGACGGCCACCGCCTTCAGCACCTCGTCGATCTCGGCGAAGGTGGCCTCCACGTAGGCCGCCTGCCGCTCGGCGCGCTCGCCCAGGCCCAGGATATCGCCCAAGAGCCGCAGCGCCTTCGGGGTCGCCTCGAAACGGCCGTCGATCAGGATGTAGGGAATCTTGGTCTGGGCCTGCACGTTGTCGGCGAGCGAGGCGTAGGTGTCGCGCATGGAGCCGAAGTCGATGATGAGGTCCGGCGACACCTTGAGCACGACCTCGAGGTTGGCGGTGCCGCCGCGCCCCGTGAGGCGGCCGAGGGCAGGCAGGTCTCGGTACTTCTCCGCGATGAACGGCCGCTCCTCCGGCCTCGGCGGGTCGGGCCAGCCCGTCATCCTCTCCGGGGCCAGCATGTAGAGCAGGATCGACGCGGGCGGGCCGGCCGCGAACACCTTCTCGATCTTGTCGGGCACCTCGACCTTGCGCCCCGCCGAATCCACGACCGTGCGCGCATGCACCGCCAGAGGAGCGAGGACGAGGAGAAGGGCGAGGAGCGCGCGCAAGCCAGTTTCTCAACGGTTGTCGGTGTCAGACCCTCTGGGTCTGACACCATTTTGCTACCGGCGTTGGAGTCATGGTGTCGGACCCAGAGGGTCTGACACCATTACCCGGTCGGGGCGGCGTTGGGGAAGAACAGCTGCTGGCCGTTGATGGTGTACGACCCGATGGCATCCTGCCCTTCCTTCGAGACGATCCAGTCGATGAGCTGCTGGCCCTCCTCCTTCTTCACGTGGGGGTGCTTGGCCGGGTTCACCAGCATGATGCCGTATTGGTTGAAGAGCTGCCTGTCGCCTTCCACGACGATATCGAGGTCGCCACGGTTCTTGAACGAGATCCATGTGCCGCGGTCGGAGAGCGCGTAGGCGCCCATGCCGCCGGCCGTGTTGAGCGCGGCGCCCATGCCCTGGCCGATCTCGCGATACCAGACGGGCTTGCTCGCCGCGGGATCGAGGCCGGCCTTCCTCCACAGCGCCAGCTCGGCGGCATGGGTGCCCGACTTGTCGCCGCGCGACACGAACGGGGCGCCCTTGTCGCCGATGGCCTTGAAGGCCGCCAGCACGTCCTTGCCGCCCTTGATCCCCGCCGGGTCGGACTTCGGCCCGATCACCACGAAGTCGTTATACATCACGTCGAAGCGCTTCACGCCGAAGCCGTCGGCGACGAACTTCTCCTCCTGCGCCTTGGCGTGCACGAGCACCACGTCGGCATCGCCGCGGCGGCCGGTGTCGAGCGCCTGGCCGGTGCCCTGGGCCACCACCTTCACGTCGATGCCGGTCTTGGCCTTGAACTTCGGCAGGATGTGCCCGAACAGGCCGGAATCCTGCGTCGAGGTGGTGGACGCCACCATGATGGATTTGTCCTGGGCGAGCGCCGGCGTCGAGCTCACAAGAGCGCCGACGACCAGCAGCAGGCGGGATGCACGCATAGTCTTTCCTCCCGTAGTAGAAGTCAGGAAATCGGAAGTCGGAAATCAGAAATCGCCCTTTTGCATCGCGGATCTGACCTTCTGATTTCTGATTTCTGATTTCTGATTTCTGACTTCCGATCCTCAGATGACCAGCTCGCCGGCCAGGAAGCTGCGGGCCTCCGGCGTGGATGGCGCGGCGAAGAACCTCCCGGCGGGCGCATGCTCGATGAGGCGCCCCCTGGCGAGGAAGACGATGTCGCCGGCGAGCCGCCGCGCCTGCCCCAGGTCGTGGGTGGACATGACGATCTTGACGCCTCCCGCCGCAGCCCCCGCCACGATGTCCTCCACCGCCTTGGTGGCGGCCGGGTCGAGGCTGGCGGTGGGCTCGTCGAGGAACAGCACCTCGGGGTCGCGGGCGAGCGCCCGGGCCAGCGCCAGCCGCTGCTGCTCGCCGCCGGAGAGGCGGCGCGCCGGCCTGTCGGCCAGGCTCGCGAGCCCCACGCGGTCGAGCAGGTTTACGATGGCGGCCGCATCGGCGGCACGGCTGGCGGCCTTGAGCGCGTAGGCGATGTTGCTGGCCGCGGTCCGGCGCAGCATCACCGGCTTCTGGAGCACGATGGCCTGCCGACGCGCCGCCCGGTCCGGTTGCGCATGGCGGACGCGGCCGGCGGTGGGTGCCAGGAGGCCCATGGCCAGCTTGATGAGCGTGGTCTTGCCCGAGCCGTTGGGACCGATCAGCACTGTGGGCGCCCCGGCATCGAGCGACAGCGTCACGTCGCGCAGGATGCGGGTCTCGCCGGCTGTGAAGGCGACGGCTTCGAAGGCGATCGGGAGTGTGCTGGTCCGGTCTCGCATGAGGCTAACCGGCATGGCGCTCGGACCAGCCGCGCACGGCCCACGCCATCGCATTGACGATGAGGATCACCGCGATCAGCACCAGCCCCAAGCCGATGGCGAGCGGCAGGTCGCCTTTGGACGTCTCGAGCGCGATGGTGGTGGTCATCACGCGCGTGAAGCCGTCGATGTTGCCGCCGACGATCATCACCGCGCCAACCTCCGCCGCGGCTCGCCCGAAGCCCGCCAGCGCAATGGTCACCAACGAGAAGCGGGCGTCCCAGAGCAGCGTCGCCACGCGGCCCGCAGGCCCGATGGCCATGGCGGTGAGCTCGTCGCGGTATTCGGCCCACAGGTCCTCGATCAGCTGGCGCGTGAGGGCGGCAACGATAGGCGTGATCAGCGCCGCCTGGGCGATGATCATGGCCCGCGGCGTGAAGAGCAGCCCCAGCGGCCCCAGCGGCCCGGCGCGCGACAGCAGCAGATAGACGAGCAGGCCCACGACGACCGGCGGCAGCCCCATGCAGCCGTTGAGGAGCACGATCAGCGCGTTGCGGCCCGGGAATCGGGTGAGCGCCACCAGGGCGCCCAGTGGCAGGCCGACCACGCAGGCGGCCACGGTCGCGGACAGCGTGACGAACAGCGACAGGCCGATGATGCCGAACAGTGTCGGATCGCCGGAGAAGACCAGCTCAAGCGCGCTCATGTGGTCCATCTTGCAGGCATTGACCGTAGGAAATTCGGCGTGCTTTTCTCTTTGGAGTCAACTTCTAGATTATGCGCAGGAAGATGCAGCCAAATGCAGGTGCAGGCTTGAGCCTCCTGACCACTGCGGAAGCAGCCGACTATCTCCGGTTGAAGGAGCGCAAGCTCTACGAGCTGATCGCGGACCGGCAGATCCCATGCACCAAGGTGACGGGCAAGTGGCTGTTCTCCCGCACCGACCTCGACCGCTGGCTGCTCAGCGGCATGGTGCGTCCGCCAGGCGTGCTGCCGCCGGAGCCACCGCCCATCGTGGGCGGCAGCCACGATCCGCTCCTGCAGTGGGCCTTGAGCGAGAGCCGGGCCGGGCTCGCGATCCTGCCCGAGGGCAGCGAGGTGGGCTACCAGCGCTTCCTCAGGGGCGAGGTGGTCGCCGCAGCCATCCATTTCCACGACCTCGACGATCCGGCCAAGGACGCCAATCCCGAGACGGTCGGCGCGGAGCCCGCGCTCTACGACGCGGTGCTGATCGGCTTTGCCGCCCGCGAGCAGGGCTTGATCGTCGCGCCGGGCAATCCGCTCCAGCTGTCCTCGCTGTGCGAGGCGCACGCGCGGGGCCTGCGCGCGGCGGTGCGTCCGCCGGGGGCCGGTGCCCAGCAGCTCCTGGAGGGGCTGTTGCGCAAGGAGGGTCTCGGCATCGACGAGATGCGCAACACCGTCCTGGCGCCGACTGGGCCGGATATCGCCCAGGCCATCCGCGCCGGCAACGCCGACTTCGGCCTTGCCACGCGGGCGGTGGCTACGGCAGCCGGGCTCGAGTTCGTGCTCATGTGTGTCGAGCGCTTCGACCTGCTGATGCGCCAGCGCGACTATTTCCGGCCGCCGCTGCAGGCGCTGCTCGCGCTGTTCCGCGAGCCGCGCTTCGCCGCGCGGGCGAGCGAGCTGGGCGGCCTGGACGTGAGCGCGGCCGGCCGCGTGCGCTGGGCGCCATGATTTGCCCGCGCCGTGGTCTCCTTGCTAAGCAGGAACGTAGGGCGGATTAGCCGAAGGCGTAATCCGCCATTTTATCGGCGCAGATCGGCGGATTACGGGCTCCGCCCTAATCCGCCCTACGGAGCGAGAGCCAAGGGCGATGCCGCGACAAGTCCGTCTGCTTCTCCTGCTCCTCGCGCTTTGCGCCGTCGCGGCGCCGTCGCTGGCGCAGTTGCGGGGCCATGGAGGCCCCGTGCGCACCGTCG
>JBIOWI010000418.1:0-3005 GCA_044868325.1 Hyphomicrobiaceae bacterium
GGCGAGCGAGATCCAGGGCTACGTGCGCGGGCGCATGAGCGAGTGGCGCGAACGCTACCCGGGCGTCGAGGGCCTGAACCTCGCGGTGATGGGCTGCATTGTCAACGGGCCCGGCGAATCCAAGCACGCCGACATCGGCATCTCGCTTCCCGGCACCGGCGAGGCGCCGTCCGCCCCCGTCTTCATCGACGGCAAGAAGGCGATGACCCTGCGCGGCCCCAACATCGCCGCCGAGTTCAAGGCCATCGTCGAGGACTACGTCGCCAAGCGCTACGGCGGTAGGCCGTAGAGTCCATGCAGGGTCGCTTGGGTAACCTCCGAGCTGTTTTGGCGAACGGATCGGAGGTTTGGCAATGTCGACCCAAGCGACCCCTGGTGGTGAGAGTAAGGCTACGGGCCAAGTCTTGTACATGGCGCTGGAGCTGTCGGAGCGGGTGTGGAAAGTGCTGTTTGCGTGCGCGGCGGGGCGGCGACGGGAGCGCAGCGTAGCGGCGCGGGATCTGGCGCGGCTGATGGAGGAGGTGGGGTCGGCGAAGCAACGGCTCGGGCTGGAGGCGCAAGCGCGTGTTGTGAGCTGCTACGAGGCGGGTCGCGATGGGTTCTGGCTCGACCGTGCGCTGGCGGCGCATGGCATCGAGAACCTGGTTGTCGACTCGTCCTCGATCGAGGTGCCGCGCCGGGCGCGACGGCGCAAGACCGACCGTCTGGACCTTTGCAAGCTGATGGGGCTGTTGCAGCGCTTCCTGGGTGGGGAGAAGAAGGTGTGGAGCGTGGTGCGGGTTCCACAGGAGGAGGCCGAGGACGTGCGGCAGCTGTCGCGCGGGATCGAGCGGCTGAAGGCGGAGCGCGGTCGGCATCGCACGCGCATTGCGGCGCTGCTGGCGACGCAGGGCATCAAGCTCGTCGGCGTGGGCGGGCGGGACTGGGCGCGACGGGTGGCCGAGCTGCGGCGGTGGGACGGCACGGCGGTGGGCAGGTGGCTGCAGCAGGATCTGCTGCTGGAAGGCGAGCGGCTGGCGCTGGTGGAGCATCAGTTGGCGCAACTGAAGGCGGAGCGGGAGGCCCTGGTGGCCGCGGGCCAGGAGGCTGCCGCCGTCAAGGCGCGGGCGCTGGCGCGGCTGGGGGCGATTGCGGCGGAGAGCTCGTTTGTGTTCGCCACCGAGCTGTTCGGCTGGCGCCGCTTTGCCAACCGCCGCGAGCTGGCGGGCTCGGTGGGGTTGGTGCCGACGCCCTATGCGAGCGGCGCGAGCCGGCGCGAGCAGGGGCTGTCGAAGGCCGGCAACCGGCGCATGCGCACGATGCTGGTGGAGATCGCCTGGTGCTGGCTCAGGTATCAGCCGCAGAGCGCACTCACCCTCTGGTGGCAGCGCCGGTTTGCCAGCAGCGGCGGACGGGCGCGCAAGGTCGCGATCGTGGCGCTGGCGAGGAAGCTGCTGGTGGCGCTGTGGCGCTATCTCGAGCACGGCATCGTGCCGGAGGGCGCAACCCTCAAGCCGAGAGGCTGAGCCATGCGGGGTCCCGGCGGCACCAGCTTGGCACCGTGCTCGACCTGGTCAAGGCCGAGACGAGTGGCCCTGCGGGCCAGCCTTGACCAGGTCTGCGCGCGGCGCGGAGGGTCCCCTGCGGTCGGGACGGAAGAAGGCTCGCGGCGCGGGTCGAACAAAAGAATGGATTGAGAAAGGAGGGTTGGTCGGGAGCGAGACCGTGCGTGGTGCTTGTCGTCCCGCGGGTGAAGATGCCCGCTTGCGCCCTGGGCAGGCTGGTTTCGGCCAGCGCCGTTTCGGTAGATGGGGCGTCTTCAGCGGTCGACGAGCGCGCTTAGCCAAGCGGACGCGGAATGGGGTTGCCGGCTGCAGCAGGCCGGCACGGATAGGAGGTGGCCGCAGGTTCATCCTGCACCGACCTCGACCGACCCGCGGGACCACAGCGCCACGCATCACATCGGCCCGTCAAGCCCCGGGAGGATCAACGTATGTGAACCGATGAGCAGCAGACGGCTCGAGGGCAAACTCGGAGCTTGACAAGCAACGCCTCATAGGAGGGCGCAATAGCCGAAGGCGTATTGCGCCGCAATGCCGTGGCCGGCGCAATGCGTTCTCCCCTCTCCCCGCTTGCGGGGAGAGGGAGGTGAGCCAACACCGATATCCCCGCGGCGGCTTGCCACCCGGGGGTTAGGTTGGAGGAGCAGGGCGCGCGGCGCCTTGTCGACCAAGAATTGCTTACAGGCGCCAAGCGCACCTGCTCTGCCTCGGGTCCGGGCCCCATGCATGGCGATCCGCTGGTCTGGCGGCCACGCCCGCAGGAACGGTCGGACTGCGGCCCCCGGCTCCAAGGCTGACGCGACGGTTCCGGAACCGCCGCCCCATCTCCGGGGTCGGATCGTCATAACACGCCCCGAGGGGGGCGGGGATAAGTCTGCCGGCACGGCGTAGGGCGCAATAGCCCGGACTTCTCCGGGCGTATTGCGCCGTCTTGCCAAGCCCCACAACGAGGATCCGGCGCAATGCCCCCGGATCAAGTCCGGGGTTATTGCGCCCTACAGCGCCCGCAGCCGTCCCGGATCGAACGGCGCGAGATCGACCGTGCGCGCTGCCCCGTCGAGGATCAGCTCCGCCATCGCCTCCCCGGTCGCGGGCGCGTTGAGGATGCCCCACACGCTGTGGCCGGTGGCGATGTAGGCGCCCTCCGCACCGGCGACAGGGCCGATCAGCGGCAGGCCGTCCCGCGTCACCGGGCGATGGCAGGCCTGGGCCGCAATCACTTTCGCTGAGGCGAGCGCCGGGGACAGCCGCCTGCACATGTCGGCAAGACGCTCGATGGCGCCGGCGTCGGGCGTCACATCCGCCGGATCGACCGGCACCGGGCTCTCGCTGGAGATGGCGCACACATAGGTCGTGCCGTCGGCGCGCGGGAACACCTCCGGCGAATGCACCTGCCCGCCCTCCTCCTGGTATTCGAGGAACAGCGCCTCCGCCGGCACGTTGGCGCCCGTCTCGAACACCAGG
>JBIOWI010000419.1:0-14071 GCA_044868325.1 Hyphomicrobiaceae bacterium
CTCAGCATCGGCCACTGGGCCAGCGATTCCGGCGTCGGCTACACGTACTTCAATCCGAAGACCGGGTGGGAGCTCTCGGCTGTCCTGGGCGCCACCTACAATTGGGAGAACCGCACGCTCGACTACCAGAACGGCATCGACTTGCACCTCGACTGGGCCGCGTCGAAGTTCCTCACCAAGCAGCTCCACCTCGGCGTCGTGGGCTATGGCTACCAGCAGGTCACCGGCGACAGCGGGTCCGGCGCCGTGCTCGGCGATTTCGAGTCGCGCGTGTTCGGCGTCGGTCCACAGATTGGCTACATCTTTCCATTGCAGGGCGGATATCAGGGCTATGTGAACCTGAAAGGCTACTGGGAGTTCGAGGCCGAGCACCGGGCCGAGGGCTGGAACACGTGGCTGACGCTCTCGATCTCACCCGCACCGCCACCGATGGCGCGTCGCTCCGCGAGATAGACCGATCGTCGCAAAGGGTGGACGCGAGGGGTCTGACCCCGTTCCGATACATCGGTGCAGTGCCGCTCCGCCGCATCGCACCTACGCTTCCGGCTCGGCGGCGCGGAGCGACGCGAGCAGCCGCGCGGCGGCGCGATGACCTGCCATGAGACCGGGCACCCGCTTCGGGTCGGTGCGGCCAAACCCGCATTCGGCGGCAACGCCGAAGTCCCTCGCGACCCGCAGGGCGGCGTCGATGCGCGCGCGGTTGCCGGCGTCGTCGTCGTATTGGAGCAATCCGAGGTAGAGCTGCGTCCCGGCGGGCCGCCGCCAGGCCGCCAAGGGCGCGAAGAAGTCGTCGGTCGCGTGCCTGGGTACGGGGATGTGGATGAAGTGCACGCGCCGCTCCACGAACGTGCCGATCCCGTTCATTAGCTCGACAAGCACGTGAGCGTCGTCGAGCCGGATCAGCGGCCGATCGCCCGGAGAGCCGTAGCAGAGGTGGAACCCCAGCTCCACGTCGCGCGGCACTGCGGCAGCCAGGCGCCCGAACTGTTGAAATATGGCCTCCCTGTAGCCTGCGTTGCCCTCCGGGAAGTAGCTCTCGAACATCAGGACTTCCTGGCAAACGTCGAATTGGATGGACAGCTCGTCGCGGGGGATCTTCGACACGATATTGCCGAGGGCCGTCAGGAGAGAGCGCTCGTAGCAGCGCAGATAGCGCTCGCGTCCGTTCGGGCTGACATACATGAGTCCCGTCGCCATCGGCGTCGGTAGGGCGAACTGGAAGCGTACGCCCTGTGGTATGGCGCCTTCGTCGCGCAGCCGCCTGAACGTCTCGTAGGAGCCGAGTGCGGCGCGGTCGTAGCCGGTGTCGAACACAACCCTCGCTTCGTCGATATCGGGCTTAAGCCGCAAGCGCCGGATCTCGCGCAGCACGGTTCCGTCCGACTGCAGGACCGGCAGCGGCGGCTCCGATGCGTCGACCTCGATGGCGGGATGGCCCTCCAGCATCGTCTGCTGGAAGCGGATCCACCGCGCTCGCTCGCCCGTTTCCCCATCGGGGAGCCGTCGAAGGAACTCGCCGACTTCGCGGCTCAGGTGCCGGAACACGTCCTCGCTGCTGTCCAGAGGGATGCTGCCGACGAAGTGAAGCAGGTCACGGCTGTCGCACATGGAAGGACCTCGATTCTCAGCCGGCGGGATGTGCATTCTCAAGGCAGGAACGCCGCGCAAAGGCAGACGGCCGCCCAGAACAGCATGTACTCGATACCCGGATGCTGCCATCGCCACTTAAGGCCGTGCACGCGGGCGATCGCATAGGCGGCAACGATGAGGACGGTCGCTGCGATCAGAGCGCCAAGCCTGGGGTAGAGCCCGGAGATCATCCCAAAGGCCGCAATCAGCTCCAGCAGCGCCGTCAACAGGACGAAGAGGGTGGAAGGGCGAAGGCCAACCTTGTCGAACAGTTGCGAGGCACGCCCGATATTGGCGAGCTTGGCGATCGTATGCGGGAGCAGGAAGGCGCCACAGATCACGCTGATCGCGGTCTTGGCGTCCACTACGATGCCGGCAAGCAAGGATGGCACGCGATCCTCACCGAGCTCCAGGGGCGCCCACGGCCTCGGCGCGATAGCTGTCGTCGAGCACGGCCTGTGCGCCAGCCACGAGGGCCGCATCGGCAAGCCCCGCCTTGCGCATCAGTTCGACTGACTTAGCGAACGCGGCTTGCGGGATGGAGAGATCGCTCGAGAACACGTTCTTGCTGCGCATGTAGTCGAGCGCGCGCCTCACATACTGGCCCTCGGCCTGCGTTGCCTGCGCTGTCAGCGCTTCGAGCGCCCGATCGTTGGCCGGGTCATACACCCACTGGGTGGCCTCGACGAGGGTGCGCAGGAACCGCACGATGTCCGCTCGATGGCTCCGCGCCCATACCTGGTCCACGATCAGTGTCGTGAAGGCGATCTCGGGGATGTAGTCGCTCACTTCGCCGAGGTTGGCATAGCCCTGGTCCTCCGCGACGAAGTTGAGCGGTATGAGCTGCACGGCCGCGTCGATCGTTCCGTCCTGCAGCGCCTTCCACCGGGCCGGGTGCACGCCAACCACGGCGAACTCATAGTCGCCAGGGTAGTTGAGCCCGTGCTGGCGCAGCACCTCCATCGTGTAAAGGGCCGTGCCTTCGGTGAGCGACGATGTACCGAGCTTGGCTCCCTTCAAGTCCTCGATCCGCCGGAACCTCGGGTTGGCGATCAGGGACAGGGGCAAGCGGTTCACGTTGCCGGCGACGATCCTGAGACTGCCGCCTGCCACGCAATCGCGAATGGCGCCCTCGGGAGGCGTAATTGCCATGTCCACCTCCCCGGTTCGCACGGCCGCGGTGGCCTTGTCGACTGTCCCCAGCCGCTTGACCTCGACGCTGAGGTCTCTGGCAGTGAACATGCCCTGCTGCTGCGCGGCGAACACGGGGAGCCAATTGAACCCAGCAGCGCCGGCGCCGATGCGAAGGGATGTCACGGTCGGTTCTGGCATGGCTTGCCTCCCGGGTTTCGACCGCCAAGGACGCGATTCTCTGGCGGAAGGGCCGGTGGCCTCGACTGCTGCTCCTTGCCGGCCGCTCACTTTTGTATGCGGCGGCTCGCGGCAGAAGTCTATCCTCACGTCTTGGGACAGAGTTGGACCTTGGCGGCAATGCCGCGTACGCTGTCCGCATCGCATAGGTGGCAACGCAGGGGGAACGATGGTCGAGCCCATTATTCGCGTGAAGGACATCGCCTGGATTCGCTTGAGGTCGCCGGATCTGGACCTTGCAGAGCGGTTCCTGCGTGATTTCGGGCTCCTGCGGGCGGAACGTACCGCCGCAGCCCTCTACATGCGCGGCACCGACCCTGTGCACCATATCCACATCACCGAGAAAGGCGATCCGAAGGTCGAGCGCATCGCCTTCTGGGCGAGATCGGAGGACGATCTCCATAAGTTGTCGCGCGAGGCGGAAGGCGCCTCTCCGGTCGAGACCCTGGATGAGCCCGGCGGCGGCAAGCGTGTCCGCCTCACCGAGCACAACGGCATGGGCATCGAGGTGGTCTGGGGTGTTGCAAGCGTTCCGGCGCTGCCGGTCCAGACCAACACCCTCAACTTCGGGCATGCCAAGCACGCGCGCGCCGGCGACCTGTTGCGCGTGCCGCTGCGGCCGTCGCAGGTGAAGCGCATCGGCCATGCCGTCATCAGCACGCCCGACATCGAAGGCTCCATCCTGTGGGCACACCGGCATCTCGGCATCGTCCGGTCCGACGATGTGCACGCCGAGGACGATCCCGACACGCTGCTGGCGAGCTTCAATCGGATCGACGATGGGGAGGGCTACGTCGATCATCATGTCATGATGTTCGGTCGCCATCACACCTGGGGCCTGAACCATGTCTCGTTCGAGGTGCAGGACATCGACGATCTTGCGATCGGCCACGACCTGCTCAAACAGAGGTATGCTGACCGTCACGTGTGGGGAATCGGGCGACATACCCTGGGTAGCCAGATATTCGACTACTGGAAGGACCCATGGGGGCGTCTGCATGAGCATTGGACGGATTCGGATGTCTTGAACAGCAACAACGCGTACCGTCGACACCCGAGAAGCCAGGGCCTGCGATCGCAGTGGGGCCCGCAGGCGCCCCAGGAGTTCCGCGACACGGCCAGCCGGTGAGGATCTGCATGGAACGTCCCGTTCGTTTCAGCTCCGACGGTATCGAGCTTGCCGGGGTTCTGCACATCCCGGACAATCGCCGAGCGGGGCAACGCCTTGCGGCGTTTCTCGTTCTGCACGGCTTCATGGGATCCAAGGACGAGTCCCACGCGGAGATCCAGGCGCGCATGCTGTGCGACTTCGGGTACGCGGCGCTTCGCTTCGACATGCGCGGCTGCGGCGACAGCGGCGGGCGACGCGGATATGTCCTATGCCTCGATCAGGTCGCGGACACGCGCAACGCGCTCACTTGGCTCGCGGACCAGCCGGAGATCGATCCCAATAGGATCGGCGTCATCGGGCACAGCTTCGGTGCGGCGGTTTCAATTTACACAGCGGGCGTCGATCGACGCGTGGCGGCGGTGATCTCTTCCTGCGGCTGGGGCCACGGCGAGCGCAAGTTTCGTGGCCAGCATCCCACGCCCGAGGCGTGGAGGAAGTTCACGGAGATGCTCGAGCGTGGAAAGGAGCACAAGGCAAGGACCGGCGAGTCCCTCTGGGTATCGCGCTGGGACGTCGTGCCGATCCCCGAGCACTTGCGCCGGCATCTGCCGAAGAAGGCGCAGATGGAGGTGCCCGTCGACACCGCCCAGAGCATGTACGACTTCCGCGCCGAGGAAGTTGTCGGCAACATCGCTCCCAGGCCCCTGATGCTGTTGCACATTGCCGATGACACGATCACGCCCACCGAGCAGTCCATTCGCCTGTTCGAAAAGGCGGGCCAACCGACGGAGCTGTTCCTGATCACGGGCGTATCGCACTTTCCGCTGGCAGGCGACGGCTCCTATGCGCGCGGCATCACCAAGCGGTGGCTCGACAAGTTCTTCCCGGCGACCGCAGAGGCAGCCGTCGTTCGCGAGGCCGGTTGATGGCGCTCGCGGACAATGCACGGGTGACTCTTGCTGCGGCCGAGCTGCGGAGCTTTGCAGCCGCGCTCCTCCATGCCGCCGGGGTCTCCCAGGACATGGCGGACGAATGGGCTGCGGCCCTGGTATGGGCGAACCTTCGAGGCATCGATTCGCACGGTGTGCTGCGCATCCCGCGCTACATCGAGCTCCTGGGAAAAGGTGCGATCAATAGCGCACCCGCGATGCGCCTGGAGAGGAAGGCAGGCGCGATCGTCGTGCTTGAAGCGGATCGGGCGCCGGGCCCGGTGGCCATGTCGAGGGCCATGCGGGAAGCCATGGCGTGCGCACGCGAGGTTCACGTCGGCTGGTGCGCGGCACGCAATATCACCCATGCGGGGGCAGTCGGGCATTTTGCGCTGCAGGCCGCCGAAGCCGGGATGGCCGGGATCGTTATGACGGCGTCGGGTCCGATGATGGCCTATCACGGCGCCCGCGCTGCCGGCGTATCGACCAACCCGATCGCGCTCGCCTTTCCCGCCGCCGACCGGCCGCCGTTCCTGATCGACATGTCGACATCGGCAGTGGCCATGGGCAAGGTGCTGAACGCCCGCGACGCCAACCGGCAGGTGCCCCTCGATTGGGGTATCGATACCGACGGCCGGCCGACGAGCGACCCCAGGCGGATCGCGACCCTCCTGCCGATGAGCGGCCCAAAGGGTTCAGGCCTTTCATTCATGATCGAATGCCTGTGCAGCCTGACGATCTCCAACCCGATCATCGCGCAGGCGCTGGAGGCCGGCGGAAGCCTCGACAGCCCGTTCCTCAATGGTGTCGCCATCGCCATCGACCTATCCGCATTCGGCGATCCGGCGGCGATCGGCCGCGAGGCGACACGGCTCGGTGCCGCTGTCGCGACGCTGCCCGTTGCCGACGATGTGGACCGCATCTTCCTTCCCGGCGAACGGGGCGACAGCATCCGACAAGAGCGCGAGCGAGACGGCATCGCGGTTCCGGCGGGGACCTGGTCTCGGTTGCTCGCTGTCGCTGGCAAGCTTGGCGTGCGGCCGCCCCAGCCGGCATCGTGACCGAATGCCGGCCGGTCAGTACACCCTCGCCTTGGGCGGGATGTAGCTCATCTCGTTGGTGAGCGTGTAGGTGTGCACCGGGCGGTAGTCCAGCCGCACCGTCTTGGCGTGGTCGTCGGCCCAGGCCAGCG
Organism: Hyphomicrobiaceae bacterium; assembly: GCA_044868325.1. Taxonomy (GTDB): domain Bacteria; phylum Pseudomonadota; class Alphaproteobacteria; order Rhizobiales; family Hyphomicrobiaceae; genus AWTP1-13. The sequence continues at coordinate 6,233 of JBIOWI010000419.1, forward strand.
TGTGCTTCATCCAGCTCACGTCGTCGCGGTTCGGATAATCCTCGCGAGCGTGGGCGCCGCGGCTCTCGTTGCGGGCCTCGGCGCCGACCACCGTCACGGCCGCCTGGATGATGAGGTTGTCGTACTCCAGGGTCTAGATGAGGTCGGAGTTCCAAACCAGCGAGCGGTCGAACACAGCGATGTCGTCGGTGGCGCGCCAGATCTCGGTGATCCTCTCAACGCCCTCCTTGAGCAGCTCCGAGGTGCGGAACACGGCGCAGTTCGACTGCATGGTCTTCTGCATGCGCAGGCGCAGTTCCGCCGTCGGCGTGCCGCCCTTGGCGTTGCGGAAGCGGTCGAGCCGCGCCAGCGCATACTCGCCGGCGTCCCTGGGAAGATCCGGCGGGCTGGTGCCCCGCTCGACGGTCTGGGCGCACTTGACGGCCGCGGCGCGGCCGAACACCACGAGGTCGATCAGCGAGTTGGAGCCCAGCCTGTTGGCGCCGTGCACCGATACGCTCGCGGCTTCGCCCAGCGCCATCAGACCGGGGATGATGCACTCGGGGTCGCCACCCTTCTTGGTCAACGCCTCGCCGTGGTAGTTGGTGGCCACGCCGCCCATATTGTAGTGGCAGGTCGGCACGATCGGCATCGGCTCCTTGAGGATGTCCACGCCCGCGAACACGTGCCCGTTCTCGATCGCCGCGGGCAGGCGCTCCTTCAGCATCTTCGGGTCAAGGTGCGTGAAGTTGAGGTGGATGTGGTCCTTGTTGGGGCCGCAGCCGCGTCCCTCGCGGATCTCGATGGTCATGGAGCGGGAGACAACGTCGCGGGAGGCCAAGTCCTTGGCGTGCGGAGCGTAGCGCTCCATGAAGCGCTCGCCGTTGCCGTTGGTGAGATAGGCGCCCTCGCCGCGGGCGCCCTCCGTGACGAGCACGCCGGCGCCGTAGATGCCGGTTGGGTGGAATTGCACGAACTCCATGTCCTGCGCCGGCAGGCCGGCGCGCAGCACCATGGCGGTGCCGTCGCCGGTCTGGGTGTGGGCGCCGGTGCAGGAGAGGTAGGCACGCCCGTAGCCGCCGGTGGCGACAATGGTCCTCTTGGCGCGGAAGCGATGCAGGGTGCCGTCGTCGAGCTTGAGGGCCACGACGCCGCGGCAGCCGCCGTCCTGGTCCACGATCAGGTCGATGGCGAAGTACTCGATGAAGAACTCCGCCGAATACCGCAGAGACTGGCCGTAAAGCGTGTGTAGCATGGCGTGGCCGGTGCGGTCGGCCACCGCGCAGGTGCGCATGGCCGGCGGGCCCTCGCCGAACTCCGTGGTCATGCCGCCGAAGGGGCGCTGGTAGATGCGGCCGTCCTCGGTGCGCGAGAACGGCATGCCGTAGTGGTCCAGCTCGTAGACGGCGTCGGGGGCGTTGCGGCACAGGTACTCGATGGCGTCCTGGTCGCCCAGCCAGTCGGCGCCCTTCACGGTGTCGTACATGTGCCAGCGCCAGTCGTCCGGCCCCATGTTGCCGATGGCCGCGGCGATGCCGCCCTGGGCCGCCACCGTGTGCGAGCGGGTGGGGAACACCTTGGTGATGCAGGCCGTCCTCAGCCCCGCCTCGGCGCAGCCGAGCGTGGCGCGCAGGCCGGCGCCGCCGGCGCCCACCACCACCACGTCGTAGGTGTGGTCGGTCAACGGGTAGGCCCGACCGTTGATGGCGGGCCTCGCTACTCCGTTTCCGGACGCGTGGGCGTCTTGTGCAGCCATGCCTCTCAAGCTCCGAAGCTCAACCTCAGGAGGGCGAACACGCAGGTGATGCCAACTACGATAGCAAAGAACGTATTGAGCATCAGCGCCGCCAGCTTGCGCCCCTCCGAATGCACGTAGTCCTCGATTATGGTCTGCATGCCGAGCCGCATGTGCGTGACGGCCGATAGCACCAGCAGCAGGAGGGGCACCGCGATGTAGGGCTTGGCCAGGGTGCGCCTCACCGTGTCGTAGTCGGCGCCGACCAGGGTGAACAGCAGGCCGATGAGGAACGAGACGAGGACGACGTTGGCGACGGCGGTGAGCCGCTGCAGCCAGAAATGCCCGGTGCCAGACTTGGCCGATCCGAGGCCGCGGACCTTGGCTAGGGGCGTGCGCATGGACATGGGATTGGACATGGGGCTACAGGCCTCCGCGGACGGCGATGCCGGCGATCCACAAGGCCGTCGTCAGCGCCAACGAGCCGACGATGGTGAGCCAGCACAGCGCGTTGACGGCCCCGATCTCCAGGCCGCGGCCCGTATCCCAGACGAGGTGACGGATGCCGCCCAGCATGTGATGGATCACCGACCAGGAGTAGCCGAAGAGGATGAGCTTGCCGAGCGGGTGCCCGAACAGCGCGTTGACCGTGTCGTAGGCCTCAGGTCCCATCGCCGCCGACACCAGCCAAGCCGCGATCAGCACGGTGCCCAGGTAGTTGGCGATGCCGGTGATGCGATGCACGATCGACATCACCATGTTGATCAGCGGCCGGTAGATCGAGAGATGCGGCGAGAGCGGGCGGTCGATCGTTTGCTTGATCTCGGCCATGAGCTTGCCTCCCACCGGCGCAATATTGGCAGGGCTTGTAACGCGCTGCAGCAGAACGGGCAATCGGCCGTTTGTCTCAATGCCGCCAGGCGCGGAGCGCAGGCAACTAAGGCGTACTGTATGCCAGCCGAGCGAGGCGGCGCGCAGGTTTCGTGCGATGAAAATGTCGTGCAACGAGCCCGGCAGCTTCGAGCGTGACGACAGCCTAGGCCTCTGGCGAGAGGGCCGCGCGATACCACGGCCTCAAGTCGGCAGTCGGGGCATTTCTGTCTTACGACTGCCGACTGCCGATGCCCGCTACTCCGCGCCCTGCTTTGCGGCATGGCGCGCACTCGCCCTGGTGAGGAACCACCCCACCGCCACAACCAGGAGGGCGCAGGACGCCTCGACCACCCGCGTCACCACCTTGGGGGTCACGCCGAGCGACTCGGCCAGGGTGGCCACATAGGGCTGCAGGATCGGCTCGGTCGCCACCAGCTCGCCGGCCACCCAGCCCAGCAGCGCAGCACCCGCCCACACCAGGATGGGCATGCGGTCGAGCAGCCAGGTGAGCAGCGTCGCCCCGAACACTACCAGCGGGATGCTGATGACGAGACCCAGAATGATGAGGTTCGTGTTGCCGCCCGCCGCCGCGGCGATCGCCAGCACGTTGTCGAGGCTCATGACGATGTCGGCGATGGCCACGATTTTCACCGCCTCCCACACGCTGGCGCCCGACTTGACGCTGTCCTCGCTGGCCTCCTCGCCCAGGAGCAGCTTGACGGCGATCCAGAGCAGGATGAGGCCACCCACCAGCTTGAGCCAGGGCACGTCGAACAGCTGCTGGACGACGATCGTGAACAGGATGCGCAGCACCACCGCCGCGCCGGCGCCCAGGACGATGCCGATCACCCGTTGCCGGGGCGGCAGGGAGCGGCAGGCCAGCGCGATGACGATGGCGTTGTCCCCGGACAGGATGATGTTGATGCCGATGATGCGCAGGATCGACAGCGCATAGTCGGCATCGACGCCAATCGTCGTCTGAAGGTACTGAGCGAATTGATCGCTCCATGCCGCCAAGGCCACCAGCATCGCAACCACTCCCTGGGCAGGGCGGGCACCTTGCCGCGGCGCCCTCCGTATTGTTACCACCAAACCAATACTGGTATACCAGAGGAGTTGGGTAGGTGCACGTTGGTCGCATGTGCCCGGCTACATCGCCCGCTAAAGATCGGGAGGATCGGGCAGCGCTCGACAGCCACCCGACATTGGCATATGGTATGCCAAAAAGCCATCGCGGGCTCGCCGGCCCACGAAGGCGCGAGCACGAAGGACGAACGCTCCGAGGATGACTGCCCCAAGTATGAAAGACCTCGCAACAGGGAGCAACGGTGCGCGTCACCCCGGCGGCCGTGCGATCCATCCGGGCTCCGGCAGGCGCAAGGCGCCGCTGTTCCCCAAGGGGCGGGTATTGCGGCAGGAGGAGGTGGCAACGGTCAGGGCCCTGCTGGGCGACCGGCCGCGCGAGCGCGACCTGCTGATCGAGCACCTGCACCTGATCCAGGATTCGCAGGGTTGCCTGCCCGAGGGCTATCTGCAAGCCCTGGCGGCAGAGCTCAATATCCCCATGGCCGAGGTCTACGAGGTCGCCACCTTCTACGCCCACTTCGATGTGGTCGGAGACAAGGAGCCGCGCCCGCCCAAGGTCACCATCCGCGTCTGCGACAGCCTGAGCTGCATGCTGGCCGGCGCCGAGCGGCTGCTCGCGGAGATGCAGGCAGAGCGGCTGCCGGACGTGCGGGTCGTGCGGGCTCCCTGCGTGGGCGCCTGCGATGAGGCGCCCGCCGCCGAGGTGGGTCATCGCCACGTCCCCCGCGCCAGCGCCGCCAAGCTGAAGGACTTGGCCCGCGGCGGCCACGTCCATCCCGAGATCCCCGCCTACCAAGACTTCGCCGCCTACACCAAGGCCGGCGGCTATGCGGTGCTGAAGGCCTGCACCTCCGGCGCCCGCAAGGTGGAGGACGTGATCGCCACCCTCTCCGACGGCGGCCTGCGCGGGCTGGGCGGCGCCGGCTTTCCGACGGGGCGCAAGTGGGCTCTGGTGCGCGCCGAGAAGGGGCCGCGCCTGATGGCCGTCAACGGCGACGAGGGCGAGCCAGGCACCTTCAAGGACCGCTTCTACCTGGAGCGCGAGCCGCACAAGTTCCTGGAGGGCGCGCTGATCGCCGCCTGGGCGGTCGAGGCGCAGGAGGCGTTCATCTACATCCGCGACGAATACCCCGCCGTGCATCGCATCCTGGCCGACGAGATCCCCAAGCTGGGGGCGGCCGGCCTATCCACGCACACCAAGCTCATCGTGCGGCGCGGCGCCGGCGCCTACATCTGTGGCGAGGAAAGCGCCATGATCGAGTCGATCGAGGGCAAGCGGGGCCTGCCGCGCCACCGCCCGCCCTACGTCGCCCAGGTCGGCGTGTTCGGCCGGCCGACCCTCGTCAACAACATCGAGACGCTCTACTGGGTGCCCGCCATCCTGGAGAAGGGCGCGGCTTGGTTCGCCTCCCAGGGCAAGAACGGCGCCAAGGGCCTGCGCTCCTACTCAGTGTCGGGCCGTGTGAAGAAGCCGGGCGTCGTGCTGACGGCTGCGGGCTCCACAGCCCGCGAGCTGATCGAGCTGTGCGGCGGCATGGCCGACGGCCACAACTTCAAGGGCTACCTGCCGGGCGGCGCCTCGGGCGGCATTCTGCCGGCCTACATGGCGGATATCCCGCTCGACTTCGGTCAGCTCGAGAAGCACGGCTCGTTCGTCGGCAGCCACGCGGTTGTCATCCTGTCCGACCAGGACGACATCAAGGCCGTGGCCCTCAACCTGATGAAGTTCTTCGAGGACGAGAGCTGCGGCCAGTGCACGCCCTGCCGCAACGGCACCGAGAAGGCCGTCCATCTCATGCGCGCCGGCAACTGGGACCCGGATCTGCTGGCTGACCTCTCGCAGGTGATGGCAGACGCCTCCATCTGCGGCCTCGGCCAGGCGGCTCCCAACCCGGTGCGGTCCGTGTTCAAGTACTTCCCGGAGGACTTGAGGTGAGCAAGCTGCCGCAAGCCGTCCCCACCGTGCAGGTCGACAACGACCGCGTGCGCGTGACGGAGTGGCGGTTCGCGCCGGGCGCCGAGACGGGCGAGCACGTGCACCGGATGGACTACGTGGTGGTTCCTGCCGGGAACGGCCGGCTGAAGCTGGTGTCGCCGCAAGGCGAGGAGAGCTTTGCGGATCTGACGCTGGGTGCATCCTACTTCCGCAAGGCCGGCGTGCATCACAACGTCATCAACGCCAACGACTTCGAGTTCGCGTTCGTGGAGATCGAGCTGAAGGGGTGAAGCGCGGCAAGAGTGGAATGAAATTCAGCCTACATCGCGCCACAATGTTCTTGGAATGTTCCAGGAGACTGTGGGGCGAGGGCCATGAGGGACGACGAGTTCGAGTGGGATGACGAGAAGGCCGCACGCAATTTTCGGAAGCATGGCATCACGTTCGAGGTGGCGAGACTAGCTTTCGATGACCCGGATAGCTTCGATCGCGACGACCCAGACCCTGACGAGCAACGTTTCAGCCGCCTCTGTAGGCTTAACGATCGGATCTTTGTGGTAGCTTGGACAAACCGAGGCAAACGCACCCGTATCATATCTGCCAGAACGGCGACCAAACATGAACAGCAAGCCTACTTCCGGCGAGAAGCGTGACAAATTCGGCATGACGCCTGAGGATTGGCGGCGGCTGGATGCGTTGACCGATGAGGAGATTACTGCTGCAGCGTTGTCCGACCCGGACAATCCACCTCTATCGGACAAGGAGCTCGCCGAGTTCCGGCGTCCGGCACCAGCGTTCAAGTTGCGCCGCAAGCTGCGTATGAGCCGCGAGGAGTTCGCAGATGCATACGGCATTCCTCTGGAGACGCTGGTGGCCTGGGAGCGCCACCGGGCGGAGCCTTCGGAGGTCGAGCTGGCCTATCTGCGGCTGATCGAGCGCGCGCCAGAGCTGGCGAAGGTTCGCGCTGAGATGGCCGCTCAGTAGGGGAGAACGCCGATGCGCTGCGTGAAAGGCATTCTCGCTCTAACCTGCGCTCTGGGCGCCACCGTCACTCTTGCCCAGACGCAGCATCATCACGGCATGCACCACAAGCAGACCGCCCAGCCCTATGCTGGGCAGCAGGCGCGCGCCGTGGCGAGCCTGTCGGACGAGGACGTGCAGGGGTTCCTCGACGGCCGCGGCATGGGGCTTGCCAAGGCGGCCGAGCTCAACGGCCATCCGGGGCCGATGCATGTGCTGGAGCTGGCCGAGGAGCTGACGCTGACGTCGGAGCAGCGGCAAGCCGTGAAGGCAGCCTTCGATCGCATGAAGGCCAAGGCGAAGGCGCTGGGCGAGACCTACGTCAAGGCCGAGCAGGCGGTGGACCAGGCCTTCAAGTCGGGCACCGCGGATGCGGCTGAGGTTGCGGCCCGCGTGGCCGAGGCCAACCGGCTGCTGGGCGAGGTGCGGCTGTCGCATCTTCAGGCCCACGTCGAGATCACGCCGCTCCTGACGCCCGAGCAGCGCACTCGCTACGCCGTGCTGCGCGGCTATGCCGGAAGCGGCGTGGCGCATCAACCAGACAAGCACCACCACAAGCCCAAGCACTGAGACGCGCTCTACGAAGAGTCGCGGGGAGACTTTTCATGACCAGGATCGCCTTCGAGCTGGACGGCAAGCCGGTGGAGGCCGCGGCCGGCGAGACCATCTGGCAGGTCGCCCAGCGGCACGGCACCAAGATCCCGCACCTGTGCTGGCACCCGGCGCCCGGCTATCGCGCCGACGGCAACTGCCGCGCCTGCATGGTGGAGATCGAGGGCGAGCGTGTGCTGGCCGCCTCGTGCCAGCGCAAGGCCGCCGCCGGCATGAAGGTCAAGACCGCGTCCGAGCGGGCCAAGAAGTCGCGGCAGATGGTGTTCGAGCTGCTGATGGCCGACCAGCCCGAGCGCGAGGAGAGCCACGATCCCAAGTCCAAGTTCTGGAGCTGGGTGGATGCCATGGGCATCGAGGCCAGGAGCCGCTACCCGCGGGACGATCGCCCGGTCGCCGACAGCACCCATTCCGCCATCGCGGTGAACCTCGACACCTGCATCAACTGCGGCCTGTGCGTGCGCGCCTGCCGCGAGGTGCAGGCCAACGACGTGATCGGCATGGCCTACCGCGGCCACGGCTCCAAGGTGGTGTTCGACTTCGACGAGGGCATGGGCAACTCCACCTGCGTCGCCTGCGGCGAGTGCGTGCAGGTGTGCCC
>JBIOWI010000420.1:0-4531 GCA_044868325.1 Hyphomicrobiaceae bacterium
AGCAGCGGCGGGGTGCTGCTCCCGGCCTTTTTCACCCAACACGCTGCTTCCTCTGTGCTGTCCCGGACGCCATTGACACCGCGCGGCACGCGGCCCATAAAACGAGCATGACCTTTCGAGCCAGCGACAAGCGACGTTCCGGCGCCCGCCCGCTCACGCGGCTGCGATGACGAGCCCTCGTGCTCAGGTCGTCCATGCCGCGCCATAGCGCGGCTTTTTTGTTTTTCCGCCATCGCAACAGACCCTCGCAGGACCAATCCCATGTCCGCTCCACAGAACGCCTCCGTGGCCTTCGCCGAAGCCAGGCCGCCGCAGACGGCAACCTCCCCCGCCTCCGGACCGTCGCCGGCCGTCATGCCCACCTATGCGCGGGCGAACCTGGTGTTCGAGCGCGGCGAGGGCGCCTGGCTCGTCTCAACCGACGGTGAGCGCTACCTGGACTTCGCGAGCGGCGTGGCCGTCAACGCCCTGGGTCACGCCCATCCCCGGCTGGTGACCGCCCTCACCGAGCAGGCCGGCAAGCTCTGGCACAGCTCCAACCTCTACAGGGTGGCCGGACAGGAGCGGCTGGCCGAGCGGCTGTGCCAGGCGACGTTCGCCGACCAGATCTTCTTCTGCAATTCCGGCGCGGAGGCCTGCGAGGGCGCCATTAAGCTCGCGCGGCGCTATCACCACGCGAGCGGACGGCCCGAGCGGTGGCGCACCGTCACGTTTGCGGGCGCCTTCCACGGCCGCACGCTGGCCACCATCGCCTCGGCCGGCAACCCCAAGCACCTGGAAGGCTTCGGCAAGCCAGCCGACGGCTTCGACCAGGTGCCGTTCTGCGATCTGGAGGCAGCGGCGGCGGCTATCGGGCCGGAGACGGCGGCCATCATGGTGGAGCCTGTGCAGGGCGAGGGCGGCATACACGTGGCGCCGGTCTCCTGGCTCAAGGCGCTGCGCGAGTTGTGCGACGCACACGGCATCCTGCTGGTGCTCGACGAGGTGCAGACCGGCATGGGCCGCACCGGCAAGCTGTTCGCCTATGAGTGGGCCGGGATCACGCCGGACGTCATGGCGGTGGCCAAGGGGCTCGGTGGCGGCTTTCCCATCGGCGCGGTGCTCGCCACCAACGAGGCCGCCAAAGGCATGGTGGCGGGTACCCACGGCTCGACATTCGGCGGCAACCCGCTGGCTGTGGCGGTGGGCGGAGCTGTCCTCGACGCGGTTCTGGAATCCGGCTTCCTGGAGCACGTCCAGGCTATGGCGCTGCGCTTCAAGCAGCAGCTGGCGGCCCTGCAGGACGCCTACCCCCACGTCGTCGAGGAGGTGCGGGGCATGGGCCTGCTTACCGGCCTCAAGCTCAAGCCGCCGCTGGGCGAGGTTGTCAACGCCTGCACGGCGGAGAGGCTGCTCACCGTCGGCGCCGGCGACAACGTGGTGCGGCTGCTGCCCCCGCTCAACGTCACCGAGGACGAGCTGAGCGAGGCGGTGGCGCGGCTCGGACGGGCGCTTGCCCGTTTCCCCCAACCGGCCTGATAATCGGGCGAGAGGTTGGTCATGTCTTCCCGGTCGCCCCGGCATTTCCTGGATCTCGATCAGATCGACGGACGCACGCTGCGCCGCATCGTCGACATGGGCCACGCCATGAAGCGGGCGGGCAAGAGCGTGCCCGACGAGCTGAAGCCGGCCGGCATCGCCGATGCCGTGCTGATGCTGATCTTCGAGAAGCCCTCCACCCGCACCCGGGTGTCGTTCGACGTGGCCATGCGCCAGCTGGGCGGGCAGACGCTGGCGCTCAACCATACCGACCTGCAGGTGGGGCGCGGCGAGCCGATCTCCGACACGGCCAAGGTGCTGTCGCGCTATGTCGACGCCATCATGATCCGCGCGAACAAGCACGAGACGCTGGGCGAGCTGGCCGCGCATGCCACCGTGCCGGTCATCAACGGCCTCACCGACCGCACGCACCCCTGCCAGATCGTGGCCGACATCATGACGGTGGAGGAGCGTCTCGGCGCCATCGAGGGCAGCAAGGTTGCCTGGAGCGGCGACGGCAACAACGTGGCGGCCTCGTGGATCCAGGCCGCTGCGCGCCTCGATTTCAAGCTGACGCTGGCCTGCCCACCCCAGCTCAACCCCGAGCGCGCCATCCTCGACTGGGCGAGGGCCGAGGGCGCCGATATCGAGCTGACCGACGATGCCGCCGAGGCCGTGGCGGGAGCCGACTGCGTCGTCACCGACACCTGGGTGTCCATGGGCCAGCAGGACGACGAGCGCCGCCGCAAGCAGCTGCTGGCGCCCTACGCCGTGGACGCGGACCTGATGCGCAAAGCCGCTCCGAATGCCATATTCCTGCATTGCCTGCCGGCCTATCGCGGCAGCGAGGTGGCCGCCGAGGTGATCGACGGCCCGCAGTCGGCCGTGTGGGACGAGGCGGAGAACCGGCTCCACGCCCAGAAGGCCATTCTGGCGTGGTGTCTCGGGGTGGATTGATGCCGAATGCCGACAACGGCAACGCCGACCACGGCGAGGCCCGCACCGCCCCAGGCGACGACCTGGTCCTGCCGTTCCGCACGGTGAAGTCGGACGTGATCGGCCGCGTGGTGCGGCTGGGTCCGGTGGTGGACGCGATCCTGTCGCGCCACGCCTACCCGGAGCCGGTGAGCCACGCCCTGGGCGAGGCCCTGGCGCTGACGGCCATGCTGGGCAGCGCGCTCAAGACCGGCGCCAAGCTGATCCTGCAGACCAAGACCGACGGGCCGCTCGATTTCCTGGTGGTGCACTTCGAGCAGCCGGGACAGGTGCGTGGCTATGCGAGCTTCGACAAGGCGGATACCGGACTCGCCGCTGTCAAGGGCCGGGGCGACCAGGGCTCCATGCTGGGCACCGGCCACCTCGCCATGACCATCGATCCCGGCGGTGGCCGGGACCGCTACCAGGGCATCGTCGGCATCGCGCGCGAGCCACTCTTGAAGGCGGCGCACGAGTATTTCCGCCAGTCCGAGCAGCTGCCCACCTTCATCCGGCTGGCGGTGGCGCGGCACTACGGTCCGGCCGAGAGCGGGCCGGGTGCCGGCATGCGCGGCGGTCCGCGCGCCTGGCACTGGCGCGCCGGCGGGCTGATGATCCAGCAGCTTCCCCGCGAGGGCGGCACGCGCCCGCAGCTCGAAGGCGAGGCGCACGACCTCAGCCTCGAAGGCGAGGACGACGAGAACTGGAACCGCGCCCGCCACCTCGCCGCGACGGTGGAGGACCACGAGCTGATCGACCCGATGCTGGCGCCCGAGCGTCTGCTCTATCGCCTGTTCCACGAGGAGGGCGTGCGCGTGGTGCAGGCCACGGCGCTGGCCGAGGCCTGCCGCTGCTCGCGCGAGCGCATCGAGCTCTACCTGCAGCGCTTCGGCCCCGAGGAGCTCGCCGACATGCGCGAGCCCGACGGCAGCCTCACAGTGACGTGCGAGTTCTGCTCGCGGAAGTACCGGTTCATGTAGGTGGCACACCTCCGTTGACCCCGGAAGGAGATGTGATACATTGCTGATATATCAGAAGCGCCAGCCGTAGCCGACGGGCCGGCGCCGCGGCAACGGGAGAGCGCCGATGACGCCCGAGGAGATCCTTTCCATCGAGCCGCGCGTGCTGACGCAGAAGCAGCGCGAGCTCTATTTCGAGAACGGCTACCTGCTGTTGGAGAAATTCCTGCCCGACAGCTGGGTCGAGCGGCTGCGCGCCACCACCGAGGCGATGGTGGAGAGGAGCCGCAGCGTCACCAGGTCCGACGCGGTCTGGGACCTCGACAAGGGCCACTCCAGCGAGAGCCCCCGCCTGCGCCGGCTCTCCAGCATGAACGACCATCACCCGGCGTTCTGGGACTATGCGTCGGCCGACAACTCGCCGCTGCCCGACGCGATCGCCGATCTCGTCGGGCCGGACGTCAAGTTCCACCAGTCGAAGCTCAACTTCAAATGGAGGAAGGGCGGCGACGAGGTGAAGTGGCACCAGGACATCTCGTTCTGGCCGCACACCAACTACAGCCCGTGCACCGCCGGCACCTACGTTTACGACTGTACGGAGGACCAGGGGCCGCTGGGCCTCCTGCCGGGCAGCCACAACGGCCCCGTGGTGGACCAGTACAGCGACGTGGGCGAGTGGGTCGGCTGCCTTAAGCCGGACGAGGCGGCGGCCATCGACATGAGCAAGGTCGTCTACCTCGAGGGGCCGGCGGGGTCGGTCACCATCCACAACTGCCGCACGCTGCACCATTCCAGAGCGAACTGGTCGGACGTGCCCCGGCCGCTGCTGCTCAACGTCTACTCTGCGGCCAACGCCATGCCGTACACCTACAATCCGCTGCAGTCGCGCTACTACGGCGCCATCGTGCGGGGCAAGCCGGCGCGCTGGGCCTACCATGACCCGCGCCCCTGCCTGCTGCCCCCCGACTGGTCCGGCGGCTACACGTCGATCTTCGCCGTGCAGCAGCAGGAGGACTGGAGTGGTGTCAGACCCTCTGGGTCCGACACCACAGCTCGGTAGCCGGGTGTCACATGGTGTC
>JBIOWI010000421.1:0-2004 GCA_044868325.1 Hyphomicrobiaceae bacterium
CCGCCGGCCTCAAGGGCTACCCCTACGTGGCTGCCTACTGCGCGGCCAAGCATGGCGTGGTGGGGCTGGCGCGGGCGCTGGCGGCGGAGCTGGCGGCCACGCAGGTGACGGTGAACGCCGTCTGCCCCGGCTTCACGGAGTCGCCGCTCTTGGAGGAGTCGCTGGCCAACATCGCCGCCAAGACCGGGCGCTCGCGCGGCGAGGCGCAGGCCGAGCTGCAGCGGCTCAATCCCCAAGGGCGGTTCGTCAAGCCTGAGGAGGTGGCGGGCACCGTGCTGTGGCTGTGCACGCCGGCCGCGCAGGCGATCACGGGCCAGGCCATCTCGGTCTCGGGAGGAGAGGTATGAGTATCGAGCCGCAGACGCCGCAGCCGCGGCCCGAGGCGCCGGAGCATTTGCGGCTCAGGCTGTGGGTGCGGCTGCTCCGGGCCGTGCGCCCCATCGAGGCCGAGCTGCGCCGGCGCCTCGACCGCAAGTTCGGCGTAACCTTGCCGAAGTTCGACGTGATGGCGGCGCTGGCCCGCCGCGAGGCGGGCATGACCATGACGGAGGTTTCGCGCTTCCTCATGGTGTCGAACGGCAACGTCACCGGGCTGGTCGACCGGCTGGTCGCCGAGGGCCTGGTGATGCGCATCGCCAACGAGAAGGACCGCCGCGCCACGTTCGTGCGGTTGACGCCCAAGGGCCTGCGCCTGTTTGCGACCATGGCCGAGGCGCACGAGCGGTGGGTGAACGAGATCCTGGCCTCCTTCAGCGATGCGGAGAGCGAGACCATGATCGGCCTGCTGGACGCATTGCGGGTGGAGGCGCGCACGGGAGGACGAAGCCCATGAGCGTCACGACCATCGACCGGCACTTCAAGCCCCGCCACTTCAATTGGCGCCTGGACGACGACGGCGTGGCGGTCGTCTCGCTGGCGCGGCCGGAGCGCAAGAACCCGCTCACCTTCGAGTCTTACGCCGAGCTGCGCGACGCGTTCCGGTCTCTGCCCGCGGCCGACACCGTGAAGGCGGTGGTCATGGCCTCCAACGGCGGCAACTTCTCCTCGGGCGGCGACGTGCACGACATCATCGGCCCGCTCCTCGACAAGGACATGAAGGGCCTGCTCGCCTTCACCCGCATGACCGGCGACTTGGTCAAGGCCATGAAGGCGGCTCCGCAGCCCGTCATTGCCGCGGTTGATGGGATCTGCGTGGGCGCTGGCGCGATGATTGCACTCTACGCCGACATGCGCCTGGGCACGCCCGCCGCCAAGACCGCGTTCCTGTTCACCCGCGTCGGCCTTGCCGGCTGCGATATGGGCGCCTGCGCCATGCTTCCGCGCGTCATAGGCCAGGGCCGCGCGGCGGAGCTGCTCTTCACCGGGCGCACCATGTCGGCGGAGGAGGGCGAGCGCTGGGGCTTCTTCAACCGGCTGGTGGCGCCGGACGCGCTGGAGGCAGAGGCGGTGGCGCTGGCCAAGTCTCTCGCAGCGGGGCCGACCTTCGCGCACATGATGACCAAGACCATGCTGAACCAGGAATGGTCCATGAGCCTCGAGGCGGCCATCGAGGCCGAGGCCCAGGCGCAAGCCATCTGCATGCAGACCCGCGACTTCCGCCGCGCCTACGAGGCGTTCGTGGCGAAGCGGAAGCCGCAGTTCGAAGGCGACTGAAATTCCCTCTCCCCATGCCCACTTCGGGCATGGGGAGAGGGTTAGGGTGAGGGGCAGCCAAAGACGCCGACGTCGGAGCGCGCCGCTGCCCTTCACCCCGGCCCTCTCCCCGCAAGCGGGGAGAGGGAGAAGAGTGGAGGCTACGATGTTCACACGCATGTTCTCCCGCGAGGAGCGCTCAACCAAGCCCCGCACGCCGGCCCCCAAGGGCGCCGCGGCGCTCGGCCCCTCCACCCACGTCGATACCTTCGCGCGCGACAACCTCCCGCCCGCCGCGCAGTGGCCCGATCTGCTGCTCGACCGGCCCGAGCTCCAGTATCCGGAGCACCTGAACGCCGCGGTGGAGCTGAC
>JBIOWI010000422.1:0-6942 GCA_044868325.1 Hyphomicrobiaceae bacterium
CACCGGCGTGCCGGGGCAGATCTCGCTCGTTTCGGACTGGGACACGATCCCCGGCGCGCGCGGCTGCACCCCGCAGGCGTGCGCGTATCGCGACCTCCACAAGGAGCTGACCGCCGCCGGCGCGGCCCGCGTCTTCGGCCTCTCCACCCAGGATACGGCCTATCAGCGCGAGGCGGCCGAGCGCCTGCATCTGCCGTTCCCGCTGCTGTCCGACGAGAAGCTGGCGCTCGCTACGGCGCTGCGCCTGCCGGTCATGCAGGTGGGCGGCCAGGTGGGCGGCCAGGTGGGCGGAATGACGCTCGTCAAGCGGCTGGCCATGATCGTCGACGACGGCCGGATCGCGAAGGTGTTCTACCCGGTGTTCCCGCCGGACCGGAACGCCGCCGAGGTGCTGGCGTGGCTGCAGCAGAACCGGCGCCCGTGACGGCCGCGGCCGGCATGGGCGGCGATACGCTGCCCGACGATGGCGGCGCGCGCCACCTCAAGCGCGGGCAGCGCATGCCCGATCTCGACCTGCCGACCACAGCCGGGCGCAGCATGAGCTTCGCACGGGCGCCCGGCAGGGTTATCGTCTACTGCTACCCGTGGACCGGACGGCCGGAGCTGCCGAACCCGCCCGGCTGGGACGACATCCCCGGCGCGCACGGCTCGACGCCGGAGGCGGAGGGCTTCCGCGACCTCCACGCCGGGTTCCTTCACGTGGGGGCCGCGGTCTACGGTCTCTCCACCCAGACCGCCGACTACCAGCACGAGCTGGTGGAGCGGCTGGGCCTGCCGTTCGAGCTCGTCAGCGACGAGCGCTTCGCCCTGCAGCGGGCGCTGGCGCTGCCCACCTTCGCCACCGGCGGCGTCACCTACCTGAAGCGGCTGACGCTGGCCGTCAGGGACGGCCGCATCGAGCGCGTCTACTATCCCGTCTCTCGGCCCGCCGCGCACGCGCGCGAGGTCTGCGCCTGGCTCGGCATGATCGATCGGTCGGTCTAGAGCCGCTGCACGCGAGCGAGCCAGCGCCGGTGCGAGCCACCGGCAGGGCGCTAGGAGGGGCAGTCGGGAAGGCCGGGCCCCCCGCAGCGCACCGCTCTCCGCTTGGACTTCTTCTTCTGCTGCGACTCGGCCTTTTTGCCGGTGTCCGGACTCGCCTGGACCAGCACGAGGCTGGACTGCGCGGCGCGCGCGGGGACAGCGACGCTGGCAGCCTCGCTGCGGTCGGCTCCGCCCAAGACCGCAACGGCAAGTCCCGATGCAAGGCAAACAGAGAGGAGCCGCCCTTTGGTTGCAAGGCGGCTCGGCTGAGCGATGGTCATTGCACCCACCCCATGTTTCCCCGGTCGGTCCTGTAAATCCTGGCCAGATGGCATCACCATGACCTTCCCTCACTTCCAATAGCGCCCTGTGCAGGCCACCCCTTGGACAGCTCGCCTCACATCTGTGGGGGAGGGCATTCAGGGCTGGGGCCGGGACAGCGCACGAGCTGAGGCGGTCGATCCGGCTCCTCAGGCCTGCTGTCGCGCCGAGTGCCGGCCTTCGGCCTGCTCTGCTCTGGCGCGGAGCGGCGGGGGGCCAGCTTCTTCCGCTCTTTCGGCAGCTCCTGGCGCGACTGGGCTCGCACGATGTCCTCGTGGAGGATGGGCGCCGGCACCGCGAAGCCTGCGGCCTCACCGCGGTCGATGCCGAGGTCGGTGCATGCCAGCCCCCATCCAAGGCACACCGAGATAGCCGATCTCCGGGCGAGAAGCATCTCTTGTCACCCTTCCCCGCTTCAGGCGGGTTTGAACCCGGCTGCGCGCTCCAGCGGCTCGCACTTCAAAATACCTCGCGTCCGGCGAACCTCCTACTGGATTTGCCGCGTCGTCGAGGTGCCTGCAGGAACGGCCACGACGGCCCTCTGCAGGGCGGTCAGCTGATGGAGAATGACGAATGCAGCCCTTGTCATGCGGGACGACGGCCCGTTGGGAACGCAATACGTGGTGCGGTCGTCCATCTCAGCCTGCACGAAGCAGTCGCTGCCGGTGCGACCCTTGGCGATGTCGAGCACGATCAGCTCGTCGGCATGGTCGCGATAGCCGGGCTGAATGAGCCGGACCGGCCGCTCGTTCTTGTGCACCAAGCTGTCGGCGAGGGTGCCCAGGAACTGGTACATGCCCCAGGTGGAGCGGGTGGACAGCTCGATCCAGACGTTGTTGCGCGCATCGTAGATCACGTAGTGCGCCCCGGTGTCCGGGCCTTTGCCCTTGCCGGCGGTGTCGGCGGGTGAGCCGTTGAACCACGTCCCGTCCTCGTCGCAATAGGACGGGTATCCCGCACGCGCCTTGGCTCCCTTCACTGGAAGAGCGATCCTCCCTCCGCTCGGCTTGAGGCCCAGGTCGCTCCATCTCCCCGGCACCGGGGTTCCGCGCTCGAAGCAGATCTGAGTCCTGGGTCTCCGGGCCTGGCCGGCCAGGGCGCCCTTCTCGAGATTGAAACGCAGATCGAGGTAGGCGAGCAGCGTATAGCCGAGCATGTTCCTCGGCCCGCAGAAGCCGTTCTTCGGGTCCCCCAGACATATCCGGGTGGTCTCGCCAGCAACGCTGTTGCCGTAGAACTGCGCCAGCACCCGGCCGTCGGCATCGGCGATCCTGATCTTGTCGAAGAACAGAAGGTAGAGAAAGTTGGTCTGGTAGCCGGACCGCTGGGCGAAGAGCGCGATGGTGGACGCATCCAGCGGGGCGATCAGCGCAGCATACGTGGGGCTGTCGTCGACGGGGCTCAGCGTGAAGTCGCTCGAGACGTTGTACTGGCTGCTGCCCGCTTGCGTAGTCCCCCCAACGCGCAACCCCGCAGACCAATCAAGTTGAGGGAAGGTGGGGAACGTGTTGTTCGACGTATTGTGTCCCTGGACGACGGAGAGCGCCGCGAAGCTCAAGGGCTCGTCGCGCGCGGATCTCACGATGTTGCGCAGGATCGTCTGGTTGCGGAAGCGGGTGACGCTCTCGTTCATGAAGTCGGCGCGCTTGTCGACCGTATCGACGAAAGCGCACCCGGCAAGGGTGCCCATCGCCAGCGCCGCCGACAGCGCGACCAGAGGCGTACGCCACAGTCCCTTCGAGGAACGCACTACAACCCCCCGCCCGTTGCGCACGATGCAAGCCAGGGCGCCAACCTAGGACCGAATGTCGGCAAGAGGAAGAAGGCGGCAGGGGATGCCGGTCGGTCGTCCCATGCCTGATGCAGGATGGCAACGCGCCCGGCTCACTGGAGGCTGTCGAGCTGGCTCCTGACGGCTGCGAACACCGACCGGAACATCTCCGGCGTCAGCTTGCCGGTGTTGGTGTTGTACCGGGAGCAGTGGAAGCTGTCGAACATGGCGAAGCCCGGGCGTACCTCGTGCCTGGCGCCGTGCGCGAAGGGGAAGGCGGCCCGGCGCACGCCGAGGGCGGCGAGCGTGCTCTCATGGGCGATGCGGCCCAGCGCCACGATGGCGGCAAGTCGCGGCAGGGTTGCCAGGCGCTCGGAAAGATAGCGCCGGCAATTGGCGATCTCGGCCGGCGTCGGCTTGTTCTCGGGAGGAACGCAGCGCACGGCGTTGGTGATCATGCAACCGGCCAGAGCCAAGCCGTCGTCAGGCCTCGCATCGTAGCGTCCGCGTGCGAAGCCGTAGGAAATGAGCGTCTCGTAGAGAAGGGCCCCCGCGTAGTCCCCCGTGAACGGCCGGCCGGTCCGGTTGGCGCCGCGCAGCCCCGGAGCGAGGCCGACGATCAGCAGTCGGACCCCGTCGGCATCGTCTCTGCCGAAGGAGGGGACAGGAGCGTTGTGCCAGGTGGGCTCGCTGCTGCGGTTGGCGGCCCGGAACGACACGAGCCGAGGGCAAAGCGCGCAATCGAAGGGCGCCTCGGCGCCACAAGCGCTCATGGCCGATACTCGGGCCGATACTCGTCGCAGGGCTCAGAAGGGGCTGAGGGGGGTTCTTGGGTCCGCCCTCAGTAGCTCTCTTCCTCGTCGTCGGGGCCATGGAGCTGCGAGGCGGGAGCGGGCGCCTGCTGAGGCCGTCGGCTCGATACCCGCTGGCCTGGCTCGCGCACGGGGCGAGTGGCCGGATCGCGGCAGATTCTCGGCTCCAGCTCGGCCAGATCGATGAACTGGTCCGCCTGACGGCGCAGCTCGTCCGCCACCATGGGCGGCTGGGTTTGCAAGGTGGATATGATGCTCACGCGCCGGCCGCGCATCTGCAGCGCCGCCACCAGGGCCCGGAAATCTCCGTCCCCTGTAAACAAGACCACATGGTCGAGGTTCTCGACGAGCCGCATGGCGTCGACCGTCAGCTCGATGTCCATGTTGCCTTTGATCTTCCGCCGTCCAAAGGAATCCGTGAACTCCTTGGTCGGCTTCGTGACCATGGTGTAGCCGTTGTAGTCCAGCCAATCCACCAACGGCCTGATCGACGAGTACTCCTGATCCTCAGCGAGCGCCGTATAGTACTGCGCCCGCACGAGGTGGCCGACTTCGCGAAACAGCGCCAGCAGGCGCTTGTAGTCAATGTCGAAGCCGAGCGCCTTGGCTGTGGCGTAGAGATTGGCGCCGTCGATGAACAGGGCAATACGCTCTGTCGGATAAAAATGCATATCGGGTTCCTCGAATAGATAACAGGGCCCGAGGTTTGCCCGCTACCCCAGCCAGTTCAGTCGACCGTTCTTTCCCTCAATAAGTCGAAATGCCGGAGCCGACAAGCAAAATCGGGTAGACCTAGCATACCTCCTTAGCATACCAGATGCGCCGCCGCTGTGCTGAAATTCTGTGGAGGAGGGTGTAGGGTTTTTGTAAGGAGTTGCCCTGCTTGGCTAATTCCCTTCAAATCGGCACATTGCTGCTCGCGCTCGGCGGCAATTTGTGCGGTCGATGGGGCCCCCCGCGCGAGAGCTTGGCGCGTGCGTGTCGCGAGCTCGAGGCGGCAGGGCTCAGGATCGTCGGATCGTCCGTCTTATATAAGACCGATCCCGTGGGAGCCGGCCGCCAGCCCCCCTATCTCAACGCTGTCGTGGTGGCAACCGGCAACATCGCCCCGGGAAATCTGATGCGCCTTGTCAAGCGGACAGAACGTCGTGCCGGCCGCAGGGCTACTCCGCCCATGCATGCGAGGCCCCTCGATATCGACATCCTCGATTACGGCGGGCGCCGCCTCAACTGGCCGTGCCAAAAGCGGGA
This sequence comes from Hyphomicrobiaceae bacterium, assembly GCA_044868325.1. Taxonomy (GTDB): domain Bacteria; phylum Pseudomonadota; class Alphaproteobacteria; order Rhizobiales; family Hyphomicrobiaceae; genus AWTP1-13. The sequence goes on from JBIOWI010000422.1 coordinate 5,179, forward strand.
GCGTGGCCGTCTGGTGCTGCCCCACCCGCTCCTGGACAGGCGGGGTTTCGTGCTGGTGCCGCTAATGGAGGTTGCGCCCCACTGGACGCACCCCGTGCTTGGCTGGCGGCCTAAGACGATGCTGGCCCGGCTCGGGCCTGGGGCCGCAAAGGGTGTCCGTGGTTGTGCAGGGCATCCCCTGGCACTTGATTTTCGGTTGCGCGCATGCGAGAAGGCGCGGCGCTGAATGGCAAGCTTCCGAAGCCGCCGGTTTCGGGGGCGTTTGGTCTATTGAGCGCCGAGACACTTATGAGAGGGATCGTTGCATGGCGCGTGTGACCGTCGAGGACTGCGTCGACAAAGTTCCGAACCGGTTCGAATTGGTGCTCCTGGCGGCGCACCGGGCGCGCTCCATCGCCAGCGGCTCGCACATCACTGTCGAGCCCGAGAACGACAAGAACCCGGTCATTGCGTTGCGCGAGATTGCCGACAGGACGATCCCGCCCGCCGACCTGCACGAGGGCCTGATCCACTCGATCCAGAAGAATGTCGAGGTGGATGAGCCCGAGAAGGCGGCCGCGCCGCAGCTCCCCGCCGAGCGCCGCCCGGTCCTGGGCCGGGACGACCAGACCAGCGATACGCAGGTCGATATGATGACGGAGGAGCAGCTCCTGCGGGGCATGGAGAGCCTGACCCCGACCGAGCCGTCCGCCAACGGCGGCTCCGGGTCCGGACGGGGCTGAGGCCGGGGAGGACCGATTGGGGGGCAGGCGGGACACTGCCCCTGGGGGTCGCGGGGGGCCGCGAGCCGTCTGCCACAAACGGAGCCTGAGACCGTGGCATGATGCGCCAGTACGAGCTTGTCGAGCGCGTTCTCAGCTACGATCCGAACGCGAACGAGGCGCTGCTCAACCGCGCGTACGTCTACGCGATGAAGGCGCATGGCAACCAGAAGCGCGCCTCGGGAGACCTCTATTTCTCGCACCCGCTCGAGGTTGCCGCGATCCTGACCGAGCTCAAGCTCGACGATGCGACCATCTCTGCCGCGCTGCTCCACGACGTCATCGAGGACACCGATGTCACCCGTGAGGAGATCGACCAGAAGTTCGGCAGGGAGATCGGCGATCTGGTCGACGGCCTGACCAAGATCAAGAAGCTCGACCTCGTCACCAAGAAGGCCGAGCAGGCCGAGAACTTCCGCAAGCTGCTGGTCGCCATATCGAGCGACATCCGCGTGCTCCTCATCAAGCTGGCGGACCGGCTCCACAACATGCGCACGCTCGGGCACAAGAAGCCCGAGAGCCGCCGGCGCACCTCCGACGAGACGCTGGAGATCTATGCTCCCCTCGCCGGCCGCATGGGCATGCAGGGCATGCGCGAGGAGCTGGAGGGGCTGGCCTTCAAGTGGGGCTATCCCGAGCAGTGCCAGGCGGTCGTGAACAAGCTCGCCGACATCCATGTGCGCAACACCGGGCTGGTCGAGGAGATCGTCGGAGCGCTGCGGTCCAAGCTCTCGGCCGCCGGCATCGAGGCGCAGGTCTACGGCCGTGAGAAGAAGCCGTTCTCGATCTGGCGCAAGATGGAGAACCGGCAGATCTCGCTGGAGCAGCTGTCGGACATCTACGGCTTCCGCGTCGTGGTGGGCAACGTCGATGCCTGCTACCGCACGCTGGGCGTGATCCACTCCGCCTGGCGCAACGTGCCCGGACGGTTCAAGGACTACGTCTCGACGCCCAAGCAGAACAACTACCAGTCGATCCACACCACCATCGTCGGTCCCCGCCA
>JBIOWI010000423.1:0-6851 GCA_044868325.1 Hyphomicrobiaceae bacterium
ATGGCCGAGCATCCGCTTTGCCGCCAAATACCCGAGGTGGGAGCCGTATGCCTTAATTGGGCACGTACGGATCTGTGCGGGGGGCGTGAGGTAACTCACGTCCCTACCGCGATCATGGCAGGCGCAACCGGCCGATGTTGGAGGCACCTGCCGGACGGCTTCCCCGCAATCCCGAGCGGCCGCTCTCGGGCGTGCGCAGGGCTACCGCCCCGGCGCCCTCGCCTCGCTGGGCTTCTCGCCCGAAGCGTGCGCCGAGATGCGGCCAGGCAGTATCGCCGTCACGCTCTCCGTCTATGGGCACGAGGGGCCTTGGGGCCGCCCGCCGCGGCTTCGATTCGCTGGTGCAGAACGCCTGTGGCATCAACTGGGCGGAGGCCGAGGCGCTGGGCGCGCCGCCTCCCAAGGAGCTCGGCGCAGATCGCCAAATACTACGATCCCGCCACGCTGATCGGCCGACAGGTGGCGGCGGTCGTCAATTTCCCGCCGCGCCAGATCGGCAAGTTCATGTCGGAGGTGCTCACCTTGGGCTTTCCCGACGAAACCGGTGAGGTGGTGCTGATCGTCCCCGACCGCCCGGTGCCCAACGGCGGACGCCTGTTCTGGGTCGGCCTAGACGCGGCACCTTTGAGCATCGGCAGTCTGGTGTTGGCAGTCGGCAATCGCAAGAGCGGGTTGAGCTTTACGACTGCCGACGCCCGATTGCCGACTGCCGAAACCGCCTACTCGATCAGCCCGCAGGCAATGCGGCCGCCGGCATCGCCGGCCGGATCGGTCTTGTAGTCGTCCTTGCCGGCGTGGACGACGAGCGCCGTGCCCTGTCCGCCGAGCAGCGAGCTCGGCTTGCCCTTGTCCAGCGTGACCTCGCGGTTGAGGACCTCGACCGTGAGCTCGCCGCTGGCCGGGACGTGCAGGTTGGGCAGGTCGCCCGCATGATGGCCGTCGGCCGCCATCAGCCCGTGCTTCTTGCCGCCCGGGTTGAAATGCGGGCCGGCGCTGGTGAACGGCGGCTCGCACTTGCCGATGCCGTGGATATGGAACGCGCGCTCCCCCGACGGCAGGCCCTTGACCGAGAGCCTGATGAGCACCCCGGCCGGCGTCTGGCTCAAAGTCGCGGCGCCGACCTCCTTACCCTCGGCGTTCTTGAGCGTAGCCTTGGCATCCTGGGCGGTGGCCGAGACGATCGCCAAGGCCAGGATGGAGGCCATGACGGCAACAGTGCTTAGCGCCTTCATTGCGACGTCCTCCCATGGGTCGATTTCAGGCTTGCGCCTGCCGGCGGCAACGGCCGCACAGACCGGCAAATCTAGCACAACGCCGGCCGGAGGGTGATGGCAGCAGTCTACTGATGTTCCCGATTGCTGAACATGCGGTTTCTTCTGCACCGCAGCAGGACGTAGGGTGGGTTGGGGCAGAAGGCCCGTAACCCACCGTCGGCATTCGCAACGTATCGGTTGCCAACGGTGGGTTACGCGCTTCGCGCTAACCCCTACAGCGGCACCCGCACCGTCGCGCGCAGGCCGCCCATGGAGGATTCGCTGAGCGAGATGTCGCCGCCGTGGCTGCGGGCGATGTCGCGTGCGATGGCGAGCCCGAGGCCAGTGTTGCCGGTATCCTGGTTGCGGCCGTTGCCGAGCCGGTAGAACGGGCGGAACACGTTCTCCCGCTCCGCGGGCGGGATGCCGGGCCCGTCGTCGTCCACGTCGATACGCAGCCACTCCTTGTCGGTGCCGGCGCGGATCACGACGTAGTCGCCATAGCGGGTGGCGTTGGTCACGAGGTTGACGACCGCCCGCTTGAAGGCGTGCCGCTTCAGCGGCAGCACCAGGTCGCTGCCGGGCTGGCGGATGCGCACCTCGATCGGCGTGCCGTAGTGCTGGGTCTCCTCGTTGATCTCCTCCAGGAGCTCGCTCACGCTGGTCGGCTCCGCCTCCTCGCCGCCGTCGCCCTTGGCGAAGGCGAGATAGTCCTCCAGCATGCGCTGCATCTCGTTCACGTCGTTGCGGAGCGCGGCCACCTCCGGGCCGTCGCCCAGCAGCGCCAGCTCCAGCTTGAAGCGCGTGAGCACGGTGCGCAGGTCGTGGCCCACGCCGGCCAGCATGGTGGTGCGCTGCTCAACGTGCTGGCGGATGCGGTCGCGCATCTCCAGAAACGCCTGCGCCGCCTGCCGCACCTCGCGGGCGCCGCGGGGGCGGAAGTCGTACGGCATGGGGCGCCCCTTGCCGATGTCGTCGGCTGCCTCGGCGAGCCGCAGAATGGGGCGGATCTGGTTGCGCAGAAATATGATCGCCACTGTCAGCAGCACCACCGACGTGCCCACCATCCACACCAGGAAGATGTGGGAGTTGGAGGCGTACGCTAGCGCGCGCGGCGCGGTGAAGCGCAGGATGGCGTCGTCGAGCTTGACGCGGATCTCGATGCGGCGCGACTGTCCCACCGTATCGATCCAGAACGGCCTCTGCTTCAGGTGCTCGCCGATCTCGTCCGACAGCGCCCGGTCGAGCAGGTCGAAGAACGGCTTGGGCTGGCTGCCCTTGGGCAGGTCGCCCGGCTCCATCACTGTCAGGGTGAGCCCGAACCGCTTCTCGGCGAGGTCGGCCAGCCGGCGCTCGTCGCTGTGGGCCCGCGACACGTACAGGTCCACGATGGCGCCGATGTTGCGCGCCGTGGCCTCAGACAGCCGGCGCGTCACCTGGTTCCAGTGGCGCTCCATGAAGGTGAAGGCGACCACGCTCTCCAGGAGCACAATGGGGGCGATGATGATGATGAGCGTGCGGGCATAGAGCCCCTTGGGGGCAAGGTCCGCGAGCAGCCCGGCGCAGCGCTCCCACAGGGAGCGTACGAGACCGGACCGGCCGTCGATCCGGTGCTGAGCCTTTTCACCCGGGGCAAGCATGTCTCACCTTGCGACGGTCGTCTCCTCAGTCGGTGTAGAGGATGTAGCCCTTGCCGCGCACCGTCTGCAGGTAGACCGGATTGGCGGGATCGCTCTCGATCTTGCGGCGCAGGCGGTTGATCTGCACGTCGATGGCGCGCTCGGTGCCGGTGGAATCGTCGGCCGCCAGCTCGTGGCGGGCGACCGGCGTGCCCGGCCGCTGCGCGAAGTGGCGCAGGAGATCCCGTTCCCGCTCCGTGAGCTTGATCGACTCCTCGCCGCGCCTCAGCTCGCCGCGCCCGACATGGAAGATGAACTGGCCCATGACGACCTCGTCGCTCGGGCCCGACGGCCCCTGCCGGCGCTTCAGGATATTGCGCAGCCGCAGGAGCAGCTCGCGCGGCTCGAATGGCTTGGCGATGTAGTCGTCGACGCCGATCTCCAGCCCCTGGATGCGCTCCTCCGGCTCGGCGTGCGCGGTGAGCATGCAGATCGGGATGTTGGAGGTGCTCTTGAGGTCGCGGGCCAAGTCGATGCCGCTCTCGCCCGGCATCATTACGTCGAGAACGACCAAGTCGAAGACGAGGCCCGCCATGGTCGCGCGCGCCGTGGCGGCGTCCGCCGCGGTGCTGACGCGGAAGCCGTTCTGGAACAGATACTGGGCCAGCTTCTCGCGGATGCGCTGGTCGTCGTCGACCACGAGGATGTGCGCGGCATTGTCTGGAAGCGACTCCATACGTCCCCCCTTGCGAACCTTTTCTGCTCAGCGGCCGGTCTCTGCCGGCGCCGGCAGCAGCGCCTCGACCCTGCCGCGCTCGCTGCCGTTGATCATCGCAAACAGGAAGCTCAGCACCGAGCTCTCGCGACCAGGCGCGCACGCCTCCAGCGCCTGCGCCACCCGCTCGGCCTGGACCCGGTCGAGCCGGCGGGCCAGGCTCGCCCCTCTTGGCGTAACCCGCAGCCGCCGCTCGCGCCGGTCCTCGACGCCGGTCTGCTGCGCGACCCAGCCTTCGTCGATGAGCTGCTTCAGCACCGGCGCGAGGCTCTGCTTGGTGATCTTCAGAATGTCCAGGAGATCGGCCACGCGCAGGCCGGGGTTGCGATCGACAAAGTGCAGCACGCGATGGTGGGCGCGGCCCAGGGAGAACTTGGCCAGGATGGCGTCGGCATCGCGCGTGAAGTCGCGGTAGGCGAAGAACAAGAGCTCGATGACGGTGATCAGCCGGACATCGACCTCCGGCAGGGCGGCTTGAATTTCCCTCGGCTCGGCCAGTGCCACCAGCTCGCTCAACGCGTCGGAGTTTATGTCAGCCATGTTGACTTATTTGACCCCGATTGTTAGGGCTGGCAAGCCAATTGTGTTCATCAAGACCGCTGCCCGCAACCCCTTTTCAAGGGTTTCCGCAGAGTGTTGGATGCACACGCGCCGGGGTTCCAAGGCAGACAGCATCCCCGGTCTGGAGGAGGCGGCCCAGCAGGAGAGTGGCATGGTCGACACCGCGCCTTATCACGACCGCGACGGTTTCATCTGGCTCGACGGCAAGCTCGTTCCCTGGCGCGAGGCCAACATTCACATCCTTACCCACGCCATGCACTATGCGAGCGCCGTGTTCGAGGGCGAGCGCGCCTACGGTGGCGTGATCTTCGAGCTCACCCAGCACAGCCAGCGCCTCTACGACGGCGCCAAGGCGCTGGATTTTACGATCCCCTACAGCGTGGCCGAGATCGACCAGGCCTGCCGCGACACCATCAAGGCCAACAACCTCTCCGACTGCTACGTGCGCCCCATCGCCTGGCGCGGCAGCGAGCAGATGGGCGTCTCCGCCCAGGCCACCAAGATCCACCTGGCCGTCGCGGCCTGGGACTGGGGCTCCTACTTCCCCATGGAGGAGCGCCTCAAGGGCCTGCGGCTGACCATGGCCAAATACCGCCGCCCGGACCCGGCCACGGCGCCCGCCAAGACCAAGGCCGCGGGCCTCTACATGATCTGCACCGTCGAGAAGCACCGAGCCGAGCGCGCCGGCTACGCCGACGCTCTGATGCTCGACTGGCGCGGCCACGTGGCCGAGTGCACCGGCGCCAACGTCTTCTTCATCAAGGACGGCGTGCTGCATACCCCGACGCCGGACTGCTTCCTCGACGGCATCACCCGGCGCACCGTTATCGGCCTTGCCAGGAAGCGGGGCATGCAGGTGGTGGAGCGCACGATCATGCCGGAGGAGCTCGGCACTTTCTCGGAATGCTTCGTGGTCGGCACCGCCGCCGAGGTGACTCCGGTGGCCGAGATCGCCGAGCACAAGTACAAGCCCGGCAAGATCTGCGAGACGCTGATCAACGATTACACCGCCGCGGTCCAGCCGAAGCAGCACGCGGCGGAGTAGGTCGCGTCGAACAGCCGTTGGCCGCGTCGCGGATCGTTCCACAGGTAGGCTGACGAACGTTCTGCCGAACACCTGTATTCAATATCGCATATCCTCCAGTTTTTTCTGTATCCACCGTTTCCAATCGCACAACCGTTGCTGGGACATTGATCTCCCCTGCCGGTCGTCGGTAAGTGACCGACGGTGGCGTCCGGCGGCTGCCGGACGTGATCCAAAGCTGGTCGATGAGCACGGCATCGGCGCCAGTATGCCGGCGCGGCACGGCGATTGCGGGCTCGCGTTCCGCGCATCCGTTCTCAGAGAGCGGCGTGTCAATGCGTTTGGCATGGTCTCTTCCTGAGGTGACACCGATGCTTCGCTATGATGTCGTCGAGACGGCGTCGCTGAGCTTGACGCCGTTCCCGCATATCGTCTCGTCCGATGTGCTGCCCGAGGAGCGCCGCGCCGAGCTGGAGCGCGATTTTCCGGACATCTCGATTAACGGCTTCGTTCCGCCGGAGGACTATCCCGCCGGTGAAGCGTTCAACGAGCTGCTCGCCGACGTGACGAGCGTGGAGCTCGCCAAGTTGCTCGGCGCCAAGTTCGGCATCGACCTCGCCTCGAAGCCGACCCTCGTGACGGTGCGCAAGTGGTCGGAGGGCGCGGCTGGCCGGCCGCACACCGATGGAGCCGACAAGCTCGTCACGGCGCTCGTCTATCTCAACGAGGAATGGGCATCGCAGGCGGGCTGCCTGCGCATTCTGCCGAGCCAGGACATCGATGCGCCCGGTGCCCGGGAGGTGAAGCCCACATTCGGCAACTTCGTGGCGTTCCGGCGCTCCGACCATTCCTGGCACGGCCACCTGCCGTTCAAGGGCGAACGCCGGGTCTTGCAGGTCGCGTGGTGTGTCAGCGAGGAGGCGATCGCCCGCAAGCGCAAGCGCCACGGACAGTCGAGCCTTCTCAAGAGGGTGCTCTCCTTCGGCACGAGGCACTGAGTTGGTGTAGGTTGCGTTAGCGCGAAGCGCGTAACGCAACATTGGCGCCTGCCGTGTTGCGTTACGGCCCTTCGGGCCTAACGCAACCTACGTGGGCGGCGCGACGGCCAAGCCGCGCACCTCGTGCTTCTCAATCAGGCTCTGCACGAAACCGGAGGTCTTCGCCTCCTCCACAAAGTCGCGCAGGAACTGCGCCGCCGCAACGTTCTTGCGCGCCGTGCCGATGGCCTGCTGCACGGCGGTGAACTTGCCGTCGAGGATGCGGGCGCCGGGCAGCTTCTCCACATCGGAGAGGAGGCGCGGCCTCAAACCGGCCAGCACCTCCAGCTTGTCGCTCACGAACTGCTCGCAGGCGCTGTCGAGGGTGCCGGTCTTGGCGAGGGTGGCGTGCTCGATATGGCGGTCGAGCCAGAGGCCGTAGGCGCTGCGCCCCGTCACCGAGATGCGCACGCCCGGCTTGTCGACATCGGCGAGCGATTGGATCGGCGACCCCGCCGGCACCAGATAGGTGGCCTCGATCTCCACGTAGGCCGGCGTGAAGGCGATCCTCTCGGCCCGCTGCGGCTCGGCACCGATCAGGCCGATATCCCAGGCGCCCGTCTCGGCCGCATCGGCCAGCTC
>JBIOWI010000424.1:0-3545 GCA_044868325.1 Hyphomicrobiaceae bacterium
CCCTCCGGGTCTGACACCGTGGCTCCAACGTAGCCTGCGCAACGGTGTCAGACCCGGAGGGTCTGACACCAATCCGAGGAGACACCCATGATCCCAGGCGAGGTCATCACCCAGGAGGGCGACATCGAGCTGAACGCCGGCCGCACCGCGATCACCCTCACCGTCGCCAACACGGGCGACCGGCCGATCCAGGTCGGCTCCCACTACCACTTCGCCGAGACCAACCCGGCGCTCAAGTTCGACCGCGCCAAGGCCCGCGGCCACCGCCTCGACATCGCTGCCGGCACGGCCGTCCGCTTCGAGCCCGGCCAGACCCGCGACGTGCAGCTCGTGCCGTTCTCCGGCAAGCGCGAGGTTTATGGCTTCCGGCAAGAGGTAATGGGGAAGTTGTGATGTCCTTACTTTTGAGGCAAAGTAAGGCAATCGTTTCTTCCACGTTGGAGGCCAGCCATGACCGCAATGGAAGCCAAGGTGACATCCAAAGGGCAGGTGACCTTGCCCGCCGAGTTGCGTAGCCGCCTCGGGATCGAAGCCGGCGACCGCGTTGTCTTCTTCGAGCAGAGAGATGGTTCGTTCGCCCTCAGGGTTCGGAGCGGCACCCTCGCCGACCTCAGGGGTCTGCTCGCTGGGAAGGTCGAGCCGGCGAGCGACAAGCAGATCAAGGACTGGATCGACGAGGCCCGCTCGCGAGCATTTTCGAGCGGCATGAAGAAGCGCGGCCGGTGATTGGGCTCGACACCAATGTCCTGCTGCGCTGGCTCATTCCAGATCGGGAGGGCAAACTCGGCTCGAGCGAGGCGGAGATCGAGCGAGTGTCCAAGATCTTTCTCGTCGATGGTGCCCAGTTCTTCATCAACGTGGTTGTCATCGCCGAGACTGCATGGATGCTGGAGAAGAAATTGAAGCTGGCGCGCGCCGATGTCTCGGAGGTCGTAACCCGCCTGCTTCACACGGAGAACATCACCGTGGGCAATGATGCCGAGGTGAGGGCGGCGCAGCATCAATTCGATCAATCGGGGGCCAACTTGGCGGATTGCGTGATTGCCCAGCTGAACCTGACGGCGCGATGCTCGCACACCCTCACGTTCGACCGAGAGGCGGCCCGCACGGCAGGTTTCCGTCACGTTGACGAGCAATAGGACCGGGCACATGCCTACGAAGCTCTCCCGCGCCGCCTATGCCGACATGTTCGGCCCCACCACCGGCGACAAGGTGCGCCTCGCCGATACCGATCTCATCGTCGAGGTGGAGCGGGACCTCACCACCTACGGCGAGGAGGTGAAGTTCGGCGGCGGCAAGGTGATCCGCGACGGCATGGGCCAGTCCCAGGTCGCCCGCGCCGACGGCGCCGTCGACACCGTCATCACCAACGCGCTCATCATCGACCACACCGGCATCTACAAGGCCGACGTGGGCCTCAGAGACGGCCGCATCGCCGGCATCGGCAAGGCCGGCAACCCGGATGTGCAGCCCGGCGTGAGCATCGTCGTCGGCCCCGGCACCGAGGCCATCGCCGGCGAGGGCAAGATCCTCACCGCCGGCGGCTTCGACGCCCACATCCATTTTATCTGCCCGCAGCAGATCGAGGAGGCGCTCAACTCGGGCGTCACCATGATGCTGGGCGGCGGCACCGGCCCAGCCACCGGCACCGCAGCAACCACCTGCACGCCGGGGCCGTGGCACCTCGCCCGCATGATCGAGGCGGCCGATGCCTTCCCCATGAACCTCGCCTTCGCCGGCAAGGGCAACGCCGCCCAGCCCAAGGCGCTGGTCGAGATGATCCAGGGCGGGGCCTCGTCCCTCAAGCTGCACGAGGACTGGGGCACCACGCCGGCCACCATCGACTGCGCGCTCTCCGTGGGCGACGACTACGACGTGCAGGTGATGATCCACACCGACACGCTCAACGAGTCGGGCTTCGTGGAGGATACCATCGCCGCCTTCAAGGGCCGCACCATCCACGCCTTCCACACCGAGGGCGCCGGCGGCGGGCATGCGCCGGACATCATCAAGGTGGCGGGCCTCAGGAACGTGCTGCCCTCCTCCACCAACCCCACCCGCCCCTTCACGGTGAACACGCTGGAGGAGCATCTCGACATGCTGATGGTGTGCCACCACCTCGACGCCAACATCCCCGAGGACATCGCCTTCGCCGAGAGCCGCATCCGCCGCGAGACCATCGCCGCGGAGGACATCCTGCACGACATCGGCGCCCTCTCCATGATCTCCTCCGACAGCCAGGCCATGGGCCGCGTCGGCGAGGTGATCATCCGCACCTGGCAGACGGCGCACAAGATGACGACGCAGCGCGGGAGTCTGAAGGAGGACGCGCCCGGCAACGACAACTTCCGTGTCCGGCGCTACATCGCCAAGTACACCATCAACCCGGCCATTGCGCATGGGGTGGCGCACGAGCTGGGCTCGCTGGAGGTGGGCAAGCGCGCCGACCTGGTATTGTGGAACCCCGCGTTCTTCGGCGTGAAGCCCGACCTGGTGCTGCTCGGCGGCACCATCGCCGCCGCGCCGATGGGCGACCCCAACGCCTCCATCCCCACGCCGCAGCCGGTGCACTACCGCCCCATGTTCGGCGCCTTCGGCAAGGCCGTCGCCTCCTCCGCCGTCACCTTCGTCAGCCAGGCCGCCATCGACGGCTACCTGGCGCAGCGGCTCGGCGTGGCGAAGAAGCTGCTGCCCGTCAGGAACACCCGCGGCGGCATCTCCAAGAAGTCGATGGTCCTCAACGACGCCACGCCCAACATCGAGGTAGACCCGGAGACCTACGAGGTCCGCGCCGACGGCGAGCTCCTCACCTGCGAGCCCGCCAAGGTCCTGCCGATGGCGCAGCGGTACTTCTTGTTCTAGTCTCCCTCTCCCCGCACAACACTCACCTCACCGCGCGCACCAATAGCGCGGGGAGAGGGATCCGCGGCGCCACTTCGACCGGAGTGCCCAATGCTCAGAGCTACCGAGGTCCTCCGCGCCGGCCTCTGGACCGCGAAGCCCGCCGACGTGGTGCGCCTCGACTACGACCATCGCACCCGCCGGCGCATCGTCCTGACCGGAGTCGGCGGCCTCAGCTTCCTTCTCGACCTCGCCAAGGCCCCGGTGCTGGCCGCCGGCGACGGCCTGAAGCTGGAGGACGGCCGGATCGTCGCCGTCGAGGCGGCACCCGAGCGGCTCCTGGAGATCGCCTGCCGCGACGAGCGTGCGCTCGCCCGCATCGCTTGGCACCTTGGCAATCGCCATCTCGCCACCGAGATCGGCGCGCGCGTCGTCTACATCCGCGACGACCATGTCATCGCCGACATGGCCCGTGGCCTCGGCGCCGAGGTACGCACCGTGGAGCGGCCCTTCAACCCCGTGGGCGGCGCCTACAGCGCGGGCGGCGCGGCGCACGGCCACAACCACGGGCACCATCACCACGGCCACCACGGGCATAGCCACCACCATGGCCATGGCCACGATCACGACCACTAGAGTCGATGTCGTCGGACAAATGCATACCGTGTGAGACGCGCGGCGCGCCGAAGGTGTCAGACCCGGAG
>JBIOWI010000425.1:0-4632 GCA_044868325.1 Hyphomicrobiaceae bacterium
GACACCAGGTCTACAGCGCCTTGCAAATAGGTCAGGATTACTGACATAATCGGCTCCAGAGGGAAAGCGGGAGCCGACGTCATGATCGAAGCAGCGCAGGCCGCAACCTGGGAGCCGCGCTATGCGCGGCGCGCCGGGCGCATGGTGGCGTCCGAGATCCGCGAGCTGCTGAAGGTCGTCGACCAGCCGGGCGTGATCTCGTTCGCCGGCGGCATCCCCGACCCAGCGCTGTTCCCGGTCGAGGAGGCCAGGGCGGCCTACGCCGCCGTGCTCAGCGCGCCGGTCAACGGCCTGCAGTACTCGGTGAGCGAGGGCTACCTGCCGCTGCGCCAGTGGATCGCGCGGCACATGGGCACCCTGGGGGTGCCTTGCGAGGCCGACAACATCGTCGTCACCTGTGGGTCGCAGCAGGGGCTGGAGTTCCTGGGCCGCCTGCTGCTCTCGCCGGGCGACACCGCGCTGATCACGGCGCCCACCTATCTCGGCGCCCTGCAGGCCTTCTCGGGCTCGGAGCCACGCTACGACGCGCTGCGTCCCGAGGACGGCAACCGCACGCCCGCCTCGTACGTCGAGGCGGCCCGCGGCGCGGGCGGCGAGGTCAAGCTCGCCTACGTGGTCGCGGAGTTCGCCAACCCCACGGGCGCAACGCTGTCGCTGGCGGCGCGCGAGCGCCTGCTCGACCTGGCCGGCGAGCTGGACATTCCCGTCATCGAGGATGCGGCCTACGCCATGCTGCGCTTCGAAGGCGAGCCGGCGCCACCGATCCTCGCCCTGGAGGTGAAGCGCCGAGGCAACATCGAGAACGCCCGCGCAGTCTACTGCGGCACTTTCTCCAAGGTGCTCGCCCCCGGACTGCGGGTGGGCTGGATCGCAGCGCCGAGGGCGCTGATCCGGCGCCTGGTGCTGATCAAGCAGGCCTCGGACCTCAACAGCGCCACAATCAACCAGATGGTCATGCTCCGCCTAGCGGAGGCGGCCTTCAACGCACAGGTGGCGCGCGCCCGGGCGCACTACCGGCGCCGCCGCGACTGGCTGCTGGCCGCGCTGGAGCGGCACATGCCGGCCGGCGTGAGCTGGACCCGTCCACAGGGCGGCCTGTTCGCGTGGGTGACGCTGCCCCAGGGCATCGACGCCGCCGCGCTGCTGCAGCGCTCGCTGCAGGAAGCCGGCGTAGCGTTCGTGCCGGGCGGCGCCTTCTTCCACGACGGCCGCGGACGCAACACGCTGCGGCTGAGCTACTCGCTGCCCGGCGAGACGGCGATCGACCACGGCATTGCGCGACTGGCAAGGCTGATTTGACGGCAGTCGGGCGTCGGCAGTCGTAAGAAGAGCAAGCGCGGAGGCCCAAAATCCCCGACTGCCGACTGCCGACACCCGACTGCCGCAGTGGAGTGCGATGCTATCTGCCGACCCGACACACTGGGAGGAACAGCGATGGACGCAGAGACGCTGGACCGGCTGGCCATCCGGCAGCTGGTGGAGAACTGGGTGGTGTGGCGCGATGCCGGCGATTGGGAGCGGTTCCGCACCGTCTGGCACGACGATGGGCGCATGATGGCCACCTGGTTCCAGGGCACCGCCGACGAGTTCATCGCCGTCAGCCGCACCGGCTTCGAGAAGGGCGTCAGCATCCTGCATTTCCTGGGCGGTCATTCGTCGGACCTTGCGGGCAACCGCGCCATCGCCCAGACCAAGATGACGATCTCCCAGCGCGCTCTCGTGCACGGCGTTCTGGTGGACGTGGTCTGCACCGGCCGGTTCTACGACTTCCTGGAGAAGCGCGCCGGCCGCTGGGGCGTGGTGCTGCGCCAGCCCATCTACGAGAAGGACCGCATGGACCCGGTGGACCCCTCAGCGACGCTCTCGCTCGACAAGGCCCTGCTGGAGCGCTTCCCCGAAGGCTACCGCCACCTCGCCTACCTGCAGACGCAGATCGGTTTCACGGTGAAGCCCGACATGCCGGGCCTCAAGGGGCCCGGGGTGGAGGCGCTGTACGCCAGAGGCCGGGCGTGGCTGGAGGGGCAGGCTTTGTAGGGTGGGTTAGCGCGAAGCGCGTAACCCACCATGGCACGCTCCGACAGCGGTGGGTTACGGGCCTTCGGCCCTAACCCACCCTACAAACTCCGTGCCTTCTCGCGCAGCTCGTACTTCAGGATCTTACCGGTCGAGGTCTTTGGCAGCGGGCCGAACACCACGGTCTTGGGCACCTTGAAGTGGGCCATGTTGGCGCGGCAGAAGGCGACGATGTCCTCAGGTGTGGTGGCCTCGCCGCCCGGCTTGAGGGTCACGAACGCGCATGGCGTCTCGCCCCACTTGGGGTCGGGGCGCGCCACCACAGCGGCCTCCATCACCTGCGGGTGGCGGTAGAGTGTCTCCTCCACCTCCAGCGAGGAGATGTTCTCGCCGCCGGAGATGATGATGTCCTTCGAGCGGTCTTTGATGTCGAGCGTGCCGTCCTCATGCCAGACGGCGAGGTCGCCAGAATGATAGAGGCCGCCGGCGAAGGCCTCGTCGGTAGCCGTCTCGTTCTTGAGATAGCCCTTCATCAGCGTGTTGCCGGCCAGCATGATCTCACCGATGGCTGTGCCGTCGCGCGGAAGCGGCGCCAGCGTCTTGGAGTCGGCCACGGTGAGTTGCTCCACGACCGGGTTGGGCACACCCTGGCGCGCCATGCGGGCGTAGCGCTCCGCTGCGGGCAGGTCAGCCCAAACCTCCAGCGGCGGGCATAGGGTCGCCGGCCCGTAGCTCTCAGTGGTGCCGTAGAGGTGCAGCACCTCGAAGCCCATGGCCTCCATGCGCTCGATGACCACGGCCGGCGGCGCGGCTCCTCCCGTCGCCACCTTGGTGCGCAAGGGCAGCGGACGCTTGGCCTCGGCCGGGGCATGCACCAGCATGTTGAGCACGATGGGCGCGCCGCACATGTGGGTGATGCGGTGCTCGACGACGGCATCGAAGATGCGCTTCGGCTCAACCTTGCGCAGGCACACGTGAGTGCCGGCGACGGCAGTCACCGCCCAGGTGAACGTCCAGCCGGAGCAGTGGAACATCGGCAGGGTCCACAGGTACCGGCTCTCGTGGTCGAGCTTGAAGGTGAGGGCGTTGGCGAGCGCGCCGAGATAGGCGCCGCGGTGGCTGTAGACGGCACCCTTGGGGTTGCCGGTGGTGCCCGACGTGTAGAGCAGGCAGATGCTGTCCCACTCGTCCTCTGGGCCCGGTTGCACGGACTGAGGGTCGCCTGACGCGACGAAGTCCTCGTACTCGACGCCGCCGAACGCGGGTGCGCCGGCGGTCTCGGCATCGGCGACATCGATGACGATCGGGCGTGCGCTGCCGAGCCGCTCCAGCGCCGGGGCGATGGTGGCGTGGAACTCGCGGTCGGCGAGGAAGAGCCTGGCCTCGCCGTGCTCGAGGCAGAAGGCGGTCAGCGGCGCGTCGAGACGGATGTTGATGGGGTTGAGCACCGCGCCCAGCATCGGCACCGCGTAGTGGGCTTCCAGCAGGGCAGGACTGTTGGCCGCCATGATCGCCACCGTGTCGCCGCGCGTGATGCCGGCCTTGGCCAGCGCGTGCGCCAGCCGCCGCACCCGGTCGCGGAACTCGCGATAGGTGAAGCGGCGCGCGCCGTTGATCACGGCCACGCGGTCTCCGAAGAAGTCGGCCGCGCGATTGAGGAAGCTCACCGGGGTGAGCTGCACGAAGTTGGCCGAGCGCTTGCGCAGCTCCGGCCTCTCGTGTGCCACGTCCTCCTGCTTCAGGCGGCTCCACAGTCGCATCGCTTCATCCCATCGCCAGCAGGTGGCCGCCATCGACGGCGATGACGCTGCCCGTCATGAAGGCGCCGGCGTCGGACGCCAGCAGGAGCAGCGGTCCGTCCAGCTCCGACGGCTCTCCCGCGCGGCCCATCGGCACGCGCGACAGCAGCCGCTTGCCCGCCTCGCTCTCCAGGAAGCCGGCGTTGATCTCGGTGGAGAAGTAGCCCGGCGCGATGGCGTTGACGCGGATGCGCTCGCGCGCCAGCTCCAGCGCCATGGACTTGGTGAGGCTCACAACCGCTGCCTTGGAGGCCGCATAGGCGGAGAGCGACTTGATGGCGCCGAAGCCCAGGATGGAGGCGATGTTGACGATGGAGCCGCCGGCCCCGTTGGCGATCATGCGCCGGGCCGCCTCGCGGCCGACGCGGAACACGCCGTCGAGGTTTACCGCCATCACGTCGCGCCACTCCGCATCGCTCGTCTTCACGAAAAACGATCCGGACGGCACGCCCGCGTTGTTGATGAGGACGGTGACCGGCCCCGCCGCGGCCTCGGCCGCATCGAACGCGCCGGCCACCGAGGCCGGGTCGGTTACATCGAGCTGGACCGCCCAGGCCTTGCCGCCGGCGGCACGGATCTCGCCCTCCAGCTGGCGCAGCCGGTCGAGCCGCCGCGCGCCCAGCGCCACGCCGGCCCCGGCGCCCGCCAGCACGCGCGCGAAATGCGCTCCCAGCCCCGACGAGGCGCCGGTGACGAGAGCTGTCTTGCTTGCAAGAGAAAACATTCCGTCCGGCTCAGTGGTGTCAGACCCGCTGGGTCTGACACCGTGGCTTACGCCCGTCTGTGGTAGTCGATGGTGTCAGACCCAGAGGGTCTGACA
>JBIOWI010000426.1:0-8583 GCA_044868325.1 Hyphomicrobiaceae bacterium
CACCGGCGTCAACCCCCAGCGCGTCCATCGAGCGTTCCCGAAGAGCACCGCCGTAAACCCGGCCGACGCCTCACGCCCATTGTCGCAAGACCGCAGCCGAGCAATTATGGCGAATAAAGCGGGCTAGGTGCTCAGGCTCTTCGTTCTTGAAATCATGATAGATGTTGACCGTGATCCGCCAATCCTCGAATTCCCCTTGGAGCAGCGCCCTGAGAGCCTTCACTTGCCCGGGACCGAACGCGGTAGCGTCAACCGCGAAATGCTCGGTTTGATCGGGCCACCAATCCCCGGTGAAGTACACGAGCCCATCGGACCGCTCGTAGCCGTCCGTAACTCCCATTACGTCGCAGATTTGAAGGTGCAACCGCCAATTTGCCTTCTGATAGGCATCCTCGGCACCCTGGGATGGGAACTCGATCCGGACGGCCGTGTCCTCAATCAGGCGTTCATACGCTTCTCTTGAGTCCGCTACGATCGTCTGCGGTGGGATAGTAGTAGTCATTCGACTCCCATGACCAAATCTACGCCGCCGTCTTGAGTCTCACCCTGTCCGGCACCGGCAGCGGCGGGTTGGCGCTCTGCAAGAACTCCACCGTGGTGAACAGCAGGTCGGTGTCGCCGATGTTCTCGACGCTGTGCAGCATGTGCTCACCGGGGCCGTAGGTCAGGTGCTTGGTATCGCCGGGGAAGTGCACCGTCTCGGTGATGCTGCCGTCCTCGAAGTAGCCGCGGGCCCTGCCGTGGGTGTGGCAGGTCCAGAAATAGTCGAGCACGTGGCGGTGGAAGGCGCAGCGCCTGCCGGCGGGGATCGTCAGGTGCCAGACGCGCACCTTGTCGGTCTCCGACACCAGCACGCTCCCGACCACAGGATTGAACCGGTTCTGCTCCAGCTCCAGCTGCAACTCGATGGGCCAGTGCGCGCGGGTTGGCGGGGGCGACGTGGTCTTCTCACCGGTCTCCGCGATAGCCATGGGGAGGTCTCCTCGCATGATGGCGCCGGTCGCGGCACCCTGAACATTTTCTCATGATGGAAACCCAATTCGTGGTCGCTGGCAATGCCGTCCGAGCCGTGCAAAATGCGAGGAAGCACGGGCACGCGGCGTCTCACAAGCAAAAGGGTGGAAACATGCCAGGGCAGTCCTCCAGCCGGAACATCAAGGTCTCCAGACTGGCCGTGGACGAGGCCTTCAAGGCGCTCTCCAACTGGGACCGCTGGGGCAAGGACGACCAGATCGGCACGCTCAACCACGTCACGCCAGCCGACGTGGTGACTGCAGCCAAGCTCATCGAGCGCGGCAAGACCTTCGCGCTCGGCATCCCGCTTGGGCAGAGCGGCCCCCAGCGTGGCCTGTTCGGCAAGCGCTGGAACCCGATCCACACCATGCTGGCCACCGGCACCGACGCGCTCGCCGGCCGCCAGCCGCGGCTCGCCTATGCCGACGACGCCATCAACATGCCGATCCAGTCGGCCACCCACTGGGATTCGCTGGGCCACATCTTCTACGAAGGCAAGACTTACAACGGGCACGACGCCTCCAAGGTCGACTCCAACGGTCTCGGCGTGCTGGGCATCGAGCACGCCAAGGACAAGCTGGTGGGCCGCGGCGTGCTGCTCGACATCGCCCGCTTCAAGGGCGTGGAGACGCTGGCCGACGGCTACGGCATCGCCAACGACGAGCTCGACGCCTGCGCCACGGCGCAGAAGGTCGACATCCGCAAGGGCGACTTCGTACTGGTCCGAACCGGCCAGATGGAGGCATGCCTGCAGCGCGGCGAATGGGGCGGCTATGCCGGCGGCGACGCGCCGGGCCTCAAGTTCGAGAGCTGCTACTGGCTGCACGAGAAGGAGGTGGCGGGCGTTTGCTCCGACACTTGGGGCGTGGAGGTGCGGCCCAACGAGACCACCGACGTGAACCAGCCCTGGCACTGGGTGGTGATCCCGGCCATGGGACTCTACATGGGTGAGATGTTCAACCTGAAGGAGCTGGCCGAGGACTGCGCGGCCGACAAGGTCTACGAGTTCTTCTTCTGCGGCGCGCCCCTCATCATCCCCGGCGGCACCGGCTCGCCCATCAACCCGCAGGCCATCAAGTAGAAATCAGAAATCGGAAATCAGAAATCAGAAATCGGGAAACCCTGATCCATGCAGCTCGGCTTTTTCACCATGCCGATCCACCCGGTCGGCAAGGACTGGCGCCAGTCGCTCCGCGAGGACCGCGAGGCCTTCATCCTGGCCGACGAGCTGGGCTTTGTGGAGGGCTACGTCGGCGAGCACGTGACGGATGCGGCGGAGAACATCACGTCGTGCGTCACCTTCATCGCCACGCTGGTGGACGCAACGAAGCGCATCCGGCTTGGCACCGGTACGGTCAACATGCCGAACGCCCATCCGGCCGCGGTCGCGTCCAACATCGCCATGCTCGACCACCTGCTCGACGGGCGCCTCAATTTCGGCATCTCGCCGGGCGGGCTGCTGTCGGACGCGGAGGTGTTCGGCAACCTCGCCGCCAACCGCAACGAGATGTTCGTGGAGGCCATCAACCAGGTGCTGGCGATCTGGGCCGGCGAGCCGCCCTACAAGATCGAGGGCAAGTACTGGCGCATCTCCACCGAGCGCACCCTGATGGCGGACATCGGCCAGGGGGTTATGGCCAAGCCCCTGCAGAAGCCGCACCCGCCCATCGTGGTGACGGTGGTGGCGCCATTCTCGAAGGGCGTCACCGAAGCCGCCGCGCGCGGCTGGAGCCCGATCTCCGCCAACTTCCTGATGCCCATCTGGGTCAAGAGCCACTGGCCCAAGTACGTGGAGGGCTGCGAGCGCGTCGGCCGGCCGGTGAACCCGGCCGACTGGCGCGTGGCGCGCTCCATCTTCGTGGCCGACGATGACAGAAAAGCGCGCGAGTACGTAACCGCGCCCAACAGCCCCTACCGGCTCTACTACCACAACCTCGTCACCAAGCTGAAAGTGGCGGGCCGCGCGGAGGCCTTCAAGGAGGACCGCGCCATGCCCGACGAGGCCGTGACGATGGACTACGTCATGGACAAGCTGGTGATCTGGGGCTCGCCCCAGAAGGTGGCCGACGACCTGCTCAAGTTCCGTGAGGAGGTGGGCGACTTCGGCACCCTGCTCTACGCCGGCAAGGACTGGCTCGACCGCGACCTCGGCCGCCGCTCCATGGTGCTGATGGCGGAGAAGGTGCTGCCGGCGATCAACCCGTAGCGCCAGGGCCGTTGGGTCGAGCGGCAGCGAGACCCAACACGGCACGTTCGAACCTGTTGGGCCTGCGCTTCGCTCAGAAACCTACCGCGCATCGGCGATCAGCTTGGCGCCGAGCAGGCCGAGGGCGCCGGCCATGGTGCGGTCGAGGGCCGTCTTGAAGCGTAGGAAGGCGCCGCGCGCCCGCGGTGCCGAGAGCAGGAGCGAGACGGCCGTGAACCACGACGCCTCGTTGACGAACACGATGATGACTGCCGCCATCATCGCCCACAGCGGCGCCTCCGCCGGCAGCAGGGCGAAGAAGATCGAGCCGAAGAACACCACCACCTTCGGGTTGGCGATCTGGACGAGGAACCCCTGGCGCAGGGCCGCCAACGTCCGGGCCTGCTGCGCGCCGCCCTCGCCAACCTCGATCGGGTGGGAGGCGTTGAGCCAGAGCATCACGCCGAGATAGAGGAGATAGAGGCCGCCAGCGATCTTGAGCAGCGTGTAGGCCCATGCCGCCTGCTGCAGAACGACCGCCATGCCCAGCATGGCCGCGAGGGCCCAGACCACGGCGCCGAGCGCCATGCCCAGCGTTGCGGCCAGGGCGGCCCCCCGGCCGGCGGCGACGGCGGTCCGCGCAATGAACAGGAACGATTGCCCAGGACTGATCGCCGCCATGAGCTGCACGACGGCCAGTGTCGCCAGCGAAAGCACGATGTCCATCGTTCGCTCCTCGTCCGGCTCGGCGGCGAAATTCGGCAGTCGGCAGTCGGACCAAATTCGGGATTCGCGGTCGGCAATTCGGCATGTGCGATGGCTTCAAGCCCGACGCCCGACTGCCGACGCCCGACTGCCGCCCTACGGCAGCAGCACGATCGACCCTGTCGTCTTTCGGCCCTCCAGGTCGCGGTGGGCCTGGGCGGCGTCCTTCAAGGCATACGTGTGGTTGGCGTTGATCTTGACGATGCCCTTGCTCACTACGTCGAACAGCTCGGTGGCGTTGGCGACCAGGTCCTCGCGTTTCGCCACGTAGGTCTGGAGCGTGGGACGGGTGGCGTAGAGCGAGCCCTTGTTCATTAGCGCCAGCAGGTCGAAATTCTGCACCGCGCCGGAGGCGTTGCCGAAGCTGACGAACAGGCCGAGCGGCTTTAGGCAGTCGAGGGACGCCGGGTAGGTGTCCTTGCCGACGCCATCGTAGACCACGTCCACCCCCTGGCCCTTCGTGAGCTCCCTGGTGCGCTTCACGAAGTCCTCGGTCTTGTAGTTGACGACGTGGGTGCAGCCGGCGTCCTTGGCGCGCTTCACCTTGTCGTCCGAGCCGGCCGTGCCGATGATGGTGGCGCCCAGGTGCTTGGCCCACTGGGCCGCGATCAGGCCGATGCCGCCGGCTGCGGCGTGCAGCAGCATGGTCGTGCTCGGACCCACCTTGTAGGTCTGGCGCAGGAGATAGCGCACCGTCATGCCCTGCAGCATCATGGCGGCGCCGGTCTTGTAGTCGATCGAAGCGGGCAGCTTGACCAGCCGGTCCGCCGGCATCAGGCGCTCCTCGGCGTAGCCGCCGACGGTGCCGGCGTAGGCGCCGCGGTCGCCCACCTTGAACTCCGTCACGCCGGGGCCGACAGCCACTACCTCGCCCGCGCCCTCGTTGCCCGGGATGAGCGGAAGGGGCAGCTTGTAGAGGCCTGAGCGCTGGTAGGTGTCGATGTAGTTCACGCCCACCGCGTGCTGCTTGAGCCGCACCTGGCCGGGGCCGGGAGCGCCGACATCGACGCTCTCCCAGGTCAGCGCCTCGGGACCTCCGGTCTGATGAACGCGGATCGCGTGGACCATCGTTTGCCGCTCCCTATGCGAGATTCGATGCCGAAGCTACCGCGGCAATAGGCGTCATGCCCCGACGGGCCTCCAACCGATTCGGCCTTACCGCCGCCACTACCGCCTTCTATGGGCTCGCCGCGCGAACCTCAAGGGGGAACCATGCGGGAGGGGAATTGGGGCGAATGGCGAATGGCGAATGGCGAGTGGAGACCCGCCATTGGCCATTGGCCATTCGCCATTCGCGGGGCGGCGCTCGGCATCTGCGTCCTCTCGCTGGCGGCCTGCTCCGGCCCCAACCTCGACGACAGCCGGGCCGGCCTCGCGTGCGTCGACGACAGCCCCCAGTGCGTCGAGCGGCGCCAGACGACCCTCAAGCATCTGCTGTCCGACAAGGAGCGCCGGTGGGTGAAGGAGCCCGCCACGCCGCACGCCCATGCCAGCGGGGTCAGGCTGTTCGCCTTCCGCAGCGCGAAGGCGGAGCTGACCTGCGACGAGCTGGTGCATGGACGAAGGGAGGCCGAGGCGGCGCCCAGGGCGCTCAAGGGCCAGCCCAGTCTCTCTCCCGCCCAGGTGTCGCGTGCGGCCCTGTTCGCGGCCGAGGTGCAGCGGGAGCTTGCCGCCGAGATCAGGAGGCGGCGCTGCCGGGCGTGAGCCTTTTGCGGGCTGCGGATTGTGGCCTTGTCGCGCAAGACATCGCCCGCGGCATGCTTTACAGAGGTGCGGCGTTCTCACGTTGCAGGGAAAGAACCAGACATGTTGGCCCCGTATGCAAGCATGGCGACCGACTTCGCCGCGTGGGTCGTGGACCTGGTCCGTCAATACCCCAACTGGATGGCGCTGATCGTCCTGCTTCTGGCCTTCGGCGAGTCCCTGGCCTTCGTGTCGCTGGTCTTTCCGTTCTGGGGCATCATGGTGTTCGGCATCGGCCCGATCCTGGGGGCCACCGATACCTTGTACTTCTGGACCGTCGTGGCGGCTGCCGGCATCGGCGCGGCGCTGGGCGACTGGCTCTCCTACTGGCTCGGCTACCACTATCACGAGCAGATCCAGAAGATGTGGCCGCTCAGGAACTATCCCGACCTGATCGAGCGGGGCCGCGTGTTCTTCAAGCGGTGGGGGGCGTGGGCCATCGTGATCGGACGCTTCCTGGGGCCGCTGCGCGCCAGTGTGCCGATCGTTGCCGGCATCACCGAGATGCCCTGGCTGCGGTTCCAGATCGCCAACTGGAGCTCGGCATTCCTCTGGGCCGCTGTGCTGCTGGCGCCGGGGAAGCTCGGAATAGGGTGGCTGTTAAAGTATCTGCAATAGCCTTCGAGGCCAAATTCTCCGACCCAAATTCTACGGCCCAAATTTCCGGCCATGAGTTGTATTTGCCGGCCATGAATCGTCCCTCGCACCTCGATCAAAGACGGTGTGGCGTCGCTTAGGCACGGATGCTGCAGGAGCGATCGTCCAACCGAAGCGGGGAGCCATTGAACCAAGACTGCCGGGGGAGACACTAAGGGGAAAGCGGCGTGCAGCTGCGGGCCGGACCGCAGCACAAGGCCAAGGTTGGCCCACAGGAGAGTCTGCCATGACGGTCATGATCGCTCCCCAGCCGAGCAATCGCGGCCTCTATCCTCCGACCGTTCGAGGGCCGGAGCGCCCGCTTCCCCTGTTCAGGTTCCTGCTCCGCTTCGTGCGCAATCCGCTCTCGGGCCTGCCGCAGGCCATCTACGAGGACGGGATTGTCGTCCACGACAACGGCCGCGGCGTGATCGCCTGGGTCAGCGATCCCGCGCTGATCGAGCAGGTGCTCCTGCAGGCGGCGGACCGGTTTCCCAAGACCGAGGTGGAGAAGCGGGTGTTCGAAAGCTCGCTGGGCGACGGCATCCTGACCTCGCAAGGGGCGAGCTGGCGCTGGCAGCGGCGCACCGCGGCGCCGCTGTTCCGTCCGACCGACCTGACGGGCCTGGTGCCGGCCATGAGCGCCGCGGCGGAGGCGCAGCTCGCGCGCTGGGCGGCACGCTCCCCCGGCACCGTGCATGCCATCGACCGCCATATGACCGAGACCACCTTCCACGTCATCTCGGCCACCATGTTCGCCGGCAGTGCCGACGCGGAGGCTGACGACATCCTGCGCGACTCCGACAAGGCGCTCTCCACCATCTCCTGGGACATCGCCGCGGCCTACATGCGTTTTCCAGAGTGGCTCTGGTACCCCGGCAAGTACGGGCGGCGCCAGGCGGGAACGCGGTTGCGCGCGGCCGTGGCGGCAATCCTGGCGCGCCGTCGCGCCGCGGGGCTGGAAGGCGACGATCTGCTGGCCCGGCTGGCGCGTGCGCAAGATCCGGAGACGGGCGCGCCGATGTCGGAGAAGCAGCTGATCGACAACCTGATGACATTCCTCGCCGCCGGCCACGAGACCACCGCCAAGGCGCTCACCTGGGTGCTCTACCTGCTGGCGCGCGCGCCCGAGTGGCAGAAGCGCGTGCGCGACGAGGTGCTGCTCACCGCCGGCCGGCAGCCTATCGACGCCGGGCACCTCGAGAAGCTCGTGGTCACGCGGGCGGTGCTGGAAGAGGCGATGCGTCTCTATCCGCCGGCGCCCGTCATGACGCGCCAGGCCGCGTCGGCGATGGAGCTTGGCGGCAAACAGGTTCCCGCAGCGGCCAACATCGTCATCCCGATCTTCGCCGTGCACCGGCACCGGCGGCTGTGGGACGACCCTGACCGCTTCGATCCGGAGCGGTTCATGCCCGAGCGCAGAGCCCGGATTGCGCGCACCCAGTTCATGCCGTTCGGCTTCGGGCCGCGCACCTGCATCGGCGCCTCGTTCGCCATGATGGAGGGCGTGGCAATCCTGGCTACGCTGATACGAGGTGCCCAGTTCGAGTGGGACGGCCGGCACCTGCCGGAGCCCCTGAGCCGCGTCACCCTGCGACCCAAGGGCGGCATGCCGCTGCGCGTCTGGCTGCGCAACCGGGGCTTGCGCACCTGGGCGGACAAGCAGGACGCGCCGGATCGGGATCGGTGACGCACCGGCCCGTCGAACTGGCCCGTCGAACTGGCCCGTCGAACCGGCCCGTCTTGTGCAGCCGCGCGCAAGCCGCTACTACCTCCGCGGTCGGGGGCAGACCCCTCGCGCCAACCGTTTCCGCAGATCCACAACGGTAGATGCGAGGGGTCTGACCCCGTTCAACGCGAGGGTCTGACCCCCGATAGAAAGGCTCGACATGGCTGTCCGTTCAGAGCGCAACATCGAGAAGCAGAAGAAGAAAAAGCGCCGCGCCATCCCGCGCGCCAAGGTCACGCGCATCCAGGGCAACACGCTGGGCGCCCGTCAGCGGCTGAAGAAGATGGCCGGCAAGGCCCGAGCGAAGAAGGCCTCGGGCTAGCCGCCTACGTTCTACCAGTCGCGCGATATTTTCAGGCGGCGGCAGGCTGTCTGGCCTGCCGCACGTGCCAGCAGACGCCGCCAGGGTCGACGATGTGGATCTCCCGGCCCCACGGGAAGTCGGTGGGCTGCCTGAGCCTGGCGCCGGGAAACCTGGCCTGCAGGTCCTTGGGCTCGATCTCGGCCCAGT
>JBIOWI010000427.1:0-2842 GCA_044868325.1 Hyphomicrobiaceae bacterium
GCAGCTCCAGCATGGCCCTGTGGACGTGCGAGTTGCCCGCGACGATCTCCCCGCTCTCGAACATGCGCTTTCCCCCTTTCGCATCTGTTACGTACCCGCCGGCTTCCCGGACCAGCAGGGTGCCCGCCGCCATGTCCCAGGGCGACAGGCCGCGCTCGAAGAACCCGTCGAAGCGGCCGGCCGCCACCCAGGCGAGGTCCATGGCGGCCGAGCCGGTGCGCCGGATGCCCGCCACCTGTCCCATTAACCTCTTGCAGTGCGCGAGGAAACGCTCGTGCCCGGGGCGGCCGCGATGCGGGATGCCAGTGGTGATCAGGCAGTCCGCCAGCGTTGTGCGCGCCGACACCCGCAGCCTGCGGTTGTTCAGAAAGGCCCCCTGTCCTCTCTCCGCTGTGTACAACTCGTCGTGGACCGGATTGTAGACCAGGGCGGCCACGACCTCGCCCTCGCGCTCCAGTCCTATGGAGATGCAGAAGAGTGGCACGCCGTGCATGAAGTTGGTGGTGCCGTCGAGCGGGTCGACGATCCAGCGATGCGTCTTGTCCGGCCCCTCCACCAGCCCCCGTTCCTCCATGAGGAAGCCGTAGCCGGGCCGCGCCTTGGACAGCTCCCGGAACAGAGTCTCCTCGGAGCGGAGATCGGCGCTGGTGGCAAAATTGGCCGGGCCTTTGACGGAGACCTGCAGCTGCTCCACCTCGCCGAAGTCGCGCGCCAGGCCCCTGCCCGCCTTGCGCGCCGCAGCGATCATGACAGTCAACAGAGCGGAGGCGGGCATCGGGATGCTCTCGGCCGTACGATCGGGGAGTGCAAAGAACGGACCAGCGTCGGATACCGCGGCTGCGCCCGACCTAGCCCAGCCGGGCCGGGAAGGCAAGTGCTTGCCGGCACGGGGCAAATGGCCCTCGGGCGCCCCGACATCGAGAAGGCAAATCGGTGCGATCGGTCCGCGGGTCGGGCGCCGGCAGCGATCTCAACGCCTTGGGCAGCGCATCCATGCTGGGTCTGCGCTTCGCCTGGCGCAACCGACGCCGGCCTTGGCCAAGCCCCGCAACCCGCCTTAGGATTGCTCCTCGACACAGATAACGCATCGCAATCGCGGGGAAGCGCCGCATGTCATCCATGTCCAACGCCACACCGGCAGAGCTGACGCACTTCATCGGCGGCAAGCACGTGAAGGGCACTTCGGGCCGCTTCGGCGACGTGTTCCAGCCCATGGACGGCTCGCTGCGGGCCAGAGTCCCGCTGGCCTCCAAGTCCGAGGTGGCGGCGGCGGTGGAGGACGCGCTAGCCGCGCAGCCGGCGTGGGCGGCCACCAACCCGCAGCGGCGCGCCCGCGTGCTCATGAAGTTCCTGGAACTCGCCCACCGCGACTACGACAGGCTCGCCGACTGCCTCGCCCGCGAGCACGGCAAGACCGTCGCCGACGCTAAGGGCGACATCCAGCGCGGGCTGGAGGTGGTGGAGTTCGCCGTCGGCATCCCGCACCTGATGAAGGGCGAGTACAGCGAGGGCGCCGGCCCCGGCATCGACCTCTACTCCATGCGCCAGCCGCTGGGCGTGGTGGCCGGCATCACGCCGTTCAACTTCCCGGCCATGATCCCTTTGTGGAAGTGCGCGCCGGCCATCGCCTGCGGCAACGCCTTCATCCTGAAGCCGTCGGAACGCGACCCCGGCGTGCCCCTGATGCTGGCGGAGCTGTTCCTGGAGGCCGGGCTGCCGGCCGGCATCCTCAACGTCGTCAACGGCGACAAGGAGGCGGTGGACGCGATCCTGGAGCATCCGGACATCCAGGCCGTCGGCTTCGTCGGCTCCACCCCCATCGCCGCCTACATCTACGCCAAGGGCTGCGCCGCGGGGAAGCGCGTGCAGTGCTTCGGCGGCGCCAAGAACCACATGATCGTCATGCCGGACGCCGACATGGACCAGGCCGTCGACGCCCTGGTCGGCGCCGGCTACGGCTCCGCCGGCGAGCGCTGCATGGCGGTGTCGGTGGCGGTGCCAGTTGGGCAGAAGGCTGCCGATCTCCTGGTGGAGAAGCTTATCCCGCGGGTGGAGAGCCTGAAGATCGGCCCCTCCACCTCGGCCGACGCCGACTTCGGCCCGCTGGTGACGGCGGCGCACGTGCAGAAGGTGAAGGACTACGTGGCGCTCGGCATCGAGGAGGGCGCCAAGCTCAAGGTGGACGGCCGCGAATTCAGGATGCAGGGCTACCAGAGCGGCTTCTACATGGGCGGCTGCCTGTTCGACGAGGTGCAGCCCACCATGCGCATCTACAAGGAGGAGATCTTCGGTCCCGTCCTCTCTGTCGTGCGCGCCAAGACCTACGAGGACGGCCTAAAACTCGCTTCCGACCACGAGTACGGCAACGGCGTCGCCATCTTCACCCGCGACGGCGACGCCGCCCGCGACTTCGCAGCCCGGGTCAACACCGGCATGGTCGGCATCAACGTGCCGATCCCGGTGCCGCTCGCCTACTACACCTTCGGCGGCTGGAAACGCTCCGCCTTCGGCGACCTCAACCAGCACGGCCCGGATTCGGTGCGGTTCTACACCAGGACCAAGACGGTGACCTCGCGCTGGCCGAGCGGCGTGAAGGAGGGCGCCGAGTTCGTGATCCCGACGATGAAGTGACGTTCAGACGTCCTTGACATATATATGTCTCGTACGTACATATCTGCTATGCGAACGACCGTCCGCCTTCCTGAGGATCTGTTGCGCCGCGCCAAGCGCAAGGCGGCGGCCGAAGGACGCACGCTCACCGCGCTGATCGAGGATGGCCTTCGCGCCGTGGTGAACGAGCGGCCGAAGCCTCCGAAAGGGAAGCGGATTTTGCCGCGCGTAA
>JBIOWI010000428.1:0-2363 GCA_044868325.1 Hyphomicrobiaceae bacterium
CGGCGAAGATGGCCAAGGCGGACGGCGTCGTCTCGCCGCTGGAGGTGGAGGCGTTCAGGCGGGTCTATCGGAGCGCGCCCGAGGAGGTTGACAACGTCAAGCGCATCTTCAGCCTCGCCAAGCAGGATGTCGCCGGATACGAAGCCTACGCCGACGAGATCGCGGCGCTGCTCAAGGACAACAAGAAGCTCCTGCAGGACGTGCTGGAAGGGCTCATGTACGTGGCCGCGGTCGATGGCGCCCTGCACCCGGAGGAGGATGCGTTACTGGCCGAGGTGGCCCGCCGCTTCGGCTTCTCACCCAGCGAGTTCCGCTTCTTCCGGGCGCGGTTCGTGGTGGACCACGGCAACCCCTACGACGCGCTGCGCCTCACCCCCAGCGCCAGCAACGAGGAGATCAGGCGCCAGTACCGCAAGCTGGTGACCGACAACCACCCGGACAAGCTGATGGGCCGCGGCGTGCCGGCCGAGTTCGTCGAGATCGCCACCCGCAAGCTCGCCGCCATCAATGCCGCCTACGACACGATCGCCAAGGAGCGCGGCTTGTGATCGCCTCCATCGCCGCTCCGGACAGCGCGCTGGTCGACGAGGTGAGGGCCTCGCCCAACGTCGAGCCGCGCCGCAACGGCCTGACCCCCACCATCCTGCTCCTGCACTACACCGGCCTGGAGAGCATGGCGCAAGCCATCGACTGGCTGACGCGCGAGGGCAGCGGCGTGTCGTGCCACTACGGCATCGACGAGGACGGCCGCATCACGCAGATGGTGGCCGAGGAGCTGCGCGCCTGGCACGCGGGCGAGTCGATCTGGGACGGCGAGACCGACATCAACTCGGCCTCCATCGGCATCGAGATCCACAACCCCGGCCATGCCTATGGCTATCCCGACTTTCCCGACGTCCAGATGCAGGCGGTGGAGCGGCTCGGCCGGGACATCGTCGCCCGTCACCGCATCAGGCCCGAGCGCGTGCTCGCCCATTCCGACGTGGCGCCCTCGCGCAAGCGGGACCCAGGCGAGAAGCTCCACTGGGCGCGTCTGGCCCGGGCCGGCATCGGTCACTGGGTCGCCCCCGCCCCTGCCATTGCCGGGGACGACGGGCTGGGTCTCGGCGCTGCCGAGCCGCGCATCGCCGCCTTCCAGGTAGCGCTCCGCCGCTACGGCTACGGCATCGAGCCCACCGGCGTGATCGACGAGAGGACGGAGCTCGTCATCGCCGCCTTCCAGCGCCACTTCCGCCCCGAGCGCGTCGACGGCCGCATGGACCGCTCCACCGTGGCCACCCTGGAGCGCCTGCTCGCTGCCCTGCCCCTGGAGGCCTGAGACCGGCCGTTCCGGCCAGAACGATATGGGGGCGATGCGACGGCGGCCGACCCTGCGGGCACTCCGGGTCCTGCACCCATCCATGCACCGGCCCATCGACAAGGGGCCGTCGATTCGCTAGAGAAGCGCGCCATTGGCTTCCGAACAACCGCCGCAGGCCTCTCCCATCCAGGTGGACGGGGCCGTTCGCGCCGTCCGACAGTATCGAGGCTTCCATGACCGGCACCATCATCCAGCAACTGGAGCGCGACCAGATTCGCGCCGTCACGGCCCAGCGCATGGTGCCGGAGTTCTCGCCCGGCGATACCGTCCGGGTCATGGTCAAGGTGGTGGAGATTGCCGAGGCCGACCCCAAGGACAAGAGGAGGGCCAAGACGGCGGAGCCCAAGACCACCGTCCGGCTCCAGGCCTACGAGGGCGTGGTGATGGCCCGTTCGGGGAGCGGGCTCAACGAGAGCTTCACGGTGCGCAAGATCTCATATGGTGAGGGCGTGGAGCGCGTGTTCCCGATCTATTCGCCCTATATCGCCAACATCGAGGTGCTCCGCCGCGGCAAGGTGCGCCGGGCCAAGCTCTACTACCTGCGCGGCCGCCGCGGCAAATCGGCGCGCATCTTCGAGCGCACCGACGCCCGCGCCAAGCGCCTCAACGCCGCCTTCAAGGGCTTCAAGAAGCCCAAGGGCGCGCCGGACGACCTCACCCACATCACGAGCATCGCGCCCGAGCTGGCCGAGCGCCTGGCCGGCCTCGGCGTCATCAAGTTCGAGCAGATCGCCAACTTCTCCGACGACGACATCGCCAATGTCGACGAGGCGCTCAGCCTGGAGGGCCGCATCGAGAAGGACGACTGGGTGGGCCAGGCCCAGCGGCTGATGGCCGAGGCCACCGCCGGCGAGGTGCCCGCCGAGGAGAAGGCCTGAGATTGCGCTGTCTTGCCTCCGCCTGACCCATCTTGGGGCCTGCGGAGCAATCTGCGTTGTGGCTGCCGTTCGATTGCCCTATATTAGGGACAAAGGAGCGGCAATGACGGGCAAGACAGCCAGAT